>NZ_JBFATS010000046.1:0-1413 GCF_040678435.1 Streptomyces sp. NPDC052682 | reverse complement strand
AACACAGTGGACGCGAGCATCTGAGGACAAGCCCTCGGCCTATTAGTACCGGTCAACTCCACACGTTACCGTGCTTCCATATCCGGCCTATCAACCCAGTCGTCTACTGGGAGCCTTACCCCATCAAGTGGGTGGGAGTCCTCATCTCGAAGCAGGCTTCCCGCTTAGATGCTTTCAGCGGTTATCCCTCCCGAACGTAGCCAACCAGCCATGCCCTTGGCAGAACAACTGGCACACCAGAGGTTCGTCCGTCCCGGTCCTCTCGTACTAGGGACAGCCCTTCTCAAGACTCCTACGCGCACAGCGGATAGGGACCGAACTGTCTCACGACGTTCTAAACCCAGCTCGCGTACCGCTTTAATGGGCGAACAGCCCAACCCTTGGGACCGACTCCAGCCCCAGGATGCGACGAGCCGACATCGAGGTGCCAAACCATCCCGTCGATATGGACTCTTGGGGAAGATCAGCCTGTTATCCCCGGGGTACCTTTTATCCGTTGAGCGACGGCGCTTCCACAAGCCACCGCCGGATCACTAGTCCCGACTTTCGTCCCTGCTCGACCCGTCGGTCTCACAGTCAAGCTCCCTTGTGCACTTACACTCAACACCTGATTGCCAACCAGGCTGAGGGAACCTTTGGGCGCCTCCGTTACCCTTTAGGAGGCAACCGCCCCAGTTAAACTACCCATCAGACACTGTCCCTGATCCGGATCACGGACCCAGGTTAGACATCCAGCACGACCAGACTGGTATTTCAACGACGACTCCACCCGAACTGGCGTCCAGGCTTCACAGTCTCCCAGCTATCCTACACAAGCCGAACCGAACACCAATATCAAACTGTAGTAAAGGTCCCGGGGTCTTTCCGTCCTGCTGCGCGAAACGAGCATCTTTACTCGTAGTGCAATTTCACCGGGCCTATGGTTGAGACAGTCGAGAAGTCGTTACGCCATTCGTGCAGGTCGGAACTTACCCGACAAGGAATTTCGCTACCTTAGGATGGTTATAGTTACCACCGCCGTTTACTGGCGCTTAAGTTCTCAGCTTCGCCCCACCGAAATGGAGCTAACCGGTCCCCTTAACGTTCCAGCACCGGGCAGGCGTCAGTCCGTATACATCGCCTTACGGCTTCGCACGGACCTGTGTTTTTAGTAAACAGTCGCTTCTCGCTGGTCTCTGCGGCCACCCCCAGCTCAGACCGTAAAGATCGTCACCAGGACTGGCCCCCCTTCTCCCGAAGTTACGGGGGCATTTTGCCGAGTTCCTTAACCATAGTTCACCCGAACGCCTCGGTATTCTCTACCTGACCACCTGAGTCGGTTTAGGGTACGGGCCGCCATGAAACTCGCTAGAGGCTTTTCTCGACAGCATAGGATCATCCACTTCACCACAATCGGCTCGGCATCAGGTCTCA
>NZ_JBFATS010000045.1:0-2858 GCF_040678435.1 Streptomyces sp. NPDC052682 | reverse complement strand
CCGCCCTCGGGGGAGCCGATCGCCCAGGGCACGCCGACGTCGTCGGGGCCGGGGGTGAGGGTGTTGTTCTTCCCCTTGCGGAAGGTGGTGCCGATCGGGTGGATCGGCGGCAGGTAGACCACGTCGAAGCCCATCGCCGCGATCGCCGGCAGCCGCCGCGCGGCGGTACGGAACGTGCCGTGCGGCTCCTCCTCGGTGCCCTCCGAGCGCGGGAAGAACTCGTACCACGACCCGTACAGCGCCCGCTCCCGCTCCACCAGCAACGGCAGGGGCTCGGAGGCCGTGACCAGTTCCCGCAGCGGATGGCGGGCGAGGACGTCGTTGACCTCGGGGGTGAGCGCGGCGGCCAGACGGGCGGAGACCGGGCGGTCCTCGTCGCGCAGGGCGTCCACGGCGGCCAGGATCACCTCCCGCTGCCCGTCCTCGGCGGGGACACCGGCGGCCGCGCGCTCGTACAGCCGCGCGCCCTCCTCCAGGACGACCTCCGTGTCCATCCCCGCCGGGATCTTGATCTGCGCGTGGTGCCGCCAGGTGGCGATGGGGTCCCCCCAGGCCTCCACACAGTAGGACCACAGTCCGGGCTCCCCGGCGGTCACCGTGGCCCCCCACCGGTCGGTGCCCGGGGCGAGCTCCCGCATGGGCGTCCACGGCCCGGGGCGGCCCTCGGGATCGCGCAGGACGACGTTGGCGGCCACCGCGTCGTGCCCCTCACGGAACACGGTGGCGGTGACCTGGAACGACTCCCCGGTCACGGCCTTGGCCGGCCGGCGCCCGTGCTGGACCACCGGGCGGACGTCGAGGACCGGTATGCGGCCGACGGCGGTCGCGTGACGCGCGGAGGGTGGCTCCGCGGGCGGCGGGCCGGGATCCGCCGGGCGCACGGAACGTGCGGTGGTGCTGGGTGTCGGTGGTGCTGACGAGTGGTGCTTGGCGGGCATGACCGCTCCTGTCCGCGTCAACGTGGGTGGGCGGATGTACGGGGGGAGGTCCTGCGTGGTGTTCCCTGAGGGGTGTACCCGGAGGAGCCTTCCCCACCTGTTCGGGTGAGCAATCCGGCACTTTGTTAACTACTCACGCGTATGTCGGCACACAAGTCCGGCCTCGTCCGCGGCGGACGAGGCCGGACTTGTGTGGTTGCTGTGCTTCCTCATTCGGCGGGGGGCACCCGCAGCAGTCTGTCCGGCGAACCGGGTCCGCGGCCGGACACCTTCCCGGACACCGCCTGGCCGGCCAGGGCTCTGGCGACCTGGGCCGGGGTGGCCTTGGGGTGGCCGGCCAGGTAGAGCGCCGCGGCGCCCGCCACGTGCGGTGCTGCCATCGACGTGCCCGAGTAGGTGGCCCGGGCGGTGTCGCCCGCCGCGGACGCCGAGGTGATCGCCACGCCGGGGGCGAACAGATCGAGCGCCGGGCCGTAGTTGGAGAAGGCCGGTTTCGCATCCCCCCGGTCGGTCGCGCCGACCGTGATCGCCTGAGGTACGTCCCCCGGCGAGGACAGGGCGGCGGGCCGGCCGTCGTTGCCCGCGGCGACCGTGTACGTGACGCCCGAGGCGATCGAGGTGCGGACGGCGGCGTCGAGCTGGGCATTGCGCGAGCCGCTCAGGCTCAGGTTGGCCACCGCCGGTTTCCTGGCGTGCCGGGTCACCCAGTCGATACCGGCGATCACCTGGGCCGTGGTGCCCGAGCCCGCGTCGTCGAGGACCCGGACGGCGACGACCCTGGCCTTCTTGGCGACGCCGTAGGTCCTTCCGGCGACGGTGCCGGCCACGTGGGTGCCGTGGCCGTTGCCGTCGCTCGCGACCTTGTCGTTCTCCACGAAGTCCCAGCCGTGGCTCGCCCGGCCGCCGAAGTCCCGGTGCGTGACGCGGACGCCGGTGTCGATCACGTACACCGTGGTGCCGGCGCCGCCCGACGCCGGCCAGGTGTAGGTCCCGTCCAGCGGCAGGGCGCGCTGGTCGACGCGGTCGAGTCCCCAGGACGGCGGGGTGCTCTGGGCGCGGTCGAGGGCCACGCGGGTGTCCTGCACGACGGAGGCGACCCGGGGATCGGCCGCGAGGCGCCTGGCCTGTGCCGCGTTCGCCCTGATCGCGTAACCGTTGAGCACCGTGCCGTAGGTGTGGCTGATGGTCGCCCCGTACGTCTCGGCGAGGCGCTGCCCGGCCGCCGAGGAGCCTTGTGTCTTCTCCTTGAGTGTCACCAGGTAACTGCCGTCGACGGAACCGGGCTGTCCGGCGCCGGCTATCCGCCCCTCCGGTTGGGCGTGCGCGGGCAGGGTGGTGGCCGAAAGCGCGGCAGCACAGGCCGCCGCGGTCAGACCCCCCGCCCGGCGCAGACGCCGGGTACGCGTCCGTGCCATGGTGATGCGTTCCCCTCCCTCAACTCGGCGTACGTCGGCCGGAACGCGCCGGGTGCACCCGGCGCGGCCGGTACGCCACCTGGCAGCGTCTCGTGAGCCGTGACCCGCCACAAGAACGCCTGTGGGGGCGGAATCGGCCATACCGGATGGGGCCGGGCAGGCGGAGGGAAGTCGGCGTGGCCGGTGGGACGGGGGCGGGCGCCCGCCGTGCCGGTGGCGAGGGCCTCCGCCCGGCGTGCCGGTGGCGAGGGTCTGCGCCCGGGTGCCGGTGGCGAGGGTTTGTGCCTGGCGTGCCGGTGGCGAGGGTTTGTGCCTGGCGTGCCGATGGCGTGGGTCTGCGCCTGGCGTGCTGGCTGCGAGGGTTTGTTGCCTGGCGTGCTGGCTGCGAGGGCCTCCGCCCGGCGTGCCGGTGGCGTGGGTCTGCCCCTGGCGTGCCGGTGGCGCGGGCCTCCGCCCGGCGTGCCGCTCGGGCGGCGCGGGCCTCCGGCCGGGGCCTGGCCGCGGG
>NZ_JBFATS010000044.1:0-3435 GCF_040678435.1 Streptomyces sp. NPDC052682 | reverse complement strand
GGCCTGTCCGGAGGGCCGTTCACCCTCACCGACCTGTGGACCGGCGGCACGTCCAGCACGTCCGGGCAGATCTCGGCCAGCGTCCCCGCGCACGGCGTCGCCGTGTTCAAGGTGACCGGCGGCAGTCCTCTGGCCTCCACCACCTCCCGGCTGCGCGGCGCCGCGTCCGGCCGCTGCATGGACGTGGACAACGCCTCCACCGCCGCCGGCGCCACGGTACTGCTGTGGGACTGCCACACGGCCGCCAACCAGCTGTGGACCACGTGGGCCGGCGGCGAGATCCGCGTCTACGGCGACAAGTGCCTGGATGCCTACAACCAGGGCACCACCAACGGCACCCGCGTCATCACCTGGCCCTGCAACGGCCAGGACAACCAGAAGTGGACCGTCGGTTCCGACGGGTCGATCCGCAACGCCCGCGCCGGGCTGTGCCTCGACGTCAACGGGTCCGGCACCGCCAACGGCACCCCACTGGTGCTGTGGAGCTGCAACGGCCAGGCCGGCCAGAAGTGGAGCCGCACGTGAGGGACATCGCCCACCGGCCACCAGCCCGTGCGCGGTGTGTCCGGGCCGTCGCCTGGACGATGGGCCTCCTGCTGGCGTTCGCCGTCGTTCCCGCCCTGGTGCAGCCCTCGGCGGCCAGGGCGGACAACCCCATCGTCCAGCACATCTACACCGCTGATCCGGCCCCCTTGGTCCACAACGGGCGGGTCTACCTCTACACCGGGCACGACGAGGACGGCTCCACCTACTTCACCATGAAGGACTGGAGGGTGTGGTCCTCCGCCGACATGGTCAACTGGACCGACCACGGCTCACCGCTCAGCCTGAACACCTTCAGCTGGGCGTCCGCCGACGCATGGGCGGGACAGGCCGTGCAGCGGGGCGGCAAGTTCTACTGGTACGTACCCGTGAAGAACCGGGCGACCGGCCGCATGGCCATCGGCGTGGCGGTGTCGGACAGCCCCACCGGCCCGTTCCGGGACGCCCTCGGCCGTCCGCTGGTGGAGAACGGCGAGATCGACCCGACCGTCTTCATCGACGACGACGGCCAGGCCTACCTGTACTGGGGCAACCCGAATCTCTGGTACGTCAGACTGAACGCCGACATGACCTCCTACTCGGGCAGCCCCACCAGGATCCCGCTCACCACCGCGGGATTCGGCACCCGCACCGGTGATCCCAACCGCCCCACGCTGTACGAGGAGGGGCCCTGGGTCTACAAGCGCAACGGCCTGTACTACATGGTGTTCGCGGCCAAGTGCTGCTCGGAGTTCATCGCCTACTCCACGGCTCCCGGGCCGACCGGGCCCTGGACCTACCGCGGGACGGTCATGCCCACCCAGGGCAGCAGTTTCACCAACCACCCCGGGATCGTGGACTTCAAGGGCAATTCGTACTTCTTCTACCACAACGGAGCGCTCCCGGGCGGCGGTGGTTTCACTCGCTCGGTCGCGGTGGAGAGGTTCTCCTACAACGCCGACGGCACGATCCCGGCCATCACCATGACGAACACCGGCGCACCCCAGGTCGGCACGCTCGACCCGTACGTACGCCAGGAGGCGGAGACGATCGCCTGGGGGTCCGGGATAGAGACCGAACCGGCCGGCGAAGGCGGGATGAACGTCGGCTGGATCGAGAACGGCGACTACATCAAGGTCAAGGGCGTGGCCTTCGGGGCGGGCGCGTCCTCGTTCACCGCGCGCGTCGCCTCGGGCAGCGGCGGCGGCACCGTCGAGCTGCGCCTGGGCTCCCCGAGCGGGACGGTCGTGGGCCGGTGCGCGGTGCCGAACACCGGGGGCTGGCAGACCTGGAGGACCGTGTCCTGCCCGGTCAGCGGCGCAGCAGGAACCCAGGACCTCTACCTGCGGTTCACCGGCGGCAGCGGCTACCTGCTCAACATGAACTGGTGGCAGTTCGCCGCAGGCGCCACCAGCACCCCTCTGCCCGATTCGGCCCGAACCCCGTAGCCGCTCATGCGACGCACCGACGAAACAAGGGGAGTTGCACGATGACAAGGGCACGATCTCACTTATGGCACGCCGTGGTCGCGGTGCTGCTCGTGCTGGCCACGGGAGGCACGGCACTGGCCGCCGGCCACGGCGAGAGGGCTCCGCTCACCGCCTCCGGCACGGCCGCCCCGACCGCGGGGTGCGGGAAGACCCCCACCCTGACCAGCGGCACCCACACGATCCAGAGCGGCGGCAAGAACCGTACCTTCATCCTGAGGATCCCGGACGGCTACGACCGCAGCCGCCCGTACCGGCTGATCTTCGGGTTCCACTGGCTGGGCGGCACCTCCACCGACGTCGCCACGGGCCGCACGGTGGAGACGGGCACCTGGGCGTACTACGGGCTCCAGCGACTGGCGAACAACAGCGCGATCTTCGTCGCTCCGCAGGGCCTCGACAACGGCTGGGCCAACAACGGCGGGGAGGACGTCACCTTCGTCGACGACATGATCCGGCGGATCGAGGCGGACCTGTGCGTCGACACGAGCCAGCGCTTCGCGCTCGGCTTCAGCTACGGCGCCGCCATGTCGTACGCCCTCGCGTGTGCCCGCGCCACCGTCTTCCGCGCGGTCGCGGTGCAAAGCGGCGGGCAGCTGAGCGGATGCAGCGGCGGCACCCAGCCCATCGCCTACCTCGGCGTGCACGGCCTCAGGGACAACGTCCTCGGCATCTCCGGCGGGCGGGCGATGCGCGACAGGTTCGTCCGGAACAACGGCTGCACCCCCCAGAACCCGCCCGAGCCGGCGCAGGGCAGCCTGACGCACCGGGTCACCACCTACGCGGGCTGCTCGGCCGGGCACCCGGTCGCCTGGGCCGCGTTCGACGAGGGGCACATCGCCGCTCCGCAGGACGGGGCGCCCGGTGACAGCGGCCGCAGCTGGCTGCCGGGAGAGGTATGGAAGTTCTTCACGCAGTTCCAGACCTCCGACCCGCCGTCACCGACGCCCGCCACCTGCCGGGTCACCGACACCGTCAACGCCTGGAACAGCGGTCTTACCTCGACCATCACCGTCACCAACACCGGCACCAGCGCGATCGAGGGCTGGTCATTGGTCTTCACCCTGCCCGGTGGGCAGACCCTCACCTCCGGCTGGAACGCGGACTTCTCGCCCGCCTCCGGCCAGGTGACGGCCAGGAACCTCTCCCACAACGCCACCATCGCGCCGGGCGCGTCCGTGGGCATCGGCTTCCAGGCCACCCACACCGGCGACACCGCCGCGCCCACCTCCTTCACCCTCAACGGCACCGCCTGCGCTGTCACGGGGAGGTGACCGACGTGGGCAGGCGGACCGGTTCCGTCCGGAGGCGAGCTCAGCGGCCGCCGGGCGGACCGGCCCGCCGCCCGCCGGGCGGTGTTCCCCGCGCGCGACCGCCGCGGCCGACGGCGGCCCGCCCCGGCTCGGATCCCTCCGGCCGGGGCGGG
>NZ_JBFATS010000043.1:0-5433 GCF_040678435.1 Streptomyces sp. NPDC052682 | reverse complement strand
CGGTGCGGGGAGCGCGGCCGCGGGCGCGCTGCTCGGGGCGTACGACGCCGTCCGCGCGGTGCTCGCGGTGGCCGCCGCGCTCGCGGTCGCGGAGCTCCTGCTGCGGCACTGCACCCGCCGCTTCGGCGGGGTCACCGGTGATGTGTTCGGGGGACTCGCGGAGACGGCGGCCACGACGGCGCTGATCGTCTCGTCGCTGACCTTTCGGTGAGCCCGGCCGGGTGGCCGCGGGTCAGCAGGCCCGGCGCCAGGCCCCCAGTTCGTACTTCTTCAGCAGTGAACTGAGCCTCAGCCGGCGGGACTCGGCGCAGAACCGGCCGGTGGGCAGCTCGTACTCGGCGTGGAACACCGCCTTGCCCGCGTCGATGAAGGGCTTCAGAGCCGCGCACTCGTCGTACTGGGCGCACTGCTCGTTGACCGCGAAGTCGAAGTCGCCGACCAGCTGCGGGATCTGGTCCAGGTCGTTCTTCAGGCCCACGGCGAGGCCGCGGTCGTGGGCCAGCTCGGCGATCAGCCGGTTGTAGCGGAGCTGGTCGCGGGCGGTGAGGGGGAAGCCGGTGGGGTTGCGGTAGCCGTCCATGTTGTCCGGCTCGACCGCGTCGAAGCCCTTGGCGCGGCACAGGTCGAGCCGGGCCGCCATGAGCGGCTCCAGGACGTCGGTGCGGCGGATGTCGAGCCAGCGCTCGCCCTCCCAGCCGTTGCCGCGGCCGAGGACCGACGGGGGGAACTTCTTCGCGTCCGGGCGCCAGTTCTCCCAGGCGCCGGCCGACAGGTAGCAGATGACCTTGCGGCCCGCGCGGTGCAGGGCGGCGACCGTGGCCTCGGAGTGGTCGAAGCCGTCGATGTCGTAGACCGGCACGTCGACGGAGGTGTCGAGCCGGCCGCTGAGCTGCCACTGCCAGGCGGTGCCGGGGCGCGGCTGCCAGCGGGAGCCGCCCGGCTTGTCGTCGGGGTTCGGGGTGCAGGCGGCGAGCAGCAGGGCGAGCAGGGCGGCCGGCAGCAGGGGGCGTCTCACCGGGTGGGCTCCAGGGTGTGCGGCAGCGTTTCCACGGATGATCCCCGACCCGGCACCGAGCAGTGCACCGTCGCGCCCCCGGCGTGCCGTGCCGGCCAGGGGCCGGGCCCGGACGGGGGTGTGCTGCCCGGGGATGGCGGGCAGGGTGTCCGGGCGGGGCCCGGCGTCGGCCAGGCGCCTGCGCTCACCGGCCGGCCCCGTCCGTGGCGACGGCCGCTTACCGGGGGTCGCGCAGTTCGAGGGGCCGGCCGGCGACGGTCCCGGGCGTGGGCTCGTACGCCTCTCCGGCCCGCGAGTTCCTGGGGGACGGTGCGCGTAGGCTCGTCCCGAGTGTTCGCCGCACCGGGGAAGGCCCCGCCGGGACCACGCCCTCGGGTGCTTGTCCGAAGGGTCTAGGGTCGACTGTCGGGCCCGGTCGACCCACACCGTTCGACCACCGCAACTTCACATCGGAAGCGAGAATTCACCACCGTGACTGCTCTCACTCTCAGCACCGCCGCGGCGCCCGGCCTGCGGGCCGACGCGCTCGTGATCGGTGTCGCCAAGGGCGACAAGGGACCGGTCGTCGCACCGGGCGCCGAAGCCGTGGACAAGGCGTACGACGGCAGGCTGGCCGGCGTCCTGGAGACCCTCGGCGCCTCCGGTGCCGAGGGGGAGGTGACGAAGCTGCCGGCGCCGTCCGGTTTCAAGGCCCCGCTCGTGGTGGCGGTGGGCCTGGGCGCCCTGCCCGAGAAGGACGCCTCCTTCGACGGCGAGGCCCTGCGCAAGGCCGCCGGTGTGGCCGCCCGGACGCTCGCCGGGACCAAGAAGGCCGCCTTCGCCCTGCCGGTCACCGACGCCGCCGACGCGGGCGCGATCGCCGAGGGCGTGCTGCTCGGCGCGTACTCCTTCGACGCCTACAAGCAGAGCGCCAAGGACCCGAAGGCCAAGAACGGCAAGGCGCCGCTCGCCGAGGCCGCGCTGCTCGGCGGCAAGCCCCGCGACAAGGCGTACAAGGCGGCCGTCGAGCGCGCCACCGCCGTCGCCGAGGAGCTCAACCGCGCCCGCGACCTGGTCAACACCCCGCCGAACGACCTCAACCCGGAGGCCTTCGCCGCGATCGCGCAGGCCGCGGCCAAGGAGCACGGCATCAAGGTGCAGGTGCTCGACGAGAAGGCCCTCACCAAGGGCGGCTACGGCGGCATCCTCGGCGTCGGCTCCGGCTCGGCGTCCGCGCCGCGCCTGGTGAAGCTGTCGTACACCTCCTCCAAGGCCAAGAAGCACCTGGCCTTCGTCGGCAAGGGCATCACCTACGACTCGGGCGGCATCTCGCTGAAGCCGGCCGGGCACAACGAGACGATGAAGTGCGACATGAGCGGCGCGGCGGCGGTCTTCGCCGCCGTGGTCGCCGCCGCGCGTCTCGGCCTGGAGGTCAACGTCACCGGCTGGCTGGCGCTCGCCGAGAACATGCCGTCGGGCTCCGCCGTCCGGCCCGGTGACGTGCTGCGCATGTACAGCGGCAAGACGGTGGAGGTGCTCAACACCGACGCCGAGGGCCGGCTGGTGCTGGCCGACGCGCTGTGGGCGGCCTCGCAGGACAAGCCGGACGCGATCGTGGACGTGGCGACGCTGACCGGCGCGATGATGCTCGCGCTGGGCAACCGGACGTTCGGGATCATGGCCAACGACGACGCGTTCCGCACGGCGGTGTACGAGGCCGCCGAGGAGGTCGGCGAGCCGGCCTGGCCGATGCCGCTGCCGGAGCACCTGCGCAAAGGGATGGACTCGCCCGTCGCCGACATCGCCAACATGGGCGAGCGGATGGGCGGCGGACTGGTCGCCGGGCTGTTCCTGCGGGAGTTCGTGGGCGAGGGCATCACCTGGGCGCACCTGGACATCGCCGGGCCGGCGTTCAACGAGGGCGGTCCCTTCGGGTACACGCCGAAGGGCGGTACGGGGACGGCGGTGCGGACACTCGTGCGGCTGGCCGAGCTGACCGCCGCGGGCGACCTGGGCTGATGGTCGCCTGACAGCACGGCCCCGTCCGGCAGGACGGCGGCCGCGGGGGCGTGGGGGCTGGTCGCGCAGTGCCCCGCGCCCCCGGGCGAGACCCCTGGCACCGGTCGAAAGGTGCTGTGTCTCACACTCGGGCCCCGCGTCTCTTCCTGTGCTGACAAGTGCGAAGATGGGGCTCGGCAGGACAGGGCCCCACCGAAGGGCCGAAGAACGAGCGGCCGGACACCAGCCGCCGACCGGTCACTGGAGACCGGCGTGGCGCACATGCATGGAGGACGTGACGTGGCGAACGACGCCAGCACCGTTTTCGACCTAGTGATCCTCGGCGGTGGTAGCGGTGGTTACGCCGCGGCCCTGCGCGGGGCGCAGCTGGGCCTGGACGTCGCCCTGATCGAGAAGGACAAGGTCGGCGGTACCTGCCTGCACCGGGGGTGCATCCCCACCAAGGCGCTGCTGCACGCCGGCGAGATCGCCGACCAGGCGCGCGAGAGCGAGCAGTTCGGCGTCAAGGCCAGCTTCGAGGGCATCGACATGCCCGCCGTCCACAAGTACAAGGACGACGTGGTCGCCGGCCTGTACAAGGGCCTGCAGGGCCTGGTCGCCTCGCGCAAGGTGACCTACATCGAGGGTGAGGGGCGGCTGTCCTCCCCCACCTCCGTCGACGTGAACGGCCAGCGCATCCAGGGCCGCCACATCCTGCTGGCGACCGGCTCCGTGCCGAAGTCGCTGCCGGGTCTGGAGATCGACGGCAACCGGATCATCTCCTCGGACCACGCCCTCGTCCTGGACCGCGTGCCGAAGTCCGCGATCATCCTGGGCGGCGGTGTCATCGGCTCCGAGTTCGCCTCCGCGTGGAAGTCCTTCGGCACCGACGTCACGATCATCGAGGGCCTGAAGCACCTCGTCCCGGCCGAGGACGAGAACTCCTCGAAGCTGCTGGAGCGCGCCTTCCGCAAGCGCGGCATCAAGTTCAACCTGGGCACCTTCTTCCAGAAGGCCGAGTACACCCAGGACGGTGTCAAGGTCACCCTCGCCGACGGCAAGGAGTTCGAGGCGGAGCTCCTCCTCGTCGCCGTCGGCCGCGGCCCGGTCTCGCAGGGCCTGGGCTACGAGGAGGCCGGGGTCGCCATGGACCGCGGCTACGTCCTCGTCGACGAGTACATGCGGACCAACGTCCCGACCATCTCCGCCGTCGGTGACCTGGTCCCGACCCTCCAGCTCGCGCACGTCGGCTTCGCCGAGGGCATCCTGGTGGCGGAGCGGCTGGCCGGTCTGAAGGTCGTCCCGATCGACTACGACGGTGTCCCGCGGGTGACGTACAGCCACCCGGAGGTCGCCTCCGTCGGCCTCACCGAGGCCAAGGCCAAGGAGATCTACGGCGCGGACAAGGTCGTCGCTCTGAAGTACAACCTGGCGGGCAACGGCAGGAGCAAGATCCTGAAGACCGCGGGCGAGATCAAGCTCGTCCAGGTCAAGGACGGTGCCGTGGTCGGCGTCCACATGGTCGGCGACCGCATCGGCGAGCAGGTCGGCGAGGCCCAGCTGATCTACAACTGGGAGGCGCTGCCGGCCGAGGTCGCCCAGCTCATCCACGCCCACCCGACGCAGAACGAGGCGCTGGGCGAGGCCCACCTGGCCCTCGCGGGCAAGCCCCTCCACGCGCACGACTGACCCTCGGTCACGAACGCGACGACACAGACTTCCGCACTTGTAAGGAGCAACCGAAACCATGGCGGTTTCCGTAACCCTTCCGGCGCTCGGCGAGAGCGTCACCGAGGGCACTGTCACCCGCTGGCTGAAGGCCGAGGGTGAGCGCGTCGAGGCCGACGAGCCGCTGCTCGAGGTCTCCACCGACAAGGTCGACACCGAGATCCCCGCCCCGGCCTCCGGTGTGCTGGCCTCCATCAAGGTCGCCGAGGACGAGACGGTCGAGGTCGGCGCCGAGCTGGCCGTGATCGACGACGGCAGCGGCGCCCCCGCCGCCGCCCCGGCTCCGGCCGCCGAGCAGGCCCCGGCCGCCGAGGAGGTCGCCCCGCCGGCTCCCGAGCCCGCCCCGGCCGCCCAGCCGTCCACCGAGCAGAGCGCCCCGGCTCCGGCGCCCACCGCCGAGGCCGCCTCCGGCGGCGGCTCCGCCGAGGGCACGGACGTGGTCCTGCCCGCGCTCGGCGAGTCCGTCACCGAGGGCACCGTCACCCGCTGGCTGAAGTCGGTCGGTGACACCGTCGAGGCCGACGAGCCGCTGCTGGAGGTCTCCACCGACAAGGTCGACACCGAGATCCCCGCCCCGGCCTCCGGTGTGCTGCTGGAGATCGTGGTCGGCGAGGACGAGACCGCCGAGGTCGGCGCCAAGCTCGCCGTCATCGGCGCCCCCGGTGCCGCTCCGGCCGCCGCGCCCGCCCCGGCCGCCCCGGCTCCGGCGCCCG
>NZ_JBFATS010000042.1:0-5803 GCF_040678435.1 Streptomyces sp. NPDC052682 | reverse complement strand
GGGGCCCACGCCGCCCCCGCGCCCGCACCCACCCCGGGGCGGTGCCCAGGGGGGGCGGGCCCCCCGCCCGGGGGGTGGGGCCCCCGCCCGCATGCCGCCGTACGGTCCCGCCGCCGGCTAGCCGGCGCCCCGGCGGGAAGCCGCGCGGCGCTTGAGCGCACGCCGTTCCGTCTCGTTCGTGCCACCCCATACTCCGATGGTCTGGCCCGTGTCGAGCGCCCACTGGAGGCAGTCGTCCCGCACGGGGCAGCGTCGGCACACCGCCTTGGCCTGCTCGGCCTGCAGCAGGGCCGGTCCGGAGGTGCCGATCGGGAAGAACAGGTCGGGGTCCTCGTGCCGGCAGGCGGCGTGGTTGCGCCAGTTGTCCATCGAAGTCACCTGCGTTCCAGTAGAAACGTCCCATTCGGATGTCTTGCTCCGTTTCGGGTCACCGGGCGATACGGGGTGAAACAGCCGACCGCGGGATTCGGTCACTGATCGCACACGCTGCGCGGAGAACGGCCGGAATGCGACGCCCGGCTGTCAGCGCAGCGCCTCGGCCGCCGTGGCCGTCACCGCGCCGGCCACCTCGGCCAGGGCCGGCGAGTCCAGCTTCCACTGCTGCCAGTACAGCGGGGCGTCGACCGCCCGGCCGGGGGCGAAGTCCACCAGCCGGCCGGCGCGCAGCAGGGGCTCCGCCTGCACCTCGGGCACCAGGCCCCAGCCCATCCCGGCGGCGACGGCCTCGACGAAGCCCACCGACGTCGGCACGTAGTGGCGCCGCGCGCTCGCCTCGGCGCGTCCGCGCGTCAGCCGGCGGACGAAGCCGTCCTGGAAGTCGTCCCGCCGGTCGAAGACCACCACCGGCGCCTCGGGAAGCGCGTCCCGCAGGGGCTTTCCGTCCAGGTACCGGCCGGCGAAGTCCGGGTGCGCGACGGGGAGGTACCGCATGTGCCCCAGCGCCCGCACGGAACAGCCCGGCACCGGATCAGGGGAGGAGGTCACCGCGGCCATCACCCGGCCCTCCCGCAGCAGCGCCGCCGTGTGGTCCTCGTCCTCACGGTGCAGCTCGAAACAGAGCCGCAGCTCCTCGGGCACCCGGCGCAGGGCGCCGAGGAACCAGGTCGCCAGCGAGTCCGCGTTCACCGCCACCGACACCCGCGTCGGCTCCCCGGCACCGCTCAGCCCCAGCTCGGCGAAGGCGTCCCGCTCCAGCCGGGCCATCTGGCGGGCGAACCGCACCAGCACCTCGCCCGACTCGGTGGGCCGGACCGGCTTCGTCCGCAGCAGCAGGACCCGCCCGGTGCGCTGCTCCAGCGCCTTCACCCGCTGACTGACCGCCGAGGGCGTCACGTGCAGGGCGGCCGCGGCCGCGTCGAAGGTGCCCTCGTCCACCACCGCGAGAAGGGTCCGTACCTGGTCCAGGGGCAGATCAGCCATCATGCGAGCTAATGTTACGTAAGAATCTTTAGCTGTACTCCACGTGGGCCGCTTCCTACCGTCGATGCATGACCAGCGCTCTGACCGCCGCTGCCGCCGGATTCGGCACCGGCCTGTCCCTCATCGTCGCCATCGGCGCGCAGAACGCCTTCGTCCTGCGCCAGGGCATCCGCCGCGACGCCGTCCTCGCCGTGGTGGGCATCTGCGCCCTGTCCGACGCCGTCCTCATCGCCCTGGGTGTCGGCGGGGTCGGCGCGGTGGTGGTGGCGTGGCCGGGCGCCCTGACGGCGGTCGGCTGGATCGGCGGCGCGTTCCTGCTGGGCTACGGCGCCCTGGCCGCCCGCCGGGTGTTCCGCCCGGGCGCCGCGCTGCGGGCCGAGGGGGAGGCGGCGGGCTCACGCCGCCGGGCCGTCCTGACCTGCCTGGCGATGACCTGGCTCAACCCGCACGTCTACCTCGACACCGTCTTCCTGCTCGGCTCGGTCGCCGCCGGCCACGGCCCGCTGCGCTGGACCTTCGCGCTGGGCGCCGTCCTGGCCAGTCTCAGCTGGTTCACCGCACTCGGCTTCGGCGCCCGCCTGCTGAGCCGCCACCTGGCCACCCCCACCGCCTGGCGCGTCCTCGACGCCCTGGTCGCCGCCACCATGATCGTCCTGGGCGTCACCCTCATCGCCGGCACCTGAGGTCGCCGGCGCCGGGCTGGTGCCGCGGCTGAACGGCCGGGTGGCACAGGCGCGACGCCGGTTCCCTACAGCGCGCCGCGCCGGTTCATCGTGTACTGCTCCATCAGCTTGCCCCGGGTCATCTCCAGCCGGTGCGCGAGGATCTCGGCGACACAGCGCACCAGCACCAGCCCGAGCGCCGGATCCTCCTCGCACAGTGCGCGCACCGCAGCCGCGTCGAACTCGTAGGCCCGTACGGGACTGAAGGCCTCGGCGCCGAAGTCCCACCGGTACGGCGGGAACAGCCAGGACCAGCCGAGCAGGTCGCCCGCGCCTAGGCCCGCGACCGTCACCCGCTGCAGGGAGTTGAGCCGCTGGTCGAGCGAGACGGCGCCGGAGCGGATGACCCAGAAGCGGTCGGCCACGCCTCCCGCCTCGAAGATGCGGGTGTCCTCCGGGAAGGACACCTCCCGGGCGAGCTCCATCAGACGCTGTCGCTGGGGCGGAGGGAGGGCGGTCAGGAGTTTGATCGCTTTGGTCATGGGGCGGGACTCCTCGCCGGGTGTGCGAATCCGGTGCTTTCCCTCTGCCCATTTCAGCGGCTGCCGCTTCCTCGGGCACCTCGGCGGACCGCACGATCCGGCCCCGGGTCCGCGGGCATGAAGAAGCCCTGGCTGGACGGGGGAAACCAGCCAGGGCCGTAAGAGGTGGCGCACGGAGGAGGGGGGATCCAGTCCGTCGCCACGTATGGATGAACCGTAAACCACCGGCGGGGGGTTCGCGCAACCGGAAACCGGGTCACGTGACCCGTTTCACTTCGGTGCCTGCGGTTCCGCCGCGTTCCTGCGGCGTCCCGCGCGCTCCGGGTGACGCCCCGCGCCGTCTCCAGCTCCGGATCGGTCGGGTCCGGCAGGTGCGTGCCCGCCCGCCCGGTGCGCAGTCGGCCAGGCCGATCCCGGCCGTCCTGCCGGGCGAGAGGCTCACCGCGCCCGTGCCGCGGTACAGCACGTGTCCGGGGCGGCGACGCCCGCTCCCTGCCCGCCCGTCGGGCGAGGGCACCTCGCCCCGCGGTGCCCGCGGCAGACCGGGCGCGGCCCGGGCGGGATCGCGCAGCGGCAAGCAGTACCGGAGCGCCCGAGGGGGGCTGACAGTCGGGCACGCCCGGGCCCCGGGTTGGAAAAGCGCTGGAGGACTACCGCCGTGGGTCGGCCGTCAGCCCTGACCCGTGTGTTTGCCCGGGGTCAGGATCTCGTCCAGCACCGTGAGCACGGCCTCGTAGGCCAGGGTCCGCACCTCGGCGGTGCGCGCTTCCTCCGGGTCGGAGCCGCTCAGCTCGTCGGTCCGTCGTCGCCAGGTCTGTTCCTCCTGCACCGCGCAGGCCCTCGCCCGCTGGATGCGCCGCAGCAGTTCGTCCGAGTCCACCACATCCGTCATGACGTTCGCGTACCCCGGTCACGGCCCGTCATCGCCCGTGATTGCGCACGGCACGGAGGTTTGCCGGTACCGGGAGAGGTCAGCCGAACAGTGAGGACCCGCCGCGCTCGCGCGACAGGCGCCACGACCGCCGCGGCCGGGCCGGGAACAGCACCGCGTCGCGCGGGCCCGTCCGCCCGCACGCGGCCGGCCCGGGGTGGGGCGGTTCGGCCACGGGCAGGCGCGGACCGGCCGCGTCCTCACCGACCAGCGTCCGCACGGAGCGGGGAGACGGCTCGTCGTCCGCACCGGTCTCCGTTCGTCACGACCAGGGAGCTGAAGGATGTGCGAGGAGCGCATGAGGGAATCCGTGTTCGAACCGCCCGGGGCGGGCGGGGCCGGGCGGCCGGCCCGACCGTGCAAACCCGCCGAGGCACGCCAGGCCGTGGAACGCGCCGTCGCCGAACGGTGCCGCGCCACCCACACCCCGTGTGACGCCGATGCCCTGTCCGACGCCCTGCTCGTCGCCTCGGAGCTGACCACCAACGCCATCCTGCACGGCGGCGGGGTGACCGACTTCCGGGTCGACGTGGACGGCCCCGGCGTCCGTGTCTCGGTCAGCGACCGCAGCGACGATGTGCCGGTGACCGTACCGCGCACCGACGGCCAGGGGCGGTGGCGGCACGGCGGCCACGGCTGGCCCATCGTGTGCCGGCTCGCGCGGGACGTGCGCGTGTCCGACCTGCCCACCGGCGGCAAGTGCATCACCGCCGTCGTACCCCTGTCCTGACCAGGCCGAAGAGCGAGAGTTGGCTGAGTCGAGAAGAATGTGTGGCGAAGCGGAGTTTGCTCCACCGGGGCGGGGGCAGACGCAGTTTCGTGCTTCGGACCGGAGGCGCGCCTAGCGGGAGCGGTATGGCTGCTCCGGGCCCTCCAGGTGATCCGGAACAGCGCCTATCCCGCGGTAAGTCCCTGAAACGACCGTTCGGGAGCGAATCCGCATGCTGATCGATACGCCGACCAACCGTCCCGGCACGCCCGACACGAAGAACGGCCAGACCGGCTCCGCCCGGCGGCGGCACGACGACGCACCCGACACCGCCGAGCTCTTCGCCCGGCTGGCCGAGCTGGAGGACGGGCCGGAGCGGGACGCCGTCCGCGACGAACTCGTCACGCTGTGGCTGCCCATGGCCCACCGCATCGCCGGCCGCTTCCGTGATCGCGGCGAGTCGCTCGAGGACCTGCGGCAGGTGGCCGCCCTGGGGCTGGTGAAGGCGATCGACCGGTTCGACCCCAGCCGGGGAGCCTTCGAGAGCTACGCCGTGCCGACCATCACCGGCGAGGTCAAGCGGCACTTCCGCGACCGTATGTGGGCCCTGCGCGTGCCCCGCCGGGTGCAGGAACTGCGCAACAAGGTACGGGTGGCCCGCCGCGAGCTGACCCAGAACCCGGGCAGCCCGGAACCTTCCGTCGCCGACATCGCCGCCCACACCGGGCTGACCGAGGAGGAAGTCAGCGCCGGGCTGGAGGCCCTGGACAGCTTCAGCACCCTGTCGCTGGACGCCGAACTGTCCACCGACGACGACGGGTACAGCCTCGCGGACACCCTCGGCGCGTCGGACTCCTCCTTCGACGTGGTGGTCGACCGCGAGTCCGCCAAGGAAGGCCTGCGCCGCCTGCCGGAACGCGAGCGGGCCATCCTCTACATGCGCTTCTTCGAGGACATGACACAGAGCCGTATCGCCGACCGGCTGGGCATCTCCCAGATGCACGTCTCCCGCCTGATCAGCCGCAGCTGCGCCCGGGTGCGCGACGAGGTGATGGGGCAGCGGACGGGCACCCGGGGCTCCGGCGGCCGCACGACGGCCTGACCCGCCCGACCGTACGAGGAGAGACTGAGACACATGCTGAGGCCCCATCCCACCGTGCTGCGCCGGCTGGTCGACGAGTACGAGTCCCTGTCGGCCGCCGAGGGCGCGCCCGGCTCGGTGGCCAGCGCCCGGGCCCGCGACCTGGCGTACACGCTGTGCGTGTCCACCGGCACGCGCGACGTCGGACACGCCCTGGAGGCAGCCCACCGCTGGCTTGCGACGGCACCGGCCGCCCGGGCCACCGTCGTCGCCGGCCCCCGCAGCGCGACGGCACCGCGCACCGCACCCCTGATCGAGTGACGCGACGTCGCACGCCCCTCCCAGCGGGGCGGTGCGGCGCGACGAGCGAGCGCGGCCCGGGGGGGGGGGGTGGCCGCCGGGGGTGGGCGGGCGCCCCCCCCGGCCGGGCGTTGGGCGCCTGCCGGGGGGAATGCCGTG
>NZ_JBFATS010000041.1:0-7650 GCF_040678435.1 Streptomyces sp. NPDC052682 | reverse complement strand
GCGACAGCGGACGCCAGTTCGCCCGCGCACACGTCAACGTCAGTCGTCGCCGCCGCAGGCCTCGCGAGACCGGGCCACTCCTTGAAAGGCAACCACGAATCGTCCGTCCACTGGCTCCGCAAGTACGAGGCGGCATCGACGTCAGCCCCGTAGTCACCGCCCACCGGCTCGAATGAGTCATCGGGGTACTCAAGCAGCAACGGGTACAGGCCGGTCTCACAACGCCGTGTGTACAGACGCTTCCACCAGTCGGCCGCATCCATGACCGGTCCATCGCTCACCCACACCACCGGATGCGGAGCAACACACGGCCCCAGCAGCCGGCCAGGCGGCAAGTCGTTCAACAACTGTCTGAGATCTTCAGTCAAAGGTTCGGGCATGACCGGAATCTACGCGGCACCTCTGACAGAGCCATCAGAAACGCCGTCTAAGAGCTCGTAACGCGATCTTGTTGAGGTGTGCTGGATCGGACGTGACCGGTGTGACGATTCGGCCGTTCGGGGGGTGTGAGTACTTGGCCGTGGATATGTGGACGACGAGTTATGGGCGCTGATCGAGCCGCTGCTGCCGTCGTGGCCGGAGAAGGCGCCCGGCCCGAAGCCGGTGCCGGACCGGCTCTGCCTGCAGGGCATCTTGTACGTGCTCTACAACGACATCAGCTGGCAACTGCTGCCGATGGAACTGGGGTTCGGATCCGGACTGACTTGCTGGCGCCGACTGGGCCGGTGGCACAAGGCGGGCGTCTTCGACCAGTTGCACCGCCTCCTGCTCAGGAAGCTGCATGCGGAAGGCGAGTTGGACTGGTCACGGGCTTGCGTGGATGCCTCCCACATCCGCGCGAAAAAGGGGGCGCCGGAACCGGTCCGTCGCCGGTCGACCGCGGGAAAACGGGCAGCAAGCACTACCTGATCTGCGACGGCAACGGCACTCCGTTCAAGGTCATCACCACCGCGGCCAACGTCAACGACGTCACACAGACCCTGACTCTCGTCGACAGCATCCCGCCGGTGGCCGGCAGGCCCGGCCGCCCACGCCGACGGCCCGAGGCCCTGCTCGGCGACAAGGGGTACAACAGCAACTCCAACCGGCGCGCGCTGCGCAGACGCCGAATCCTGCCGGTGATCTCCCGCAAGGGCGCCCCCAACATCAGGGCCTGGGCAAACTCCGCTACGTCGTCGAGCAGACCTTCTCGCTCCTGCACCAGTTCAAGCGTCTGGCCGTCCGCTGGGAACGACGCCTCGACCTGCACGACGCCCTCGTCTCCCTGGCCTGCGGCCTCATCTGCTGGAGACGCCTGAAGAAGACCCGGTCGTGATCGTCTTACGAGTTCCTGCTCCCAAAAACGCTTGGTGAAGGGAGCGCACCCCGGCTATAGAACTCGCATGACTTGGCATCTAGCCCCCGAAGCCTTCAACACAGCGGACGCGACCAGCCTGCGCCGCGACTACTACGACGAGGTCGCCAGCCGCTACTGGAAGCGACCCGCGACCTGTGAGGAGATCGACCAGGGCCTGGCCAACGACGGCGCGGAACTGCTCACGCCGCCCACGGGCCAGTTCGTCGTGGGCCGTTTCGATGGCGAGGCCGCCGCCTGCGGCGGGCTGCTGATGCTGGATTCCGAGCGCGCCGAGCTCACCCGCGTCTACCTGCGTCCCGCTTTCCGAGGCAAGAAGGGCGCCGACCTCCTGCTGCAGCTGCTGGAGAGCGAGGCACGCCTGCTCGGCGCCTCGCAGATGGTCCTCAACACCCGCCTCGATCTGGTCGAGGCCCGCTCGCTGTACGTCCGCCACGGCTACAGGGAGATCCCGGCATACTGCACGGGCCTGTACGTCGAGATCTGCTACGGCAAGGACTTCGGCCTGGCCGACTGACCAGCTCACTCCTTCCCGGATGTATCGCTTCCGCCCAAAGCCGGGGCGATAGCGTTGGCCACAGCTTGCCTGCCCGGGCCCTCAAGATCGTGTTACGAGCTCTAAGCGACCGCCATCACGGTCTCCAAGCCGTGCTGGCCCACCCGGCCGGGTTCGGCGGCCGCTCTTCGGCGAAGCCGCACCTCGCCATGAGCTGATCGGCGGCCGGGCGCGGCGGCGCCAGTCCGCAACACGGAGAGGAGGCGGCGCCAGTATCGGGGCGCGGCTCGAACAGCAGTGCCAGCCGGACCGATATTCTGCGGGCGAGGTGACTGGCACACGTCGCCCGGAACAGGACCGCAATGACCACAGTCCCGCCCCCGATCACCGAGCCCGACCCGTCCGCGCTGGTCTGCCCCGGTGACCGGATCGGCCTGTGCGCCGTATGCCAGCGCAAGACCCACAAGTACGGCAGCGGCGGCTCCCCGCTGTGCCAGTGGTGCATGGCCCCGGTGATGGAGCGGTGGGGCCCGGGCGTTCGCTACGTCAGCACGCGCGTCTAGCCGCGCCCCGGCGGCGTATCCGGTCGGGTGAAAACGTGGCTGCAGGAAAACCTCGTCGGACGTCGGCGCGTGGTGCCAGGCATGACAACGAAGCGCATGTGGTAGCGCCGGGCCTGGCCGTGGTGGAGGTCGCGGCCGCCGATGACGAGACCGCCTTCGCCATCCCGGAGCTGCTCGCCACGCGATGCGCGTTGCGTTTCGTGGACCGTACGACTCGGGAGCCCGACGAGCCCGGTGTACGGCTGCGCTGCTTCCTCGATTCTGCGTTGAGAGCAAATACCAGTACGAGCTCGGCGAGATGGACGCCCTCTATCCGGCCCGGCGAATGTGAGCAGCCCCGGAACGTGCTTGTCGCTTCCCGAACCGGCATCGCCCGGACCACCATCGGCCGCGTTCTGCAAGAAGAGGAGTGATCACGAGCACCCACACCGAGTACGGCATCGCTTCCGAGTCGCACGAGGACATCGAGCCCTTGGGACAGGTCTCCCGTTCCCGAGCCGAAGCGATCGTTGACGACAGCAGCGAGGCTTGGCCCGACGTGTACCTCGTCCAGCGGCACGGCGACAGCAGCTGGGAGCGCGCGTGAGTCAACACTGAGCGAAGTCCCGGCCAGGGCAAGTGGCCGGGGCTTCGTCGGTCACTCTGCGCAGCGGTCGCCATCTCCTCGCGCACTGCGGCCACCCACTCATCCTGCAGCCGCTCGTACCGCTCCCGCGTCGGCCCCCACAGCTAGCCGCCCGTCTCCTGCAGCAAGGCGCGGATCTCCGCATCCACGGCCGCAGCAGACCGCGCGACGACGTCCGCCACGGGGCGCCCCGAAGCGACCGTGCTGGTCGCAGCCATCAACGAGTGGCTGTGACCAGCACTTTCACAACAGGTCCTAGATCCGCCGGTGCCCGGGGTCGCCCGCCGCCGGGCCGCCCTCGAGTACCGGGCGCCGGCACAGTCGTACGGCGTTGAGTAGGTGCTCGCCCAGGGGGTCGGATTCCAGGTGTGGATGGGCGTCGATCCGCAGGCGGTGCCCGTCACGGGTGATCACGTGGTAGGCGAGCACCTTGCCGCCGAAGAGGTTGGCTCCGCGGGTCTGTCGTGAGAGCACAAGGCGGTCGACGTCGTCCCAGGTCACGGCGCGAGGGCGGCCGTAGGAGGTGTACACGAGCCCGCCCGCGTACAGATGCGTGCGAACGAATCCCTTAGGCATTCTCCACAACAGGACCGGAAGCGCAATGATCACCAGGACGAGCGCCGCGAGCAGACACAGCACCACGGTGGTCACCAGCTTCTGGAGGCCGGGGATGTAGGTCCCGGTCTGGCTGAGAACCCAGTTCACGCCCCACAGGGCTCCCACGATCACAGTGCCGATGGTCACCGTGCCGGCCACGATCTCCAGCGGGCTGGTGTTCTTGCGGGTCAAGACGTGATCGCCCAGCGAACGCTCGGCCGCCAGGCGGGTGACGCGTGCCGACGGGGCGTATCCCTTCATCTCCACGGCATTGGGGAACCGCTTGATGACGGCGACGCCCAGGACCGAGGCGGCGAGGCCCGCGAGGAGGACGGTGACGGCGGACGAGGCCGGGGTGTCGCCGAAGAACAACACTCCCAGGCCGTACAGCATCGTCGCCAAGCCGCCGAAGACCACCAGCAACATCAGGCAGCCAAAGTTCAACAGGGGCCCTGGCTCGGAGTGTTGGCGCGGTTCATCTGTCATGGCGTCCCCCAGGAACTCGTGATTGGCGACGCCGAATCTAGCCGTTTCGAATCACGCGCGCCCCCCGGGTGGAGCCAAGGCCCAGCTGTCCGAGGCGGGCGAGGCGCTGCGGCCGCACCACCGAGTGGTACGACGACAGACAGGTCCCACTCACTCAGCGGCAAAGTCCGCGGCAACATCGCCCGGGCCCAGGAGCGCGCCGGCCGCGGCGGTGGTGTGACCATCCCGCGCGAGAGGGTCATCGCGGAGCTGAGCTTCGGCTTCTGGCGCTCCCTGCTGGCCCGCCAGTACAAGACCAAGCTGTGGCCCGGCCTCGCAGGCGCCTTCCCGCACGCCCCCAACCGTGCCCTTGAGACGGTGGAAGACCCGGTCAAGCAGCTGCACGAGTTCCGCAACCGCATCGCCCACCACGAGGGAACCTGGCACCTGCTTCTCGAAGCACACCGGGACGACATGCAGACGTGCTCGGCTTCATAGCGCCGACCGCCGCTGCCTGGGTCGCCGACGCCTCACGCATCGACCATGTCCTCGCCCGCCGCCCCTGACACAGCGAGGACCTGAGGCCGCTGTGGGCGAGTGCGGTGAGTCGGCGGGTGACCAGCTCCGCGACGTCGCTGATACGGCCGGAGACGGCGATCAGGGCGCGCTGGGACAGGCCGTAGTCGAGCGCGGCCGCGGTGGTCGGGGCGCTGTGTCACGTGCGAGACGTCTCGGTGCCGGCGGTGACGACGCCATGGATCGCGGCG
The DNA here is from genome assembly GCF_040678435.1 of Streptomyces sp. NPDC052682. Classification (NCBI taxonomy): domain Bacteria; kingdom Bacillati; phylum Actinomycetota; class Actinomycetes; order Kitasatosporales; family Streptomycetaceae; genus Streptomyces; species Streptomyces sp. NPDC052682. The sequence continues at coordinate 2,783 of NZ_JBFATS010000041.1, read as the reverse complement.
AGGGAACGGGCTACGTCGAGCAGCCGATACGCCGGCGCAGGCGCCCGCTCGTATCGGGTGAAGCGGGGATGCCGGCATGAGACCAGACCACCGTGATGTCGGTCGGATCAGGCCAGCATTCGCACTCTGCGCGGCCGTGCGACCGGAGGTGCCCGCCACCACCATGAAGGGGGCGGTGCCGGCGCCAGACGTCCAGCGGCGGGCGGCGCCGCTTGTGGTACGCCGCGAGCAGATCGCCGTCGTCGGCGTGCGGGACGACGCTAGACGGCTGGTTCGGCGGTCCGGGTCGGGAGTGCTTGCCCATGCGCTCGATGGTCTCAGGCGGCGACGGTGGTCGGCCGGGCAGCGGCGAGATCCGCCGCGCGGGTGCGGACCTCGTGCACCGCGGCGGTCCGGTAGGGCCGGGCGGCATCCAGCAGCGTCTTTAGGCGGGAGGCAACCAGGGTGGAGTCGACGCGGGCGACCTCGTCCAGCGCCTGATGGGCTGCGGCGGCGCCCTGCTCCGGCTCGTCCTCCATGAACAACGCGGCGGCTAGCCCGATGCGGTCCATGACCTTCACCCGGTCGAAGCCGGGCCTGCGCAGGGTGAGTGCGTCCGTGAAGTGATCACTGACGCGCCGGTGGTGGACGGCCTCGCCGGAGCGTGTGCGGTGCGCCTCGGCGGGTGTGCGGTCGTACGGCAGCGGGGTGCGCTTGGTGAACCCGTCGAGGGTGTCCGCCCAGCGTTCGGCCGCGTCCTGGTCGCGCAGCCACCGCAGGAAGTCCGTGAAGGGGGGCGCCGAACGGGCGGCGCGGCGCTCGGGCCGCCGGTGAGCGCCGCGTAGGCCTCGCATACCTCGGTGAGCAGGTGCGCGGTGCTCCATCCGTCGAGGATCAGGTGGTGCGTCGACCACAGCAGCAGCACCTCGTCGCCCGGCAGGGCGGCCAGGGTGATGCGGGTGAGCGGCGCGGCGGTCAGCTCCATGCCCGCCGCGAGGTCCTCGGCGATCAGTCGCTCGGTGAGTTCGGCACGCCGCTCGGGCGGCAGACCGCGCCAGTCGAGGTGGGTCACGGGCAGCTCGACCGCGCGGTGGACCACCTGGACGGGGTGGGGCAGGCCCTGCCAGTGCACGCTGGTGCGCAGGGCGGCTGTGCGGTCGGTGCTAAGGGGCGGGCGCCCCGCCCAGTCCGCCAAGACCAGGAACGCCCCCCATCCAGTGGAGATCACCCTACGCCCCACCAGCACACCGGAGCGCAGGATGACCACCGCCACCCACCTCAGCACCATCGCCCTCCACTGGACCGATCTCCACGAAGCACCCGGCCAGCCCGCCCAGTACGGCGCCGTCGGTCTCGGCCTCCGCGGCTACCTCGCCCGCCTCGACGCCGCCAACGCCGAGCAGCTGGAGTACGAACGCGCCCAGGCCGCCTACCCCCGAAGCCTGGAGCGTGACCCGATCCAGCTCGGCGACCGGCCCGTCCCGGTCCGCCTCCACATCCTCGACACGATGCGCGCCTTCGAGGCCGCGCTCGTCCAGTGCGCCGACGACATCGCGGCCGCCGCCCAGCGCACCCCGATCCCCATGCGGCTGCCCGCAAGGTGGACCGCCCGACGTGCGGCAGCGTCCCCGCATCGCCCACGAGGGCCGGCGAGCGCCAGGTGCAGCTGGCGCTCGCCGGCCAGCGCGACCCCCACCGCAGGCGGTACACCGGCCGCCGCACCGCACCGCGCGCCGCCCTGTGGCTGCTCCCCGAGTCGAGCGCGCGCCCGGCCTGTGCCGGCGGATCACCGACGACGAGGAGACGGGGATCGGGAAGGACGCGACCTGCGCCACGGACCGTGTCGAGCGGGCCCTGGTCATCGCGGCGCAGCGGCAGACGTTGGAGCGCGGCACGACTGCGGCGCGCAGATCGACGTGTCCGGCGGCGAGGGCCGTACGCCGGTGCCCACTGCACGGGGTGCGGGGCAAGCTAGACGGGAGGAGGCCTTGTGGCGGCATGAACTGCCGATTCCCCTTTCCCTGACAAACCGTCAAGGAGCGCTTGCCTAAACGGGAACCGCTGGCTGGCGCGTCACCCAACTCCCTGAGCTGCCACTTCCGTCGGCCAGCCTTCTCTGATTTGACACCCAGTCAGGGAGTGCCGGATATGCCCCATTTGCAGCCAGTGAGAGATACATCTCAGAAGCCCTGATCGTCTTTGAAATTCCGGTGAACGCGGCGTCAAGATGCACAACAACAAGGGCCCACCGGCGAGCTGTGGAAGGTCGCGCCGGCAGGCCCCAATGGGCCTCAATCCCGCGAGCACAGAACTGGACCCGGAATGGACAGTACACAAAATGACGTGGCGAGTCCCGGCCCGTCGAGCGCGATGCTCATCACTTCTATGGCACTCGGCGCGGGCAACGTGGGCTTCGCGGCCGGCGTCTTTGGCAGTGCCGTCGGCAACCTGAGCTTCTATGCAGCGACAGCGACGGGCGTAAGCACAGGAGCGGGCGCCTTCGTCATCGGGCTGACGATCGCCGCCTTCCTCAAGAAGGGAGGGGGCACCTGACACTGAGCAGCACGCGGCCCGCCGTCCCGTCCCCCTGGAACCGGCGGGCCGTGCCGCCAACAAGGGTGCTCCTTCGCGGGGGTGCGCCGACCGTACGCCGCATCCCAGCTAAAACGAGAGATGTCGGCCCTGTTGACCTGAAAGCGCCACACACTCCTAAAGACGTCGAGCAGTTCGTCGCGAGGCGCAGCCCCTCGATGAACTGAAGCAGCCGACGTACGTGACCGCGGCGAGGAGCCCGACGATGTCCG
>NZ_JBFATS010000040.1:0-8282 GCF_040678435.1 Streptomyces sp. NPDC052682 | reverse complement strand
CGATCTGCTGGGCCTGGTCCTCCGCCGCGCGGGCGTCGGCCACGGCCTGGGCGAGGTCGGTGCTCATGCGGCACCCCCGATGCGGATCTCGGTCCCGTCCTTGGCGAGCAGCCCGCGCTTGACCAGGGCGTCGACCGCGCGGGCGACGGAGCCGGGGTTAAGCCCGGTGGCCTTGGCGATCTCGGCATTCGTCGACGCGCCGTCCCGGACCGTCGTGAGCACGGCGCGCTGGTTGTCCGTCAGGTCGTCGGGGACGGCCGGCGCCTCAGCCGCGGGCGGGGCGAGCAGGAAGTCACCGCCGTCCTTCACCAGGCGCAGGGCCGGGCGCACCGCCTCGACCTCCGGGGCCGGGGCGGGCGCCGGTACCGCCGGGAGGGTCGACACCGGGCTGTGCCACGGCTCGGCCTTGGGCAGTCCGGCGATCATGCCGTCCGTGACGTGCCACAGGCGCAGCGGGTCGGGGGTGCGCTTCTTGTACTGGAGCATCGCCCGGCCGGGGATGCCGTCGAGCTTGGAGGGCAGCCAGCCTTCCTGCTGGGCGGTCTCGCCGAAGATCGCGCGCTCCGCCTCGCCGGGGTTGACCGTGAGGGACAGGAACGCGCTCATGTTCTCCTTCACGGCCGCCGGGACGCCCACGGCCTTGGTCGGGAACTGCGTCGCCCACACGAACTGGAAGCCCACGCTGCGGGCCTCGGACCACAGCTCCTCGAACAGGTCGAGGACGTCGGCGTACTGCTTCTGCTTGGACATCCGGACGATGGCCGCGCCCTCGTCGATGACGACCAGGAGGTTGCGGTTCTCCGGCCGCCCGTCCGGCACCCAGGTGGAGCCGGTGGCCATGCCCTGGCGGCGGTGCATCTCGCGGGTCAGCTCCTGGGCCATCCCGTAGATGCGCGCGAGACGCTCCTCGCGGTCGGTCTCCTGGCCGACGCACCGCAGGCAGTGCTGCCAGCCGATCGCCTCCTGCCGCTTGGGGTCGATGACGATCGCCGTCCAGTCGTCGTCCATCACGGCCCGCATCACGAGCGGGCGCCAGCTCACGGACTTGCCCATGCCGGTGCGTCCGGCGGCCAGGATGTGCGTTCCGGCCTTGAGCGGCAGGTCAACGAACTCTCCGGTCACCTCGTCCACGCCGATGCCGACGTGGTCCGGCGTCCAGATCATCGAGACTCCGTCCGACGCGGACCGGGTCCGGATCACGATCAGCGCGCGGTCGCCGTGGCTGCCACGGCTGATCTGCATCCGGGTCTCGGTCTTCATGCCGAGCAGGGCGCGGACCTGATCCGCCTGAGCGGCCAGGGCCTTCGCGGACCAACGGCCGTCCAGCCGGACGCCGCAGACGATCCCGGCCGCCGTGATCTCGGGGTGCTCGGTGAGCGTGCCGGACAGGCCGCGCTCCTCCGCGTGCTGCACCCAGTACGTCGGGGCCAGCCGCTCCATCAGACGGCGCTCCTCGGCCGACAGGTCGTCGTCGAGCTGCACGCGCACCTCGCGGCGACCGAGGAACAGCGCGCCCGCGTTGAGCGCGATGAGCCCGAGCGAGGTTCCCGCCGGCCACATCGCCCAGTCGTCCGGCGTGCTCATCACGTAGGAGGCGACCCCGGCCGGGACGACGTGCGCGGCGTGCACGCGAACGGCGAGCTGCCGCAGCGTCATCGGGTAGTTCTTCTTGGCCTCCTTGAGCTTGGACCGGGCGACCTTGGCGTGACCGGTCGCGGCCTTGTCCGCCGTACGCGCGGCGCGGCGGGCGCTGTTGAACGGGTTCTTGCTGGCCGCCCGTGCGGCCCTCCTCTGGCTCGCGGCGGTCGCGGCCGTCGACCGCGCCGACGTGTGAGCGCGCTGCGCGTCGATCAGCGCCTTCAAGTTCTCCGGGGTCCGAAGCGCCATCCGGCGGTCAGCCTCCGCGTCCCAGCGGGCCGCGAACGGGGCGAACGCCGGGGCGAGCGCATCGAGGGTGTTGGCGGTGGCGTCGGCCGACGCCTTCCACGCCGACTTGGTGGGCTCCGCCACCTTGCGGAATGCTGCGGTGTAGTCCACGGGGTTCCTTCCAGGGTGCTCGTGGATGAGGGGCGGCCCTTCCGTTCGCGCGGGGGGCCGTCCCGCTTTCGTATCTGGCGGGTCTGACAGCTACAGCCGCGCCTGACCCTCCGCGCCCTTGGCGGGCGGGAGCCGGTCGGCCTGGGCGATGGCCGCGTAGCCGGAGAGCAGCTCAGCGACCGTCAAACCGAAGTAGTTGGCGACCTTGGGGAGGTCGTTGAGCTTCCAGTTCGACTTGCCCAAGAGACGCTGCGACAGCGAAGCCCTGGTGATCCCGATCACCTCGGCCACGTCAACCTGCCGCTTGCCGGTGCGGGTCATCAAGAGTCTGATCGTCTCGTTGACCGTCGCTTCCAAGTCCTCTGCCTGCCCTTCACTCATGGCGATGGCAATCCCTTCGCCGCGATGGATTTCCCATCGCGGAATCGATGATGGCACGCCTTGCGGCGCGATGGCAACACCATCATTGGATCATGTCCGCTATGCCCGGCTGATGCCGCAATCCCGGGGCGCAAGGATCTTGCGGCCCGGTTGCGGGGGCGCAAGTGGTTTGACCTGCGGTTTTCGGTCTTGCGGTGGTTTCCGGGAGGGGGGCCCTACGCGCGCGCGCGCGAGGCGGTCCCGTTTTGCGTCCCGTTCCGAGCGGCGCGGACCGCCCGCCGGGGGAGGGGTCCGAGAGGCCGTGCGGTCAAAATTTCTCTACTGGATCAAGGCGGCCCTGCCGGGCCGCGCGGCCCGGCCCGCGTCCGGGTCCGCGCTCCTGTCTCCGCCCCGCGCCGCCCCGGCCGCCGACCGGGCCGCCAGAAGCCACAGACGGCCGTCTGAGCCATCGGGAACGCTTCGCGCGGGAGGTTGGGCCGCTAGCCGCCTGAAAGCCGCTCAGGCGGCCACGCAGCGGCATCCCGCCGGGGTTTACGCGCGCCTGCTCCGCCGACTGGCGCTTTCGTCGTTGTGCTCGTAGATCGGGCTGGCGGGGAGGGGAGGGGTGCCCGGCGGGGCTGAGCGGCCGTCTGCCGGGCCGGTAGCGGGGCTGGCCGCCGTACCCCCGCCGTCACAGATGCGGGCGCGTGAGGCGACCTTGCTGTCCGTCCTGGGCTGATGGGGGGCAGCTGCTGCCGCGATGTGGCGGACGCCGGATAGCTGGTCAGCCCTGACCGTCTCGTCGTGGCTCAGCGTCCGGCTCTCCGTCCGCACCTTCCGACCGCCACAACGGCATGGCCTGTGCCTGCATCCCCGCCCGGTTCCGGCTCAGCCTCCGACGGGGCGCCGGCGCCCGCCACGCGTCCGGCAACACGGGCGACTCCTGGGGACTCCCAGCGGGAGGCGCGAGCAGGAAGTCACCGCCCGCCGAATCGGCCGCTTGCTCCCGGACCGGCCCCGGAACTGCGGCGTTCATTTCGTCACGTGACGGAACGTCGGGGCTGCGGGTTTCGACACGTGACGAATCTCGGCGCGCGACGGCCGCCGCCACGGCGGCGATCACCGCTTCGCGCTGCTTCCGTGCCTCGTACGCCCGCTGCCTACAGCTGCGGCGGCAGTAGTCCCGGCTCCGCCCCACGCCGGACTGCCGGATCTGCTCACCGCACCAGGCGCACAGCTTGTTGCCGTCGCCGTCCCTCGGAGTCTCGTGCTTCATGGCGCCGAACGGTACGCGGGGCGCCGGCGGAATCCGCGGCCGCCGTCGACGAGCCCGGCCGCCGTACTCGAGTACGTCACCGACCGCCGCCGTACGTCTCCGAGATGACGTACGCCGACGAGCACCAGGACCACGAGCACGACCAGGACGACGGGCACCTCTGGCACTTCCGGCCCGCAGCATTTGCACGGCCCACGAACCCCCGAACCGCCACACCCTTGCATCACGACCCGACGGCCCCGCCAACGCGTGCACACGTGCCCGTGCACACGTGCACGGCGACAAGATCCACACGGTCACACCTCTTGCATTCACGAGCGCACGAGCGTGCGGCCGGACCGAGGTCAGTTCGTAATGCCTGAGGTGTGACCGACAGGTCATCGCGCAGCGAGCGGCGCAGCCGTACAAGATCAAACGCGGGTGGAGGACAAAGGGGGTTCCCCGTCCCCGGGAACCCCGAACCGCGCGGTAGGTGGCGGCAGCGAGTTGTGGGTTACTGATCCCAGTAACGCCGTCGTGCCCGGCGGCCCCGACAGGTTTTCGGGGCGACCGGGCACGGTCGGGCGAGCGTTCTGCAGGGCAGTAACGACCCGCAGCAAGGTAGTGCGAACTGGGGTCAGTTCGCGGCAGCCGCGGGCTTCTTCTGCGCGGCGATGAGCTTGCGGAAGAAGTCCTGCTGCAGAGCTTCGGCGGCGGCGGGCGGCGCGTCGTCCGGCAGGGCGGCGAGCGCGTCGGCCAGCTCGCCGCGCAGCCGCAGCATCAGGACCTCCGCCCGACGCTTTTCGGCCTTGCTCTGGAGGCGTTCGAGCATGGCCGCCTGGATGTTGGCGAGTTCCTCGGCGGTGGCAACCCGGACGTGGTCGGCCCGGCCTCCGAGCTGGCCGACCATGTCGCCCACCGAGTCGTAGAACTCGCCGACGACGACGGCCTCCATCTCCTTCTCCGCGTCGGTCCGCTCGACCGTGCCGTACGCGTCGCCGGTCATGACGACGCCGCCCGTCAGCGGTTCCTTGGCGGCACCCTCGTAGACGAACTGGAGGTTGGTCTCGTCGGAGTCGTCGCCCACGAGGTGGACGTGCCCGCGCAGGCCACGCGTCCACTCGATGGCACGCCGTCCGGCGAACGCTTCCTCGTACTCCGCCCACCAGGCCCGAAGCTGATCCGGCCTGCCGTAGCCCTCCGCCTGGCGCGGGTCGGTGCCCTGAACCTCCAGGTCCCACAGCCGGTAGAGGATCTGGAACGGCGTCATGGACTTGCGGCCCCGGCCGGTCTTGGAGTCGGCCCGGACGGTCTCCATCGCGGCCCCGCCCGCCGCGTCCAGGTCGGCCCGGACCGAATCCGCCGGCGGCTTGCCGTCCTGCACCTTCGTCAGGTACTCGATCAGCGCCTTGTCGTCGGGCGACCGGATGAACTTGACCATGACGCCGTGGCCCTTGCCCTCGCACTTGCAGTCCCGCTCGAAGCACTCCTTCGAGGGCGCCCAGGACGGGTCCATCTTCCGCAGCGTCTCGGTCCAGAAGTTCCGCAGCCAGGTCTCCCACGCCTCCAGGTCCTCGGCCGTGGGCTCGAAGTAGCCGGTCACCGTGCCCTTGGCCGGGGTGCCGTCGAGCGTGGCCCCGAGGAACACCAGGCAGTTCATGTGCGGGTGGTAGCCGTTGGCCTGCGAGCGCGTGACCTCCGAGGCCCGGACCATGCCCGCGTACCCGATCCGGTGCCGGTGGCCGTCCTCGGCCGGGCGGACCGAGTGGCCGAACGAGCCGTCCTTGCGCTGCCACCAGGAGACCGCCTCGGGCCGCCCGTAGAACGCCGAGTCGGTCAGCATCCGCTGGTAGGCGCCGGGCACCCGCCGCGGCTTGCCCGACCGGTCGAGCACCGGCTCGCCCTTCGCGTCGAGCTTGGGTTCGCCCCACAGCCCCGCCGCGAGCCGGGCCAGGTCCGTCGTGCGGTTGTGCCGGGCGGTGAGCACCACCACGGCGAGGATGCCGCCCTGGGCCAGCCAGCGCAGGGCGCCGGTCTTCAGCTCCTCGGTCCGGCCCCGGCGGATCGCTGCCGAGCACTCCGGGCAGAACCAGATCCGCCCGCAGCGGACCAGGCCGATCGTCACCGCGTACCCGCGCGAGGACCGGGCGACGATCACGCCCGTCTCCGGGTCGAGGATGCGCACGCCGCACCCCTGACAGGCGTCGATCTTCGACGTGCGGTTGAGGACCTTCCGGCCCTGCCACCGCCGGATCGCGGCCCGCGCCGACTTCTCCTCGCGGGTCAGGTCAGAGTCGGTCTGGCCGCTCTTGGAAAACTCTGTCAACCCTTTACCGAGGCGACCGCTTTTGGTCTGACCTGCGGAAACGGCGTCTGCGGCGGCTCGCTTGGAACCGCCCGGGTTGCGCCTGGCGGCGCTGCGGCACGCCTCGCCGCAGAAGCGGCGGGCGCGCTTGCCGGGGGTCTGGGTGAGGGGCTTCCCGCAGTAGCAGCGGGCGGGTCCGGACACGCGAAAGCCCCTGGTCAGGGACGCGTCGTCGGACGCGGTCGCCACAGGGGCCTGTTGTCCTGCATCATGGGAACGCACTACGTGAGCACCAATCCTGAGTGGCCTAGGAACCGGATGGATCTTGGTGTTCGCTGAGGGGCCCGGAGGTCAGAGACCGGGCCCCTCAACGCATTTCTGGGGCTTGTGGGGAACGAGCCTGCCATACGTGACAGTCAGTCAGTGGGGCGACGCCCGGAAGTCCTTGGGGCTGCTGTGACTTGGAGGGCCGAAGAGAGCCCCGCCGGAAAGGCCGGCGGGGCTTCGTCGTTGGTCAGCGGCCGTCAGCGATGTCGCGGAGGCTGCGGGCCTCCGCGCGGCTGAGCTGGTCCGGCCGGGTGCGCGGCGCGTCCTCCACCCACGGGAACGGGCGGATGCCGTCAGCGGCCTTGAAGACGCGGATGGCGGCGCCGTCCGGGGCGTCCGGCAGGGCGTAGACCCGGCCGCCCTCCAGCGAGGCCAGGAGCCGGGCGCCGTGGTGCTCGCAGCCCTTCGCCCCGGCGTTCTGCCGGTCGAGCACCATCACGACGGGCGGGCCGTCGCAGGGAGTCGGGTCATCGGGGTGGGCCGCCGGGCAGCGGGTCATGAGGGTCTCCTTCAAGTGCCGGGGCCGACGGTATCGGCCCCGGCGGGTCGTCGGTGGTCAGGCGGCAGGGGTGAGGCGTGCGGCGAGCTGGGTGGCGGCGGCGAGGATCAGCCGGACCTCCGCCTCAGCACCGGCGGGCAGTCCGGCCGGGGCGGGCGCCGGCGCCGGGGGCGTCGGCCGGGCCGGGGCCGGACGGCGGCGCAGGACCACCGCCAGGACCACGATGCTGACCGCCACGGTGGCGAGGTAGGCGAGGGCGATCACGGGGCCACCGCCTGTCCGGTCGTGACGCGCTTCCAGGCGGCCCGGAGCCGGGTCTCGGCGGCGGAGTGCCCGGCCTTGCGGAACGCGGCGGCCAAGGCGTTGTACGACATGGGCGGGTTGGTGCTGGCCCGCAGCTCCCTCACGATCTCGTCGAGCTGGGCGTCGGTGAGGGCGGGCGCCTCGATGGCGGCCACCGGCTCGACCGGCCCCCATACCGGGAGCTCCCAGCGGGGCTGTGACGCGTCCTGTGACGCGGGTGTGACGCGCTCAGTCACGCAGGTCAGAGCCCTGCCGGTGCCGTCGCCCTGCCGGACGCCCTCCAGCTCTGACCAGGCCCCCGCGAGCCTCCGGGCCGCCTTAGCCTGAGCGTCTGCGACGCGCTTCCCGGCGTCCGTCACGGCGTCGAGCCGGGTCGCCTCCGTGCCCGCCTCAGCGCGCAGCTCGGCACGGGCGATGGCGGCCCAGTCGCGGGCGTCCTGCTGGATGCGCGCGATCTTGTCGAGCGCGTCCGGGGTCAGCGCCGTGCGCTCCCACAGCCCATGCACGAGCCACAGGGCCTTGGCCGCGAGCGGCAGCCAGGCGACCGCCAGCCACGGGCCGGGTGAGGCCTCCCCGAGCGCGTGGGCGACCAGGACGCCGGTCGCCACCGCGCCGAAGAACCAGCCGACGCCGGTCACGACCGGGTTGTGGTCGCCCTGCCGGGCCAGCCGCCGCTCGTACGCGAGGGTGGCCAGCCAGCCGCCGTCCAGCCCGAGGCCGACGACCAGGGCGACGGCCCACGGCATCGAGTCCCCGAGCCACATCACGACCACGGCCAGGGTCAGCACCATGCTGACCGCCGTCATGGCGACCGCCGGGGCGGCGGTCATCGAGCGCTTCTGCATGGTCACTTCCCCTTCCGGATCTCGCGGATGAGCAGGTACGACACGCAGCCGCCGACGGTGACCGCGATGGCGGTCAGGGCTACGGCGAGGAACAGGCCGGTGAGGACGCAGCCGCAGACTGCGGCGGCGCCGACCCACGCGGCGACCTTCCCGGCGGACCGGCCGCCGGCCGTTCCGTGCGAGCAGCTGCACGCGGCGTGCCCGGCCGGGGCGGGAGCGGCGGCGTTCACCGCCTGGACCACGGCGAGGATCTGCGCGATCTGCTGGGCCTGGTCCTCCGCCGCGCGGGCGTCGGCCACGGCCTGGGCGAGGTCGGTGCTCATGCGGCACCCCCGATGCGGATCTCGGTCC
>NZ_JBFATS010000039.1:0-23893 GCF_040678435.1 Streptomyces sp. NPDC052682 | reverse complement strand
CGGGCTCGGGGTGTGTCCCCCGGCCCCACCCCCCCCCGGGGGCCCCCGGCGCCCGCGGGGGGCACTCGCGGCGCCGCTCGCCCCCCCCGCCCCCCCCCGCCGGGCCCCCGGCGGCCGCGGGACCGCAGCGTTCCGCACGGCGCAGCCGTTGCCGGTGGCAACGGCCCGGCGCGGCGGCGGCCGGAGCCCGGAGGTAGGCTGCCAGAGACGGCAGTCGTGCCGGCGTGCGACGCCGGCGCCCGGCCGCGCGCTGTGCGCCGGTCCTGGGCGGGCACGGCGGCCCGGCCCGACGCACGGACCTGGGTCCTACAGCGGGGCAGCGGTGTGACGAGCGGGACGGTGGGTACCCATGGAGTGGTCCGAATTCGCCGAACAGATGGCCAGGCTCGCCCGGCATCTGCTGGCTCAGGGCTCCACCCAGGCCACGCTCGACGAGATCTCCGCGGCGGCCGTGAAGCTGATCGACGGCTGCGACGCGGCGGGCATCCTGGCGCTGAGCAAGGGCCGCGCCGTGACCCTCTCCGCCTGCGGCGACGTGGTCGAGAAGTCCGACCGGCTGCAGGGCGAGCTCGGTGAGGGGCCCTGCTTCGACGCCGCTCGCCGCGTCAACGGCGAGAAGCTGTTCCGCATCGCCGACATGACGAGCCCCCAGCCGGACTGGCCGCGCTTCGCACCCGCGGCCCGTGACCTGGGCATCGGCAGCATGATGGGCTTCCTGCTGTACACCCGGCAGGAGGACTTCGGGGCGCTGAACCTGTACTCCCACCGCCCCGGTGTGTTCACCTCCGACAGCGAGACCGCAGGCTGGCTGCTCGCCTCCCACGCGGCCGTCGCCCTGGCCAGCGCCCGCACGGTCGACCAGCTCGAACACGCCCTGGAGACCCGGCACGCCATCGGCGAGGCCATGGGCATCCTGCGCGAGCGGCACGGTCTGAGCGAGGAGGACGCCTTCGACGTGCTGCGCCGCATCTCCCAGCACCACAACATCAAGCTCCGTGATGTGGCGCAGTCCATCCGGGAGGAAGCCGCCAAGGAGGGCTGATGCCCCTCCGGAAGGCACTTCCCGCGAAGGGCTGACGCGGCGACGCCGAACGATGCCGGGCAACGAATGCCGGGCAACCTGGGGAAAAGGGGTACGCGGACAGGACGCGGAGACGCTGCTGCAGAAGCGTTTCCGTGAGGTGCCGTGGTTCGGACCGTAGCCACGGCACCGCCACGCGCGGGCTCCCCCCCGGGTCGCACCTGGGCGGGGGCCCTGCCCTCGGGCCCGCCCTGGGTGCTGCCCTCGCGACTCAGCCGCGTGCCGCGCCTCAGTGGCAGTGACAGGCGTCCGGGCCGGCGGCCTGCGGGGCGGGTTCCAGGCGGCAGAAACACGAGGCCTGGATCGGTACGTCGGCCAGTGCGGTGGCCAGCTTGAGCTGCTGGGCCACGATGGCGGCCTCGCCGGTCCTGCCGGTGCGCAGCAGGCACTCGTGGAAACCGTGCAGCGCCCAGACGTTGCCGGGGTGCTGCTGGGGACGCGGCAGGGTGTCGTCGAGGCCCAGGTCCGCGCGGTAGACCGCCTCCGCCTCCTGCACCCGGCCCTGCTCCAGCAGCAGCGCGCCGTAGGCGTGCCGGGTGGGCTGCATCCAGCCCCAGGGCTCGTCGTAGGGCAGGGTGTCGTCCAGTTCGATGGAGCGCTCCAGCGCGGCGAAGGCCGCGTCGTGGTCGCCCTGGCGGTACGCGAGCTCGCCGTCCAGCATGGCCGCCGCGACCGCGAGAATGTCCCGGCAGGTGTTGTTGAACAGCATCCGGCTCTGCGGGACCCGCTCCACCGCGGCACGGAACGCCTCACGCTCCCCCTCCGCCCGGTCGGTCCGGCCGGTCGCCGCGAGGGCGACGCCACGGGCGTAGTGCCGCATCGCGGTGGTGACGCAGTACAGCTCCAGGTCCGCGGGGGCCGGCAGGGCCAGGATGTCGTCCCAGCGGCCGAAGCGGACCAGGACGTGGACGCGCATGGCCAGGAAGCCCTCGAGCCAGTCGGCCATCGGCGGGCTCTGCACCCGCAGCAGCTCCTCGGGGACGGCGGCCTCGAGATCCGCGGCGGTGTCCAGGGCGACCCGCGACTGGCCGAGGAACATCGCGCTGTAGATCTTGAAGTGCAGGTTGTGCGCCCGGTAGAGGGTGTAGAAGTTCATCGCGCCGGCCCGTCGGCGGACCTTCTCGTCGGCGGCGATCGCGGCGGTGTTGTCGGACACCACCCGGCGGTAGTCACCGCACAGGACGTCGAGGTGGGAGGGCATGTGGTGCAGGTGCCCGGCGTCGGGCACGGCTCCGCGCAGCCGGTCGGCGACGGGCAGTGCCGTCTCCGGGGCCGGGGACATCTCCATCAGGTGGATGTACAGGTGCAGGATGCCGGGGTGGCGGGCGCCCGCCTCACCGCCGAGGGCCCTTTCCAGCACGGCCTTCGCCTCCAGCGTGCGGGCACCGGCGGCCGGTGTGCCGGTCCTGATGTCCCACAGCTGCCACGGGGTGAGGTTCATCAGCGCGTCGGCGTACAGCGTGGCGATGTCGGGGTCGTCGGGTGCCAGGTCGTACACCTGCCGCATACGGTCCGCGTACGCCTCGCTCCACACCGAGCAGTCCTCGACGGGACGGGACCGGGGATAGCGGGCGCGCAGCGCGTCGATGAGGGCCTGTTCGACCGGGGTCGCGCCCGTGGTTTCGGCGTGTGCGCGTTCCACCGCGGTGTGGGTGCGTTCGACCGTGCTGACGAGTTCGTCCTGGTCGAAGAATTCCCAGGGCTTGTTGTAGTTCGGGCCGAGAGCGTAGGCGATTCCCCAGTAGGCCATGGCGCAGCCTGGATCGGCGTCGGCCGCTTTTTCGAAACAGGCGACGGCTTCTTCGTGGTGGAACGCGTACGTCCACATCAGGCCGCGGTCGAACCAGCGCTGGGCGACGGCGGAGCCGCAGGTCACGGGACGGGTGTGGGTGCCGAGATCGTAGTAGTCGTCCATGTTCTTCTCTCCCGTCCCGGCGGATTCCCCTGGGCATACGGAAAGGCAGATTAAAAGCTGTGCGCACGCCTTCGCTGAGCGATGACGTCACTGCACATTCTTTCGACACAGTGTGCCTCCGGACGGGTGAACCGCGCCTTCGCGCGCTGCTGGGCGGCGTGGCGAGCGAGGGGACGCGGCGGTCTGCTCAACAATCCGGCGCGTGGCACACAGCTTCGAAGAGCTGGTCGCGGTGCAGCGCGCGGCAGAGCAGGCGCACAACAGGGTCGAAGAGCTGCGCGACCAGTACGGGCCTCCGGCACACACCAAGTGGACCAGGGCGCAGACCGACACCTACGAGACCGCCCTGCGCGCCTGGCGTGACCTCGCCCGTGACGCCCAGGCGGCCCTGGCCGAGTACGCCAGGGAGCAGGGCGAGCCGCGCGGCGCCGTCGAGGCCGCGGTGCGGGAGGCGCTGCGCCGGCCCGCCGACTGAACGCGGCCCGGGCAAAGTCCCTGCATCCGGCCGGAGTCGGGCCGGTTGTCAGTGGCGGGTGACACACTGGCCGCATGATCGAATCTGACGCGAAGGCGGACCTGCTCCGCTCTTTGCAAGAGGCCCGCGACGCGCTGGTGTGGAAGCTGGAGGGTCTGTCCGAGTACGACATGCGGCGCCCGCTGACGCCGACCGGCACCAACCTGCTGGGGCTGGTCAAGCACCTGGCCGGGGTGGAGATGGGGTACTTCGGCGACACGTTCGCACGGCCGTTCCCCGGTCAGCCGCCCTCCTGGGAACAGGTGGACGACGACCCGTACGCGGACATGTGGGCCACCGCGGACGAGTCGAGCGCTGAGATCACCAGGTTGTACCGCCGGGTGTGGCGGCACTCCGACGCCACGATCGCCGACCTGCCCCTGGACGCGGCCGGCCGGGTCCCCTGGTGGCCGGAGGAACGCAGCGAGGTCACCCTGCACCAGGTCCTGGTGCGGGTTCTCGGCGACACCCAGCGGCACGCCGGCCACGCCGACATCGTCCGTGAACTCATCGACGGATCGGCCGGGTTGCTGGCGGGCAGGACCAGCCTGCCGTCGGACGACGAAGCGAGCTGGGCCGAGCACCGGGGCCGGGTGGAGCAGGCGGCGCGGCAGGCGGGGGGCACCGCCGATGAGTGACGTCCCCGCTTTCCCGCCCGGTTTCGTGTTCGGCGCCGCGACCGCCGCGTACCAGATCGAGGGTGCGGTACGGGAGGACGGCCGCGGCCCGTCGATCTGGGACACCTACAGCCACACGCCCGGCCTGGTGGCGAACGGCGACACCGGTGACGTGGCCTGCGACCACTACCACCGCTATCCGCAGGACGTGGCCCTGCTGCGGGACCTGGGCGTGGACTCGTACCGCTTCTCGATCGCCTGGCCGCGCATCGTGCCCGGCGGATCCGGTCCGGTGAACCCCAAGGGGCTGGACTTCTACTCCCGCCTGGTCGACGAGCTCCTCGCGGCCGGTGTGGAGCCCGCCGTCACCCTCTACCACTGGGATCTGCCGCAGGCCCTGGAGGATCGGGGCGGCTGGCGGGTGCGCCCGACGGCGGAGCGGTTCGCCGAGTACACCGCCGTCGTCGCCGAGCACCTGGCCGACCGCGTGCCGCGCTGGATCACCCTCAACGAGCCCTGGTGCAGCGCCTTCCTCGGCTACTCCGTGGGACGGCACGCGCCCGGCGCCCGCGAGGGCCGAGGCGCGCTGGCCGCCGCCCACCACCTCCTGGTCGGCCACGGTCTGGCCGTGCGGGCGCTGCGGGCGGCCGGGGTGCGCGAGGTGGGCATCACCCTGAACCTCGACCACCACCTGCCGGCCACCGGCTCCCCCGCTGACCGGGCGGCCGTGGCCCGCGCCGACACCCAGCACAACCTGGTGTGGACCGAGCCGATTCTGGCGGGCCGCTATCCGGCGACGGAGGAGGACACCTGGGGCGAACTGATCACCGGCCAGGACTTCCGCCTCGACGGCGACCTGGAGCTGATCTCGCAGCCGCTGGACTTCCTCGGCATCAACTACTACCGGCCGATCGTCGTCGCCGACGCCCCGTACCGCGAGAGCGACCCCGCGCGGCGCGTGGCGACGGACAACCGCTACGAGGAGGTGCGGATGCCGCAGGTCCGGCACACCGCGATGGGCTGGCCCGTCGCCCCCGGCACCTTCACCGACCTGCTGGTGGGCCTCAAGGAGCGGTACGGCCAGGCGCTGCCGCCGATCCTCGTCACCGAGAACGGCTCCGCCGAGGACGACGAGGTCGGCGCCGACGGGGCGGTGCACGACACCGACCGCATCGCCTACCTGCGCGACCACCTCAGCGCGCTGCGGGCGGCGATGGACGCGGGTGTGGACGTGCGCGGCTACTACGTGTGGTCCCTGCTGGACAACTTCGAGTGGGCGTTCGGCTACGACAAGCGGTTCGGGATCGTCCGGGTCGACTACGCCACGCAGGAGCGGATGCCGAAGGACAGCTACCACTGGTACCGGGCGGTGATCGCCGACCGGCTCAGACGGCGGTGATCAGGGTGTTGGTCCACAGGGCATGGTGTGGCCGAAGAGGGCGATCGTGTCGGCGTGGGTCGACGTCCTCGTGAGAGCCGGGCTGTCCGTCGCAGCCGAAGGTCTGTTTGAGCGCCTCGGCGGCCGTCGCCGTGCCCAGCCGGGTGTTGCAGTCGACGTGGTGGGTGTCCGCGGCCCGGACCTGCTCTCTCCCGCCTCGCAACGATCACGGGCCGGTCTTCCGTGGCCGGCTTCGCCAGCGGGCTGGCACCGCCCGAGTCCGGCTCCCTAGGATGTACTCCCTGTCATGCCAGTCCAGTTGGCGCGGCGCCAAGCAGGGGGAACGATGCCCATCGACAAGCAAGTGTCCACGCAGATCGACGCCAGTGTGCCGACGGCCGCGCGGATGTACGACTACTACCTGGGCGGCAAGGACAACTACGCGGCCGACCGTGCCGCGTGCGAGGAACTCGACAAGGTCGTGCCCAGCACGCGCCGCCTTGCCCTGAACAACCGGCGCTTCCTCCAGCGGGTCGTGCGGACCCTCACCGAGGAGTACGGGATCCGGCAGTACCTCGATCACGGATCGGGGCTGCCCACCCAGGACAACGTGCACCAGGTCGCCCAGCGCATCGACCCCACGACCCACGTGGTGTACGTGGACAACGACCCGATGGTGCTGGTCCACGGCCGTGCCCTGCTGGAGCAGGACGACCGCACCGCGGTCATACAGGCGGACCTGCGGGACACCGACGGGATATGCGAGCACCCCGAGACCAAGCGGCTGATCGACTTCTCGCAGCCGGTGTGCGTGCTGTTCAACTCGGTGTTCCACTGCATCCCGGACAGCGACACCGACGGACCGCTCGCGGTGGCCCGCCGGGTCCGGGAGCGGCTCGCGCCGGGCAGTTTCATGGTCATGTGCCAGCTGGTCAGCGAGAACCCCGAGGTCCGCGCCTTCGTCACCGACTTCATGGACAAGGCGACCCAGGGGCACTGGGGCCGGGTGCGCGAGGAGAAGGACGTGGAGCAGTTGTTCGACGGTCTGGAGATCCTCGAGCCGGGGCTGGTTGAGGTGTCCACCTGGCGCCCCGACTCGGAAGTGACGCCCCGTCAGCTCACCCATGAGTGGATCGAGTTCGGCGGGGTCGGACGGATTCCGCTGGAGGGCTGAGCCCCCGAGCGACGGCAACGCCCCTGCGGCCAGGGCCCGCAGGGGCGTTCTCGTGGTGCGTCGGTGCCGGCGCTTGTGCCGGTGCGGGCTAGGCCGGGTAGCGCTGGTCCCTCGTCGTACGCAGCAACTCCAGGGATTCGCGCGGCTGGAGGGCCTCGTCCGCCAGGCGGTCCAGCGCGATCCGGTAGTCCTCCGTCTCGTCGCGGTCCTCGAGGAAGGTGGCGCTCCTCATCTGCTCCAGGTAGACCACGTCGGGCAGGTCCAGGCCGCCGAAGCGCAGGTAGGTGACCGGGATCGCGGGAGCCGAGGCGTTGGTGACGCCGAGCGGCACGATCTGCACCGTGACGTTGGGACGCTCGGCCATCTCGATCAGGTGCGTCAGCTGGTCGCGCATCACCGCGCGGCTGCCCAGCACCCTCAGCAGCACCGACTCGTCGAGCACCGCCCACAGCTGCGGGGCGTCCGCCCTGAGCAGCAACTGGGCGCGACGGGTGCGCAGTTCGACCCGGCGTTCCACCTCGCCGGCCGACGCGTTCGGCAGGCCGCGCTCCACCACGGCCCGGGTGTAGGCGGGTGTCTGGAGCAGGCCGGGCACGTACTGGATCTCGAAGGTACGGATCGTGGCCGCGGCCTCCTGCAGGCCCACCAGGCGCTCGAACCACTCCGGCATCAGCCGCTTGTCGTAGCGCTGCCACCAGCCGGGCTCCCCGGCGCGGCGCAGCAGGCGCAGCAGCACCGAGGACTCGTACGGGTCGGTGCCGTACAGCCGCAGCAGGGCGGTGACGTCGCTCTCCGACGGCGGGCGGCGGCTCTTGCCGGACTCGATGCGGGACAGTTTCGCCGGGCTGAACCCGACTTCGCGTGCCGCCTGGTCCTGGGCGTACCCGGCATCCTCACGGAAGCCTGCGAGCTGCACTCCGACCAGCATCTTCAGCAGAGTCGGAGCCGGCTCGGACCTGTCCAGATAGGGTTCCAGGCGGGAGATGCGATGCGACGCGGCGGACATCAGAGCTCCCAGCAGACCGGCACATGGGCGACTTACACTATCGCACTCCGCCGGGTCTCATCGCATCCACCCACCAGCTGCCCCCGAAAAGTGGGGAGTTGGGTTCCGGTTCGGGACTCACACAAGGTGGTCGAACTCGCCGTCCTTCGCGCCGGCCAGGAACGCCGCGACCTCCGCCGCCGTGTAGACGAGAGCGGGCCCGTCGGGGTCGCGCGAGTTGCGCATCGCGATACCGCCGTCCGCGAGAGGGGCGACCTCGACGCAGTTGCCCTCGGCGTTGCTGTGCCGGCTCTTGATCCAGCGGGCGCCCAACGAACTGGCCCGCACTCCGTTCCGCACTGGTGGCACCGCAGTCTCCTTGCTGTTCGGATTGCACGCCGTGTGCCCGCGCCCGGCCGTCCGCCCCGGGACGGCCCGTCCGGCGAGCCGCATGACGCCCCGCGCGAACTTGGCGCAATTTCTCGTGCAATTGCACGCGAGCGTTGTCAGCGTGGATAATAGCCGTGGCGTCAACCCCCGAGGCGACGCCGGATCCTGACGTCGCATCAGGGAGATGCCGTGTCATCACCTGCGCATCCCGTGCTCGGGCCGCCGAGCGGCACCGTGGCGTACGCGGGTGCCCACCGCATCGGCGGCTCACTCCCGCGCGGCCCCTACACGCCCCTGTCGTACGAGGAGCCGCTCCCGATGCCGAAGACCGCGAGCGTCACGTCCGCCACGGCCGCACTGCGCGTCCCGTGCGACCGGGAGGGATTCGCCCGGGCCCGGTCCTTCACGCGCGACACGCTGCACGGGTGGTCACTGGACCACTGCTGCGACGACGCCACTCTCGTGATCACCGAGCTCGCCGCGAACGCCGCGACGCACGCCGCGCACGCCCTGCCGCCGGCCGGGGGCGCGCCTGAGATCCGGCTCGGGTTCCGCCTGGACCCCGCCCACCTGCTGCTCAGCGTCTCCGACCCCGACGACAACCCGCCCGTGTACGCGCCCGGCGCCGGCTCCGCCCTGCAGGAGCACGGCCGGGGCCTGTGCATCGTCGACGCCCTGTCCGAGGCATGGGGCTGGTCCCCGACCCCGCCGTCGGGCAAGACGGTCTGGGCCCGGTTGCCGACCCGTCCACCCACCTGACCACGACTGCCGCGGAAAGGCACCCGCCATGCGCAGCGCTTCGACACACCAGCCGAGCAGCGAGCGCCCCGAGTCGCCCCAAGGGGTGGCACGGGCCACACCCCTGATGGCACTGGACCGTGTGCCCTGGGGCGACATCCAGGACTCCACCGGCTCCGCAGCGGCCATTCCGCTGCTGCTCAACGGCATCGCCTGGGGCGACGCCGACACCGCTCGGGCCGCGCTGGGCGATCTGCGCAAGCGGATCTGCCAGTTCGGCTTCGTCGTCGAGCAGGCGACCGCCGCCACGGTGCCCTTCCTGTGGGAGCTCGCCCAGCTGCCCCAGGTGACGTGCCGGGCACAGATCATCCAGCTGCTGAAGAACATCGCCGAGGCCCGCCAGTGGGAGAGCACGGCCGCGGTCTATCCCAAGCTGCTCAATCACCGTGAGAACCCGGTGGTGTGGGAGCGGGCGGCCCGGCAGGCGGTCCGCGACCGGCGCGAGGACCTGAACCGGCTGCTGGCCGACGAGGACACCGAGATCGCCCGGGCGACGACGGAACTCGCCCGCTCGCTGGCCGAGTGACCCAAGCGCACTGGGCGGCACGCCGACCTGGACGGGCCTGGCGCAGAGGGTGCGGCGAGCGGCGAGGACCGGCGCGTGTGCCGTGAGGTGGACGCGGGGGCGGCCGTCGGTGACGAAACCGTGAGAACCGCCTGTCACCACGGGTGACGCTCTCGCCTCCGGGAGCGCGGCAGTGTAGACATGGCACATGGTCCGACTCTTGGGTCGATCCGGGACTCGGTCTTCCCTGCGGCCCGGCGGACTGCCGTCCGATGGGCGGCGGCGGGCGGCGGGCCGGACGCGGTGGCATCCGATGGCGGGGCTGCGGTCGGTGCTGGGCGGGCGCAGCGTCGCCGGACAAGTGTTCCTGCTGCATGTCGTGATCGTGCTGCTGCTGGTGGTGGCCGCCGCGGTCGCGCTCGTGCTCCAGGTGCGGCACGACACCACCCGCGAGGCACGCAACCGCTCCCTCGCCGTCGCGGAGACGTTCGCCAACGCGCCGGGCACCCGTGAGGCACTGGACGACTCCGACCCGACCGCCGTACTCCAGCCGCGCGCCGAGGCGGCCCGCAAGCTGGCCGAGGTCGACTTCGTCGTCGTCATGAACACCGACGGCATCCGCTACACGCACCCGAAGCGGGACCGCATCGGCAAGAGGTTCGTCGGCACCATCGCGCCCGCGCTGGCCGGGCGGCCCGTGACCGAGGAGGTCACGGGCACCATCGGCCGGCTCGTCCAGGCGGTGGTGCCCGTGAAGGACCCCGACGGCAGGGTCGTCGGTCTGGTGTCGGCGGGCATCACCACCGAGCACGTCGGTGTCGAGGCGAACGAACAGCTGCCGCTCCTGCTGGCCGCCGCAGCGGCGGCGCTCGCCCTGGCCACCGGCGGGGCCGGACTGGTCAGCAGGAGGCTGCTGCGCCAGACGCACGGTCTGGGCCCGCACGAGATGACCCGGATGTACGAGCACCACGACGCGGTCCTGCACGCCGTCCGGGAGGGCGTGATCATCCTCGACGACGGGGGCACCCTGCTGCTCGCCAACGACGAGGCGCACCGCCTGCTCGGTCTGCCCGCCGACGCCGAGGGACGCCACGTACTCGACCTCGGTCTGGATCCCGGCACCGCCGCCCTGCTCGCCTCCGGTCGCGTCGCGACGGACGAGGTGCACCGGGTCGGGGACCGGCTGTTGGCCATCAACCAGCGTCCCACGGACCGCACCGGAGGCCCGCCGGGCAGCGTGGCCACGCTGCGCGACTCCACCGAGCTGCGGGCCCTGTCCGGCCGGGCGGAGGCGGCGCGCGAGCGGCTCAACATGCTGTACGACGCCGGGGTGGGCATCGGCACCAGCCTGGACGTGACCCGTACCGCCGAGGAGCTGACGGAGCTGGCCGTACCCCGGTTCGCGGACTTCTGCTCGGTGGACCTCTTCGACGCGGTGCTGGCCGGCGGGCAGCCTGACGCCGCCGCGGCGCTGCGCCGCACCGCGCTGAGCGGTATCCGCAAGGACGCCCCGCTGTACCCGGTGGGCGAGCAGATCCGGTTCGTCGGCTCCTCCCCGCAGGGCCGGAGCCTCGCCGAGGGCCGGGCCGTCCTGGAGCCGCGGCTCGCCGCCGCCCCCGGCTGGCAGGCACAGGACCTGGAGCGCTCCGGGCAGGTCGTGGAGTACGGCATCCACTCGCTGATCACCGTGCCGCTGCGGGCCGGTGCCCTGGTGCTCGGCGTGGTCAGCTTCTGGCGGTGCGAGAAGCCCGCGCCGTTCGACGCGGAGGAACTGGCGCTGGCGGAGGAGCTGGTGGCCCGGGCCGCCGTCTCCATCGACAACGCCCGCCGCTACACCCGCGAGCACAGCATGGCGGTCACGCTGCAGCGCAGCCTGCTCCCCCGCACCCTGCCCGAGCAGGACGCCCTGGACGTCGCCTACCGGTACCTGCCCGCGCAGGCCGGGGTGGGCGGCGACTGGTTCGACGTGCTGCCGCTGTCCGGCGCGCGGGTGGCCCTGGTGGTCGGCGACGTCGTCGGCCACGGACTGCACGCGGCGGCGACGATGGGGCGGCTGCGGACCGCGGTGCACAACTTCAGCGCGCTCGACCTGCCGCCCGACGAGCTGATAGCGCTGCTCGACGAGCTGGTCGGCCGCATCGACCAGGACGAGGCCGAGGAGGGCGCCACGGCCCCCGTCACCGGCGCGACCTGCCTGTACGCCGTCTACGACCCGGTCTCCCGGCGGTGCACCATCGCCCGTGCCGGTCATCCCCCGCCGGCCCTGATCCGGCCCGACGGCGGGGTGGAGTACCTGGACGTGCCCGCCGGTCCCCCGCTGGGGCTGGGCGGCCTGCCGTTCGAGACGGCCGAGCTGGAGCTGGCGGAGGGCAGCCGGCTCGTGCTGTACACCGACGGGCTCGTCGAGGACCGGCAGCGGGACATCGACGTCGGCCTGGAGCTGCTGCGCGAGGCGCTGTCCCGGGCCGGTGAGTCACCCGAGGAGACGTGCCGGGCGGTGCTGGAGGCCCGGCGTCCGGTCCGGGCGAGCGACGACATCGCGCTGATCGTCGCGCGCACCCGGGCGCTCGCCGCCGGCCAGGTCGCCGAGTGGTCCGTACCGGGCGACCCCGCGGCCGTCGCCGAGGTGCGCGCGGCGGTCACCCGGCAGCTGGCCCGGTGGGGCCTGGACGAGCTGACGTTCACCACGGAGCTGATCCTGAGCGAGCTGGTCACCAACGCGATCCGGTACGGCGCCGAACCCATCCACGTCCGGGTGCTGCGGGACCGGAACCTCATCTGCGAGGTCTTCGACAGCAGCAGCACCTCCCCGCACCTGAGGTACGCGACCATGACCGACGAGGGCGGGCGGGGCCTGTTCCTCGTCGCCCAGCTGGCGGAGCGCTGGGGCACCCGCTACCTGCCCGCGGGGAAGGTCATCTGGGCCGAGCAGCCACTGCCCTGATCGGTCATAACATCGGCTTATGGGCTCATAGAGCGGACCCTCGTACCGACTTAGGCATGCCTTAGTTTAGGCTTCCCGCGAGATCGTTTTCCGCCGCTCGAAGGGAACCTGACCATGCCCCGCCCCCTGCGGGTAGCCATCGTCGGATCCGGCCCCGCCGGGATCTACGCCGCCGACGCCCTGCTCAAGTCCGAGGTGGCCGCCGAACCCGGCGTGTCCATCGACATCTTCGAGCGGATGCCGGCGCCGTTCGGGCTGATCCGGTACGGCGTCGCGCCCGACCACCCGCGGATCAAGGGCATCATCACGGCCCTGCACCAGGTGCTCGACAAGCCGCAGATCCGGCTGTTCGGCAACGTGGACTACGGCACCGACATCGGTCTGGACGACCTGCGGGCGTTCTACGACGGCGTGATCTTCGCCACCGGGGCGATGGCCGACCGGGCGCTGCCCGTCCCGGGCATCGACCTGGACGGCTCGTACGGCGCCGCCGACTTCGTGTCCTGGTACGACGGGCACCCTGACGTGCCGCGCACCTGGCCGCTGGAGGCGGAGAAGGTCGCGGTGCTCGGTGTCGGCAACGTGGCGCTGGACGTGGCGCGGATCCTGGCCAAGACGGCGGACGAACTGCTGCCGACGGAGATCCCGCCGAACGTCTACGAGGGTCTGAAGGCCAACCGGGCCAAGGAGATCCACGTGTTCGGCCGACGGGGCCCGGCGCAGGCGAAGTTCAGCCCGATGGAGCTGCGCGAGCTGGACCACTCCCCGACCATCGAGGTCATCGTCGACCCCGAGGACATCGACTACGACGAGGGCTCGATCGCCACCCGGCGCGGCAACAAGCAGGCCGACATGGTGGCCAAGACCCTGGAGAACTGGGCGATCCGCGACGCCGGCGACCGGCCGCACAAGCTGTACCTGCACTTCTTCGAGTCGCCGGTGGAGATCCTCGGCGAGGACGGCAGGGTGGTCGGCCTGCGCACCGAGCGCACCGAGCTCGACGGCACCGGCAATGTGCGGGGCACCGGCGTGTTCAAGGACTGGGACGTCACCGCCGTGTACCGGGCGGTGGGTTACCTGTCCGACAAGCTCCCCAAGCTGCCCTGGGACCTGGAGACGGGCACCGTCCCGGACGAGGGCGGCCGGGTCATCGGCGAGACGGGCGAGCACGTGCAGTCGACGTACGTCACCGGCTGGATCCGGCGTGGCCCCGTGGGCCTGATCGGCCACACCAAGGGCGACGCCAACGAGACGGTGGCCAACCTGCTGGACGACTTCACCCACGGCCGTCTGCACACGCCCGTCTCGCCCGCTCCGGAGGCGGTGGACGCGTTCCTCGCCGAGCACGGCGTGCGCTTCACGACCTGGGAGGGCTGGTACCGCCTGGACGCCGCCGAGAAGGCGCTGGGCGAGCCGCAGGGCCGTGAGCGCGTGAAGATCGTCGAGCGCGAGGACATGCTGCGGGCGAGCGGCGCGTAGACAGGCGGAAGTCGACGATCAAACGCGTTCACGTTCGCCGCCAACCACTATCTGCAGCCCGGTGACTATGCTCGGCGGGCGGGCAGGGCGGCCGGGTGGGGGCGGTACGGCCAGTCGTCGGCCAGCAGCAGGCGGCTCGACTCCCCCGGCTGGAGGCAGACCGAGCGGTCCGGGAGCCGGATGTCGATGGGTGAGCAGTCGGAGGACGGCACGGCGATCTCCAGGTGCCCGTGCTCCAGCCGCAGCCGCACGCCCCAGTGGCCCTGGTAGCGCAGGGCGAAGGTGTACGAGGACAGCTCGGGCAGCGGGACGGGGTCCAGCCACAGGGCGCCGCTGCGGGTGTCCAGGCCGGTCAGGCCGCGCTGGACGAGGTCCAGGGTGCCGGCCATGGCGCCGAGGTGGATGCCCTCGCCGGTGGTGCCGCCCTGCACGTCGGCGATGTCGCCCCGCAGGGCCTCCTGGCAGAACTCCCACGCCTCGGCCCGCCGGGCCCGGGCCAGGACCCAGCCGTGGACCAGGCCGCTGAGGGTGGAGCCGTGGCTGGTGCGGTGCAGGTAGTGGTCGACGGTGCGCCGCCAGGTGTCCTCGTCGAGGCGGTGGCCGAGTCTGCGGAAGAGGGTCTGGAGTTCGGCCGGGGGGAACAGGTAGCCGAGCATCAGCACGTCGGCCTGCTTGGAGGCCTGGTAGCGGTTGACCGTGTCGCCCTCGCTCTCCAGGATCCGGTCCAGGCGCCGGATGTCGCCGTAGCGCTGCCGGTAGCCGTGCCAGTCGAGCTCGGCCAGTTCGCCGTACCCCTCGAACTGGCTGATGACGCCCCGGTGGAAGGGGACGTGCAGGGCGCGCGAGACGTCCTCCCACAGGTCGAGCTCGCTCTCGTCGAGGCCGGTGCGTTCGGCCAGCTCCCGGCGGCGCGGCTCGGGCAGGGTGCGCAGTACCTCGAGGGTGTGGCAGAGCACCCAGGCGGCGGTGACGTTGGTGTACGCGTTGTCGTCGAGGCCGGGGCCGGGGGCGCCGGGGTAGGCGTCGTGGTACTCGTCGGGGCCGACCACGCCCCGGATGCGGTAGCGCCTGAGGGTGTCGTCCCAGGTGGCGGCGTCCGCCCAGAAACGGGCGATCTGCAGCAGCATCTCGGCGCCCTTGGTGTGCAGGAACTCCGTGTCGCCGCTGGCCTCGCAGTACTGCCAGACGTTGTAGGCGATGGCGGAGCCGACGTGGTGCTGGAGGTGGGAGTGGTCGGGCAGCCAGCGCCCCGACAGCGGGTTGAGGTGCAGCTGCTGGGCCTCCTCGCGGCCGTCGCTGCCGCTCTGCCAGGGGTACATCGCGCCTCGGCGGCCCGCGTCGCGGGCGGCGGTGCAGGCGCGTTCCAGGCGGCGGTGGCGGTAGTGGAGCAGGGCGCGGGAGACCTCGGGGAAGTGCAGGTTGAGGTAGGGCAGGACGAACAGTTCGTCCCAGAAGACGTGGCCGCGGTAGGCCTCCCCGTGCAGGCCCCGGGCGGGCACGCCGACGTCGAGGTCGGCGGTGTGCGGGGAGAGGGTCTGCAGGACGTGGAAGAGGTGCAGCCGCAGGATGCGCCCGGCCTCGCCGGGGACGTCGAGCTCCGCGCGGCGCCACAGCCGGGCCCAGGCCGCGCGGTGGGAGGCCAGCAGCTCGTCGAAGCCGGGTGCGCGGCGGACCCGGTCGACGGCGGCGTGCAGCGGGTCGCTGATCGCCGGGTCGCGGGAGGTGTGCAGGGCGACGGTCTTGTCGACGGTGACGGTGGAGCCGGGGGCCAGGTCCACGCGGGTGCGCTGGACGACACGCGCGGGCTCCTGGTGGATCGTGGCGGGCGTGTCGGCGGTGAGCCGGGCGGCCAGGCCGACGCGGATGTCGGAGGTCCGGGTGCGGCAGCGCAGCCACGCGGTGCCGGGGCCGGCCGCTCCGGTGTGCACATGGGTGAGGTGGCGGCCGTCCAGCTCCCGGTAGCGCGGCACCCCGGCGTTGGTGACGCCGCCGTCGAGGGCCGCCTCGATCTCCAGCGGGCCCACGGGGCCCTCGGCGGTGAACTCGGTGCGCAGCGCGGCCAGGTGCGGGGCGGCCATGTGCACGATCCGCTGCTGGCGCACCACCAGCACCCGGCCCTCGCCGAGGCCGTACCGCGTGAGGCGTTCCAGCACGCCGGTGGACAGGTGCAGACGCTCGCGGTGGCCGAGCACCGGCGTGGTGTCGGGGCTGAGCCACAGCCCGCCGGGGACGCGGAAGCGCAGCGGCAGCCAGTTGGGCAGGTTGACCATGTCCTCGTTCTCGACGCGCCGGCCGGCCACCCGCGAGGTGAGCCGGTTGTAGCAGCCCGCCACGTACGTCCCCGGGTAGTGCACGTCGTCGGCGGCGCACTCGGCCAGCGCGCCGCGGGTGGCGAAGTAGCCGTTGCCGAGGGTGCACAGTGACTCCCTGAGGCGCGCGTCCGCCGGGGCGTAGCCCTCGTACTCCCATGTCCAGCCCGTCACGTGCAGGCTCCTCCCGCCGGCGTCCGGCGCCTGGTGCGACGACGGACGCGCCGCACGGGGTACCCCCGCCCGGCCCGCGCCACACGGCCCGGGTCACACCCGCTGCGGCACGATCACCACCGGGCAGGCCGCGTGGTGCAGCAGGGTGTACCCCACCCGGCCCAGCTGGAGGTTGCGGTGCCCGGACCGGCGCCGGGCCCCGACGATCACCAGGTCGGCGGCGGCCGACCGGGACAGCAGCACCCTGCGGGCCGGGCCCTCCACGGTCACCCGCCGCACCCGGACCCCGGGGTACTCCGCGACGACGTCCTCGAGCAGGGTGTCGAGCACCGCACCGGCCCGTTCCTCGTGGCGGCGCGCGGGGTCCCCGGCGAGCCGGGTCGGGCCGGCGCTGTCGTACGCGGGGCGCCGCCAGGCCCGTACGACGTCCAGGACGCAGCCGCGGGTCTCGGCCTCGAAGAAGGCGAACCGCACCGCGTCCGCGCCGGTGGACGGCTCCCCCGCGCCGAGCAGGATCCGCTCGTGGGTGCCCGCCAGTCCCGCGCGGTCGCCCCGTACGACGATCACCGGGCCGTGCGCCCGCGCCGCCACGAGCAGGCCGACGGAGCCCAGCAGCAGGCCCTTCAGCTCACCTCGGCCGCGTGATCCGGTCACCAGCGCGGCGGCGTTGTGCCCCTCGCGCAGCAGCGCGGTCGCCGCGTCCTCGGCGACGACACCGACGGAGACGTCCACCTCGGGCCGCCGCTTGACGGCCCGCTCGGCGGCGCGTTCGACGATGCCCTGCGCCAGGAGCTCCCCGTGCCGGTGCGGGAGCTCACCGGAGGGGTCGGGCCCTTCGTAGCGCTCCCAGAGGGAGGCGTACACCAGCCGCAGCGGCAGGCCGCGCCGGGCCGCCTCGTCCGCGGCCCAGTCGACCGCCAGCAGACTGGGCTCGGATCCGTCCACACCCACGACCAGGGGCAGCCGCATCGTTCCCACCGCCTTTCGCCGGGCCGTGCGGGCGCACCGCAGAACGGTCCAGTGCCACCCTCGCACTCGTGACCGACCGAAAGGAAGGGCGATCGGCCCCTTTCCGTGGCGGTTCGTCCCTGGCGTCTTCGCCGTGGCCGTGCTGTGCTGGAGGGGCGGGAAGGACCCGGTAAGACGCGGAGAAGCGGTTGACGGCCGCGCACCGCGCAATCAGGATCCGCGAGAAGCGGATGGGGCCCTTCCCGCATCGTCGCGCCCGGGCCGTGGGGTGCGGTCACGCCGGACGCTCACCGGCTCAGCAGGGCCCGTCGGCCGACGAGGGTGAGGGTGAGGGTCAGCAGGGCGAGGCCCGTCGTCTGGACCAGCGCGCCGCCGAGGAAGGCTCCGGGGAGCGGTACATCGAGCCAGGGGTACAGGGCGGTGACGCGCACAGCGAGGATCAGCAGGCCGAGGGCGGCGAGGGCGAGGGTTCCACAGGCGGTGTTCTGGTCGCCGCGGCGTACGCGCGTGAGCAGCCAGCCGACGCCGCCGAGGAGGAAGGCGGTGGCCGGTGCCCACGCCGAGTCGGCGGCGATGGGGAGCAGGACGACCGAGCCGCCCATCACCACGCAGCAGCCCAGGAAGAGGAGGCCGGGAGCACCGCCGGGCAGGGCGGCCCGGGGTGCGTCGCGGTGGTGGGCGGCGCACAGGGCGAGCGCGGCCAGCCAGGCGAGCAGCGCGCAGGCGGCGGCGTACGCGGGGTCCGACGGGGCCGCGGCGTCCGTCAGCGGTGCGAGGAGCGGCCAGAGGGTGGGCAGCGCGGCCAGCAGGACCGACAACCGGGCGAGGCGGCGGCGGTCGTGCAGCACGGCGAAGTATCCGGCCGCCCACAGCAGGGGCAGCAGCCAGGTGGCGACCGTGAGGATGCCGGCGGGCAGTCCGCGGCCGGTGAAACCGGAGAGGAACATCTCCAGCCGGGTGACACCGCCGGTCGACGCCCAGGTCAGTTCCAGTGCTCGGTCGACGACGGAGGACGCCGCCTGGAGAAGGACCGCGAACAGTGCGAAGAGCCGGGCCGCCGAGCCGAGTTGGGCGTAGGGCCGGGGCCCGTCGGCGGCGGCCAGCCGGGTGCGCACCGCGAGGGCGGCGACGCTGGCCACCTCGCCCAGGGTGGGCCTGCTCTGGTCCTGGGTCTCCCGGTCGACGTCCCACAGATACGTCTCGACCATCTCCTCCTCCCGTGCCCGGAGGTAGGAGGCGGGGAGCAGGCGGAGCACCCGGCGGTAGCGCGCTTCCAGCAGCGTCGTCATGCGAGACCTCCGGCGAGTCCGGGCCCGGCCACGGGCCTGGTGGCGGGCGTGCCGGGCCGTAGGGTGCCGCCTTCGGCATGTCCCGGGGACCGGCGTCCTTCGGCGATGCGCTTGCGCGCCGCGTTCGCCCCGGCCGCCATCCGGGCGGCCTCGTCGTCCAGGGCCTGCACGCCCTCGTCGGTGAGGCGGTAGTAGCGCCGCAGCCGGCCCTGCTGTACCTCCTCACGGTCCAGGACGATCAGCCCGTCCGCGGTGAGCCGGTCGAGTACGCCGTACAGAGTGCCGACGCGCAACTGCACAGTGCCGTTGGAGAGTTCGTCGACCTCACGCAGGATTCCGTAGCCGTGCCTCGGCTGGTCGGCCAGGGCGGTCAGGACGAAGAACGCCGCCTGGGTCATGTGTCTCGGTGCCATACGGCCATGATATCTCGGAAGCCGATATATTACGCCGCACTGAGGTAGGCGGTCGGCTTCGTGGTGCAGGACGTGACACGGCCGCGGGCCCCCGCGCGTCGCTCGCGCGAAGGGCCCGCGGCCGCGTCCCGGGGGCGGTTCAGACCTCCAGTTCGTTCTCGATCCTGCGCAGCTGGTGGCGGGCCATCGCGAGGTTGGCGCGGCTCGCGTCGAGGACGAGGTAGAGGAACAGGCCGTTCCCGCCGCGGCCCTTGAGCAGCCGGATCATGTGGTACTGGGTGTTCAGGGTGATCAGGATGTCCTCGATCTCCTCCTTCAGCCCGAGGAGTTCCATCGTGCGCAGCTTGGCGCGTACGACGTCGGTGTTGCCGGCGGCGGCGACTTCGAGGTTGAAGTCCTTGCTGCCGCCCAGGGTGCCGAGGGCCATGCCGCTGGTGTAGTCGACCAGTGCGGCGGCCGTGGCTCCGTCGATGGAGCTCAGGCATTCCTTCAGCGCGGTCTCCAGGTTGGCCATGCGAGGGGTCCTTTCCGTCGGGTGGTGGTGGTGTGGGCCGGTCCGGACGCCCGGTCGGTCCGGGCGTCCGGGGCAGGGCGGGAGCCGGAGGCTCAGCCGCCGGGCTCGATGCGCGGCTGGTGAGCGGGCCGCTGCGGGGTGCGCACCGGCAGGGTGCCGATGCGGCGGGCCGGGTCCGCGGGCGCCGGGGCCGGGTGGCCGGGCGGCGGGGCCGGGTGGTCGGGAGATGCGGGGACGTCGGCACCGGAGGGTGCCGGGTGGTCGGGGGGTGGGGGGACGTCGGGACCGTAGGGTGCTCGGTCGTCGGCGGGCGAGGAGGCTGCGGGAGCCGAGGGTGCAGGGTGGTCGCGGGGTGCAGGGTGGTCGGGGGATGCCGGGTGGTTGGGGGGCGCGGGGTGGTCCAGGGGTGCGGGGGATGCATGGCCTGGGAATGCGGGTCGACGGGGTGGCGCGGGGGCCGGGGCGGCGGAGGATGCCGAGCGGTCGGGCGGCACGGGATCCGTCACCCCGGAAGATGCCGGACGGTCCGCAGGCGCAGGAGCCGTAGCCCCGGAGGATCCCCGCCGGCCGGAAGGCGCAGGGGTCGTGACGCCGGAGGCCGTCCGCCGGTCAACGGGAGCAGGGGCCGTGGCGGTGGGGGATGCCGGGCGGTCGGCGTGGCGGCCGGTGCCCGGGCCGATGCGGGCGGCCACCAGCTCGGCGATCCGTGCGCCGCCGCGCCGGCCCTCCAGGTGCAGGCGGCCCACGTTGACGCGGTCGCCGGCCAGGAGGGTGAGGACGGCGGTGGGGCCGGCCGCGTAGGTGGCGACGTAGCCGCGGGTGCCGCGGACCAGCAGTTCGCGGAACTCGCCGCGCGCGGCGGCGTCCGCCATGCGGTGGGCGACGCCCAGGGCCGCGGCGGTGAGGGCCGCCAGGCCCTCCGGTTCGGTCTCGGGCACGTCGTGAGCGAGGACCAGTCCGTCGACGGTGGCCGCGAGCGATCCCGTCAGCTGGGGCACGCGGGTGCGCAGCCGACGCAGTTCGTCCAGGACGTCGGTCTCGACGGCCATGAGCAGTCTCCTTTCGGCACGCTGTCGTCGCGCGCGGATCACAGGGCCTCCAAGGCGTGCAGGAGCCGTCGCAGCAGGGCGGTGTCGGGCTCGTCCGGGGTCGCCGGCCCGGGCCGGGCCTGGGGCGGGGGCCCGGGGGTGACCAGTCCGGCGGCGGCGAGACGGCGCAGTTCGACGAGGGTGTGGAAGGTGCGGCAGGCCAGGTGCGCCGCGATCTGCGCGGCGGTGCGGACCCCGTCGACCTGGGCCAGCGTCCGGCGGCGCCGGGCGGGCAGCTCGGCGGGGCCGGTGCCCGGCACCCGGGCCAGCGGCGCGGTGTCGACGGCGGGTTCGGGCCAGATGCGCTGCAGCAGGTCCCGGCGCCGCCGCGATTCGCGCAGCACGGCTTCGACCGGTACGGGGCGCAGGGTGCCCAGCCAGTGGACGGCGCCCCGCCGGAACCGTACGGCCGGTCTGTCGTGGGCGAGGGCGAAGTACGCCGCGTCGAACAGGGCGCCCAGGTGGCACAGTTCGAGCGCGCCGGCGCCTATGCGGCCGCTGTCGACCAGGTGCCGGCCGACCCGGTGCCGGGCCCCCGCCCGGTCGACCGCCTCCCGCCAGCCGTCCGGGGCGAGGGCGCCGCCGCGGATGAGCAGGGTGCCGAGGTCGGGGGTGCAGGCGGACTCGGCGTGGACCACGTGCCCGTCGGAGAGGTAGACGATCCCCGACCCGGTCGACAGCGCCCCGGTGGCGCGTTCGGCGGCGAGACCTTGCAGCAGGGCCGATGCGGGCTGGTCCGTACGGGATGCGGCGGTCATGCGAGCACCAGGCGGTCCGCCATCTCGGCCAGCCGGATGCGGGCCAGGGCCAGGTTGCCGTCCCGGCGGTCGAGCCACAGGTGCAGGACCACGGTGCTGTCGAACGGGGTGGTGACGAACCTCAGGAGGTGGTAGGAGTCGGTGGTCGTGAGGATGAGGTCCTGGACGGCAGGTTCCTTGCCGGACGCGGCGGACGCGGCGGGTCCGGGGGGCTCGGGGTGCCCGGGAGGCCCGGAGTGCTCGGCGGGGGCGGCCAGGGTGCCGCTCTCGGCGGCCAGCCGGGCCAGTTCGGCGGTCTCCGCCGCCGTGGCCTCGATGTCGCCGCCCGGTGCGTCGCCGACCGCGCCCAGGGGGAGGCCGCTGATCCAGTCCACCACCGCGGCGCCCCGGGCACCGGGCAGTCGCATGGCTTCCAGCAGACTCTCGTCGATTCCGGGCACGCCGGATCCCCTCCCTGAACGGCCGTACCGCGAACGTGAGCTCGACACTACGCACCGTTCTCACCGCAGGTGAGGGCCTTGGCATTTTCCCGTGGAATGTGCGCAGAAAGGGGTTGCGGTTCGCTATCCTGCCCCGCCGCGCGAGCAGGGCCCGCCCCGATGCGGATGGTGGGCGGGCCCTGCTCGCGCCCATTGTGGTGACCGCCGGGCGCTCCTGACCACGGGTGAAAGCCTCCCGCCTGGCGCGCGGTGCGCACACCCCGCGCGCGTTCGCGCGACCGGGTCACATGCCAGGGCCGGGCGGGGGTACGCGGAGCGCATGACTGACGGCAAGACTGGCGAGACTCCAGAACCGGACGAGACCACCCAGGCGGCACGGCAGGCCGAGGAGGAGCGGGCCGCCTCGCGTCCCTTCAGCTATCCGTACCCGGAGCGCCGCGCCGGTGTGCGCGCCACCCGGCACATCAGCCGCGAGCAGGCCGACGCGGACAGCGTCCCCGGCGTGCCCGGCGGCTACGGCAGCACGGGCGGCGGCCAGGCGGGCGGACGCAGCACACCCCGCCCGGGTGAGGACACGACCGACGAGTCGGGCGTGACCGACATCGTCGGGGGACGCGAGCCGCACCCCGACCGGGGAGGTGAACAGCGGTAGGCGCGCACCGGACGACGGACGGAACCGGGGAGGACCCCCCGTGATCACAGCCGGGCCGCGGCGGCGATACTGGCATGCGCACGTGCCCCCACTCCCCCATGGACTCATGCCGACCTCCCCCACCGTCCGCCCCACGACTCCCCCCACGGTGTGGCTGACTCGCGGCCGCCACGGCGGATCTGCCGCCGAGGACGTCCTGCGGCGTTCGCTGCATCGGCTCAAGGACAACCAGGACATCGACGACTTCCGCGAGGTGCCCGCAGCCGGGGACGACTCGTCCGATCGGGTCTTCGAGGCGCGTTGGCGCACCCCCGATCGGGTGATCGTACGCGCCCGTCTGAGCCTGACGCCGTCCACGCACGCGTGGACCCTGGTCGCGGAGGCCGAACAGCCGTGGAACCCGGCCTGGCCCTCGCCCGCCACCAAGTTCTGGCCGCAGGAGACACACGCCGGCTCGGACGCAGGCCGGGTGCCCGGCCCGGATTCCGGCTCGGGCGGCGGCTTCGGATGCGACTGGGACCGTGACACCGCCACCGGGCTCTCCCTCGGCGGTATCAGCCCGCTACCGCAGGACGACAAGGCCGTACGGCGGCTGCTGAAGAGCGCCGCGCGCAGCGGCTGGAACCTCCACGTCGTGGTCCACGAGGCCATGACCACCGACGAACGCGGCCAGGTGCCGCTGACCCGGTGGCTGCCGCCCGGCCTGCGCCACCGGGTGGTGGAGCACCGCGCGGCGCCTCAGCAGCTGCGGGTGGTGAACTGGGCTCTGCGGGACGTCGGCGTGGAGGTGCCGCGCGGCGGCGCGGTGGTGCTGCCCGGCAGCCCGGCGCCGTCCGGCTACGACGCGCGGGACTTCTCCGTACGGGCGGTCTTCCTGGACGGCACCGAACCGGCCGACCTCGTCGCGGCGGTGACCCGGTTCGCCGCGCTGCCGCGGCCGCTGCCGGACGGCGCCGAGGAGGCGCTCACGGCGCTGCGGGAGGAGTGGCAGCTGTTCACGGTGGAGGAGGAACTCGCCCGCCAGCGGGAGCTGGTGGCCATGTACCGCGAGGCCCTGGAGGCCATGACGAAGTCCCGGGATCTGTACCGGGAGGCGGCCGAGCGGGCCCACGAGGCGCTGGCCGCCTACCGCGAGACCGCCGGGGCCCTTCCCGCGGCACGGCGGCCGCCCGAGGAGCCGGGGACGTCTCCCTTCCAGCAGCTGACGCGGACGCTGGAGCGTCTGAGGGACTCCGCCAAGGCCCTGCGGCCCGCGGCCCTGACGCAGGCCGCGGACCAGTCCCCGGGGGGTGTCGGCCCGGCCCGCGAGCGGGAGGACACCGCCGCCGGGCCGGCCCGGTCCGAGCCGTAAGCCCCTGTCACCGACCTGAGGACGACCGTGGAGCGGGCCCGCCCGGAGGCGGGGCCGCGCCCCCCGGGGGGGGGGGCGGGGCAGGGGGGCCGGCACGCCCCCGCCGGGGGGGGGGGGGGGATCGGCGCGGGGCCGCGCCGCCGGGGGGCCCCGCCC
>NZ_JBFATS010000038.1:0-24227 GCF_040678435.1 Streptomyces sp. NPDC052682 | reverse complement strand
GTGGGCGCGTACCCCCCAGCTTCGGGCGTTTGACCCCAGGGGCGCTCTCCAGAGCGCCCCTGGGGACAACCGCCCGTTGCTTTCCACAGGCCGCTCCTGAGGCATCTCTCGACTGCCCGATCGCTGGCTGGTTGCCGAGCAGTTGCCTAGCTCTGCCTTGGATTTGCGTCTTTCAGGGGTAACACAATGGCTCCTGCGCCTACCGATAGGAGGACTTCCATGGCAGAACGGAGGGCCGCCCGCCAGGTCAGGGCGAGAGAGAAGGCTCGAGCCCGCACAGCGGAGCGCCGGCAGCGCGAGCAGCAGCTGGAGGACCTGGCGACCGCATGGTTCGAGGCAGAGGACGAGATAGCGGACAAGGAGTCCGCGGCTGAGGAGAAGATCAGGAAGTACACCGAGAGGGTGCGGGGGGAGGTGGAGAAGGAGACGGAAAAGCTGCGTGAGCAAATGACTGACGTCGTGGCCAAGATGCTGGCGCTCACCGGTGTCCGATCAGTAGCGGAGCGCCTGGGTGTCGCTGAGGCCGTGGTGCGTGAGATCAAGGCGTCCTTGGGTGACGTCGCGAGTGCTCCGGCCGACTCGGGATCGCCGTCGCCGACGGCGCCCACTACTGCACCGTCGCCGTCGTCATCGATGCTGCCACCGTCTCCGGTGCCAGTCGTCGAGACGTCCGCTGCGGCAGAGGGGTCAGTGGCTCTGGCCCGGTGATGCAGGCGCACTGCGGCCCCCGACCTGAGTGTTACCGATCCAGGTCGGGGGCCGCGGCGGGTGTGGCGCGGTTACCGGGTTCCAGGCGTCAGTGGAGTCACCCAGGAGTTCGGGCTAAGGGGGCCCGGGGCGGGTGCGGCCGGAGGAGCTGTTACCGGGCTGGTGTACTGCGGCTGGGGGAGGTAGTGCCCCGTCGGTCGGCCAGGGTCAGCCGGCCGGTGTACCCACCGGATCTTGGCGCCTGCGGTCAGTTCCGTACGCCACGGGTGATCGGTGCTGAAGAGGATCCACAGCTGCTCGCCATCGCGTGTGGTCTTCTCATAGCGTGCGAGGCGGAACCCAACCTGGCTGCCGTCAGGGGTGTCCACCTCGATCGTCATGCCGATCCAGTCGAGATCGAGTTCTTCGATCGGCGTCTCCGTCATTCTGCTGCGCGTCACGGGCTCCCCTTTCTCTCGAGCGCGCAGATGCTGTTCGCACTGACCGTGCGTGACAGTGCCTCAGCCCGGGGACATGATGCGGCGCGCAGTGCGACATCCACGCCCCGGGTCCCGGAGACATTGTGCCGGTGTCACCGGGGCGGGGCTGCGGTAGTGACGGCGGCTACGCATGCTGACCCCCGGTACCTGGAAGGAGCTCAAAATGGCGTCGCCGTGGCGGAGTTGGGCGACTCGTACGACCTGGGAGTGCTGGCGTCCCAGCCCCAGCAGCGGGTGCGGGTAGGTGGCGAGGTAGGCCGCGAAGAACAGGTTCGTGCCGGTGCCGCCGGCGGGGTTGATCGCAGCATGTCCCCCTGCCTCCTTCGCGGCGCTCAGTGGGTCGTCAGCGCAAACGTCGTCGTTCGTCCAGCCGAGCCGCCGGGAAGTGCCCTGGTCGTCTGTGCGGGAGCCGCGCGGGCTCGAACCTGCTTTGTAACTCCGAGGGTGGGGCGGCGCGAGCGCGCCGCCCCGGCTGGCGTGGGTCAGCAGATGAGGAAGCGCTCCGGGTTCTGGCGGGCCATCATCAGGAGGGCAGCATCAGGGCCGCCCTTGGCCATGATCAGCTCACCGGCGAGCGCGTCGGTCTCGTGCTCGGTGAGCAGCCGGGCGCCGGACCGCTGCAGGAACTCGTCGATCGTGTCGAGAACGTCGTCGGGGTGGGTGAAGTGCTCCACCAGGCCGTGGATTGCGGCCGGTTCGCCGCCCTTCCACAGCTGCACGGACAGGGTGCGCAGCACCGGGTCGAAGACCGGCACGATACGGGTGCTCTCGTCCAGGTCGATTGCGTTGCCGTAGGCCATTGCCTCTGCATTCCCTTCGGGTTGGTGGTGGAGTGTCGGGGGCTTGCCCTGCCCCTTTTCGACGTAGGTAAATCTATTCATTTGCCGTTGGGGAGTCAACCGCAAACCCACCGACAGGAAGGAATCGGCCTCGTTACCCTCGCCACCCCGCTCACCCCTTGCCGTCCACCGGGTCGCACTCGGCCGGCCGTCCCCGCCACCCGATCAGCAGAAGCCGCAGGACCGCCCCCTTCCTCTCCCGGCGAAAAGAGATTTTCAGGGGGTGCCGGACGAAGCGCAGGGGAGGAGCGGGACCTTTTTCACCGCGACGAAGGAGCGGGGAAAAGGTCCCGATACGACCTTGCGCACAGTCCGCCGCACCCCCTGATAATCTCCCCGCCGGGAGGGAACCATCCGCACCCCGCACAAGCCAGCCCTACCACAGTTGGCTCACCGGGGCCGCACAGCGGCCCCACCATTCGCCCCGGCTGATGGCCAGCCTGTGCCGTCGCCCACCCCCAAGGGCACAAGCCACCATCACCCCGACGTCACGAGAGCCTCTGCCTCCTGGCGCCGGTAGTACTCCGTGCCGCCGACGACGAGAACGGGTTTCGGCGCCGTGCGGCGTCGCAGCAGTGTCTTGACGCGTTCGCGTCGCTGCGGCGGGGGCATCTCGTTGCGGACGGCTGCCGGGAACAGGTCGGGGATCTGCTTGCGAGCGATCAGCCCGTGCTCGGGCATCACCTTCTGGGCAGCCTGCGACAAGTAGCGGGCGGCGACTTCGGGTGAAACCTCCAGCCGTGCCGCGACGGTCTCGGTGGTGAGGTCGGTGCCCTGGGCGATGGCGGTTCGCACCAGGTCGGCGACCTCGGCGACTCTCCCGGCTTTAGTCCGCGTGGTGTCCGCATGGCCGGTGCTCCTCCCGCTGTAGCCGGGGCGCTCGGCGTCGT
Source organism: Streptomyces sp. NPDC052682 (assembly GCF_040678435.1). NCBI lineage: Bacteria > Bacillati > Actinomycetota > Actinomycetes > Kitasatosporales > Streptomycetaceae > Streptomyces > Streptomyces sp. NPDC052682. The sequence continues at coordinate 21,311 of NZ_JBFATS010000038.1, read as the reverse complement.
ACCAGGCGAACCACGCGGCGACGGCGGCAGCGTCCCGGGTGCGGTCCTCCGCGGCGGGCGGGAAGGGATGGCTCGGGTGCTCCGCGTACGCTCGGGCCAGGTTGCCGATGGCGCCGGGGGTCACGCCGCGTCGTCGGGCGATCTCTACACGGCGCCACCGCTCCCCGGGAGCGTGTGCCATGGGGCGCGGAGCGGCCGCCAGGCGTGGGCCGGATTGCACATCCGTGGCCCCCTCCTTGTCGCCGAAAAGCCGCACTCGAGCCCACTCCGCCGCCGTCTGCCTGTCGATGAGCTGGGCTCTGCGGGCACCGACTCGAGTCTTCGCCTCGGGGATGGGGTGGGCCTCCAGCCAGTTGCGGATCGTCTTCGGCGAAACGCCAGCGAGGTGTTCCAACTGCTTACGGGTCACCCAAGGGTCGTGCAGCGCGGCGAGCCGCTGCTCGAACTGCTCTCTCGTCGTAGTCATGGTGGTGTCATCCTGTCGCACCCGGAGCCGTAAACTTATGGACACTGCCAGCGGGAGACCTGATGCGGCCTCGTCGTTGGTGGTGGAGAAGGGTCGGCGGTTTTGCCCGAGCCAGCACGCTTCGGCGGGGCTGGTACGAGCTTCGGCTCGTAACCGCCGGCCCACTTTGCCGTCTGCGGCCGGGGCGGGGCCGGTGCCTGCTGTACTACCCCGCCCCGGGCCTGGCAGATCATGCCGTCAGGCGGGGCCGGTCAAGGAAAGCGGGCGGCCAGGTCGCCGCGTACTGCATCCGTCGGGGCGAGCACCCGCACCCGCCGCTCGTTGCAGCGGCGGGCCAGGTGGCCGGCCAGCCGCAGTCCCGATGCCTATGCGGCACTGAGCTGCAGGAGTTCCGGTACGCCTTGTGCGCGAGCGTAGGGCTGGAAGCGTGGGAGCAGGTCCTCGATGAGCTGAACGCAGCGGGGTGCTCCGATACGGCGGGCCAAGAGGAGTGACTGAGTGGCGGCGGCTGCGGCCGGCTCGGGCTCTTTCTGGTCGAGATAGCTGGCTGCCCGGTAGGCGAGGAAGACCCCGCGGGTCTTGTCCCGCGCTGCGGGCAGCAGTCGCTCCCCTTCCGTGATGAGTTGGTGTGCCCGTCCCGTGTCTCCAAGGTCGAGGAGCGTCTGTCCGGAGTCCACGGCGAGATCGGCTTCGGAGATCCAGGTGCACCAGGTGGGCCGGTCGGCGCCTGCGTCACCGAGGTGTTTCTCCGCCGCGGCGAGGGCGCGCAGGGCGGCGCGCCGTTCGTTGCGTGCGGCCAGGGTGCGGGCCAGGCGCAGGTTCAGCAGGCACCGGGCGGCCGGATTCTGGGCGCGGGTCAGAGCGTGGTTGAGAATGCTCGCTGCGGTGCTGTGGTCCTGGCGCCAGGCTGCCTGATAGGCGAGGTCGCTGAGGAGGCCTGCGCCCATGTCGTGGTCTCCGGCCGCGCGGGCGTTGTGCAGCCCGGCGATCCAGTACTGACTGGCGTGGGTGTGGCGGCCCAGGTCGAAACGATGCCAGGCGATGGTCTGGGACAGGTAGGCGGCCAGACTGTGCAGACGCAGTCCGTCAGCGGGTGTGTAGCGGCCGTCGGTGATCAGGTGCGTGACGGCGGACAAATGGGCGTGGAGCAGGTCGGGGATGTGCCGGCTTTCGTCGGTTGCCATGCCGGCGAGTTGTCGGGCTGAGTTCTCCAGCCAGGTGATGAGTTCGGGGGCGATCGGTGTGCCGTCACGGGTTTGGTCGAGAGCGGTCGCAGGGCCGGCTGCCCAGTCCGCGGCCAGTGCTGACAGGGCGGCTCCTGAGATCGTCAGGAAGGTGCGGCGTTCCATCGCTGTTCGTAGGGCCTCTCTCAGGGCGTGCACGGAGCTGTGGGGGCCGAACGGGACAACGCCGTTGGCGGTGAGCGGCAGCCAGTTCGGCCAGTCGTCGGCTCGGACGATGTCCGAGGGCCAGCCGAGCGCTTCAGCGATGTAGACCTGGTGTTCGTCGTTAGGACGGACGCCGCGGTGCCATTTGCGGATCCGTGCCTCGTCGACGCCTGAGCGCAAGCCTCGTCTGGCGGCTGCGGCCCGGATGCCGGCGACGAGGTTCTCCATGGTCAGCCCGGCCGCTATGCGCGCTCTGATCAACGGGTGCGGGATGTCTTCCACGTCTTCATCCAAGCACTCAGCGCGCAGGGCCGGTAACGCTTTGGCAGGGCGGGACCTCCCCGGGACCTCCTTCAACTGGTCGACGCAGCCGAATGCGCAGCCCCATCCTTCTATCCCGACGGCGGGTGAGGACGCGCTGACCGAACGTATGCGCCACGCGTGGGAGTTCGCTGTAACAGGCCTCGTGACCGACGGGTGACCCCGCCGGGCCATGCGCTCCCACCGCTCGGGCGTCGAACCTCGCCGGGACCCTTCCCGCAGGCACGACGCCGGGGCCCCACGGCCCCGCGAGCAGCACGAGAACAACACCCCGAGAACCCCAAGAGAGAAGGAACCTCCACGTGTTCATCGACATCCCGAGCGAACTCGAAGCCGCTCTGATCGACCTTCCTCTCCCGCCCTGGGAACTAGACGGCTCGTTCCTGGCGAAGTCCACCATGGAGGAGTACCGGACCGAGCTGACGGCCGCTCCACGGTTCAAGGAAACCGCCGCGACCCTGCGCCACGCACTGACCGGGGAGTACGGCGGCTACGCCGTACTGCGCCTGGGGAACCTGGCCAAGGCCCTGGGGGCCGGGGACCGGTTCCGGCGGCTGGCGACGGCCTTCGCGGCCGAGGTGGCGGTCCCCTTCTCGCCCTTCCCACGGTGGCCCCTGTGGAAGGACATCGGGGTCAAGGTCGACAAGGACCCCGGCAAGTCCAGCGGCATCGGGTACAACGCCTTTCACATGGACCTGGTGAACGCGACCCTGCCCCCGGACTACACCACGCTCCTGTGCGTACGCCCCGACCCGCTCGGCGGCGGCCCCAGCATCCTCTCCGAAGCCCACGCGGCGGTAGCTCGGCTGTCGGAGGCCAGCCGCGCCCTCCTGGCCGAGCCGGCCTACCACTACGGGACCTTCTTCGACCTGCACGGCGTGGGTGAGGAGTACAAGCCGTTCCCGATCCTGGACGGCTCCGACCCGGGCGACGGGTTCGTCCGGTTCACCGCCAAGATGCTGGAGAGGTCCGAGCTCGGCCAGGCGCACGCCGACGCCGCCAGGGAGCTCGCCGCAGAGCTCGTCCGGGGGCAGGTGTCCTTCATGCTCCAGCCCGGGGACTACCTCATCGTGAACCAGCGCCGCTTCCTGCACGGCCGGGAGGCGCTCCACAGCGGTCAGGAGACCGTCCCGGTCTCACAGCGGCGGCTGCTCCTCCAGCTGTTCCTGCGCGCGAGGACCGACGACGGATCTGCCGCGTAGCCGCACGACGTGCTCGGGGGATGGACCAGGGGTGAGACTGCCATGGGGGCGGGCCCGTTCGGGCCCCCGGGAACGGTGGCGCAGCGTGCTCCCCTGGGGCCGCGCACGGATCTATACGCGCGAGTTGCGCAGTGACTGCCAAGCGGCGCCGGCCAGCGCCCGCGTCGCCTGCGGGACCGACAGATGCTCGTGCTCGCGGTACAGGGCCCAGTTGTATCGCACGAGCGACAGCTTGTTGGAGGACAGCGATCCCGCCCGGTGGGCCCTGTACACCGCAAGCGGCTCATCCAGGCCCCGGGCGTCAGTGCCGTCCCGCATGATCGACAGCCAGAGGGCGTAGTCCTGGCGCTTGCGCATCTCGGGCATCAGCCTCGTGCCCAGGACGTTGCGGTCGTACATGGCGGTGAGGGCCCCGATGTGGTCTCGGACCAGCATCGCGCGGTAGTTCACGTGCGCCCGCGCACGGATCACCCGCCCGTTCGGGACCCAGTCGGTGCTCTCGCCGTCGTGGTCGGCATCCATCTTGTAGTACGAGGTGAACGTCAGCGGCGCATCACCTTCCGCCGCGAAGGCGAGCTGCTTCTCGGTCTTCTCCGGAAGCCACATGTCGTCGCTATCCAGAAAGGCGATGTAGTCCCCGCGGGCCCGCTGAATCGCCAGGTTGCGGGCCCGGCCCGCACCGCCCCGTTCGGGTGCCGACTCCGGCAGAACGCGCTCGTCCTGCTCAGCGAACTCGCGGAGCAGGTCCATGGAGCCATCGGAGGACTGGTCGTCGGTGACCAGCAGCTCCAGGTCGCTGTGGGTCTGCGTGAGCACCGATCGGACGGCTGCGCCGAGAGTGGCTGCCGAGTTGTACACGGGCATCACGACGGACACCAGGGGCACAGCGCTTCTCCTTGCCAGACCAGGAACGACGGTCCATTCAAGCACCGCAATCGAGTAGGAGCTGCCATGCAAATAGTTGTCGCTGGTCAGGGCTATGTAGGGCTTCCCCTGGCCGTACGCGCCGCAGAGGTGGGTCACCGTGTCGCCGGCTACGACGTGGACACGCACCGCGTCCAGCAGCTCGCCGCCGGACAGTCCTACGTGAGGGACGTGGACTCCTCGCGGCTACGCGCAGTGCTGGATTCCGGGGCCTACTCCGCGACCGCCGACGCGGCCGCGCTGGCCGGCTTCGACATCGCAGTGATCACCGTGCCGACCCCGCTGCGGGACAACGTGCCCGACCTGACCTACATCGAGTCCTGCGCCCGGACCCTGGGCGAGCATCTTAGCCCCGGTGCGACGGTGGTCCTGGAGTCCACGACCTATCCCGGCACCACCGAGGAAGTGCTGCTGCCGATCCTGGAGGAGGCGTCGGGCCTCAAGGGCGGGGTGGACTTCCGGGCTGGATTCAGTCCCGAGCGGATCGGGAACAAGCGGTGGTCGTTCGAGACCCCGAAGTTGGTGTCCGGAATCGACGCCGAATCACTCGGTGTGATCAAGGGGTTCTACGACACCATCTTCAAGACCACGGTACCGGTGTCCGGGACGAAGGTCGCCGAGCTGGCCAAGCTGATCGAGAACACCTTCCGGTTCGTCAACATCTCTATGGTCAACGAGCTGGCGATGCTGGCCGCTTCCCTCGGCGTGAACATCTGGGAGGCGATCGACGCCGCCGCGACCAAACCCTTCGGATTCACGCGGTTCACCCCAGGGCCGGGAGTCGGCGGACACTGCCTACCCGTCGATCCGATGTTCCTCTCGTGGAAGGCCCAACAGGAGCTTGGCGTCCCTTTCCGTTTCGCGGAACTCGCCGCCCACGTGAACCGGCAGATGCCCGACTACGTCGTGCGGCGTCTCGTGGAAACACTCAACAAGCGCGGCATGCCCGTCAGCGGATCGCGGATTCTGCTGCTCGGTCTGACGTACAAGTACAACGCCACCGACCTTCGCAATTCTCCTTCAGCTCGTGTTGCTGAACTGCTTATCGGCCTCGGCGCCGAAGTCCTCGGCGCCGAACCCAACATCCCAGACGGCGACGACACCAAGCTGAACGTGCCCCGGGTCGATGCGACCCCGGACGAGGTGGCCGCCGCTGATGCGGTGGTTCTTCTCATGGACCACCCGCGATTCGACTTCCCGATGATCGAGCAGTGCGCATCCTATGTTCTTGACTGCCGAAACCGACTTTCTGGGCCGAACGTCGAGACCCTTTAGCTGCTCAAAATTCCCCCGGCATGCCGGCGATCCTCCATCCCCGGGAGTTGTCTTGCGCGACGAATGGGAACACGCCCACACGGACTACACCATGCCCCCGCAGCGTAAAATTCCAGCTTCGCTGGCCGAAAGCGAGAGTGACTGGCGCCATTACCTGGAGTGCTCAACCCCCAACGGCTGGCTGATACGGCACAACGCCATGACCGAAGCGCTCGTCAGCGGAAAGCCGATGTACCTGCTGCACACCACCAAGGACATCGACGCCATCCGCATCAGCCGGCAGTTGCATGTCTCTACCGGATGCCTGGTCGGAGCGCTGTACTGCTCGCCTCTCGTCAGTCAGCGTGATGGACTGCGCCCACATAACCTCGGCGCCTACCTCATGCGGACGAAGCCGTCCACCACGCCCATGATCTTCGAGGTCATTCCGGACGCTCCGATCCGGCCCAAGGGCATCGACTACCTGCATCTCGGTGCCATCCACTTGCGTACCTACGAGCGGTACCGGAGCTTCCTCACCCTGGCCGAGAGCGACCAGCTCGACCATGCCGTGCTAACCGGGCTGCGTGCGGCGGCCGTGTTCCTCGATGTCGCCCTGCGCAACGCTGCCGGCCATGCCACCCCGGCACCCGAGTTCATCGACCAGTTGTCCGAAGCAGTGGCCCACGTGCCCTTCCTCGGCTACTTGTACTTCGAGGTTCTCTCCGAATACCTGATGCTTCACTCCGTTACTCCGGAGACCAAGGCCTACGCCGAGGCGGGAGAGCTGAACAACTGGCTTTACAAACGACTCGCCTTCGCCGCCGTGGACGGCATGGACCAGTTGTTCGACCTGGCTCGCTTCAATCCACGCCATGACCAACTCGTCCAGCTCATCGGAGGCATAGAACCAGCTCTCGGCCCGGCAGTCGCCGAATACGTCCGGCGCCGACTGTCCCACCTGTTCGCCCGGACTGCGCTGCACACGTCCCAGGATGCGGCGTCGGTTACCTTTCAGGGCTCTGATCTCTGCACGATCCGGAACTTCGCGCCTGGACTGATCGGTCAGATGGTCTTCCGTGAGATCCGGTACATGCCGCGCTACCGGCAGCTCTACCACTGCTTCGAGAAAGCCAAGGCTCTTGAGGCATGGGATTACTGGAACCGGGAGGGAATACCCACACCCTTCAATGGAGTCCTCCCAAAGGGAGAGATAGGGATAAATCCCGTATACCCCAGGTCGGCAGTCAGGGTATGGGTGGCAGAACAGGACAGTAAGGGCTACTTACGTCCGGCTGAGGAGGTCTCGGCCGTCTTCACGCCGCACTTGGCGTCGTGGTGGGCGCCCCCTCGTCTCCGCGAGATGCGGAACGCCACGGCTGACTCGCGAGTCGAGGTGGCCCTGGGAGCTCGCCCTCCGGTTCCACTCCAACGGTCATCCATGAACGGAGTTTCCGCATGACCGCCCAGCTTCTGAACATCGTGACAGGCATCAACCGCGTTTCCGTGCCTTCGTCCGGGAGTATGATCCTCGTCAACGACCTCTACGGCGCGATGCCTGATATCCACACGACCTTCCTGGGCAGGGCGCCGGTCGATCCGGTCTGGAAGACCGCGTTTGATCAGCTGATCACCCTCTCCACCGCGAAACGTCCTCACGGCCCGGACTTTGCCTTCTACGTTGACGAGTTGACGCGTGAGGTCGGTGCACTCATCGAGAGGATCCAGCCGAATGCCATTCACGCCCAGTACCTCGGATTCGCTCTCAGTTTGGCCTTCACCCGAACTGCTGGCAATATCCCGATCATCGCTATCGCCCACGGCCCCGACGTGATGATGGCCGAGCGCAGCGCATCGGAACGCGAGGCCATGAATGAAGTCGCTGCCGCAAGCGCCGCGATCGTCGCCCCGACTTCCGCACTCGCCGACCGCATCGACCGTCTCACGGGACACAGATTCACCGACCGACTCACCGTCATCCCATGGGGCATCCCCGTGAGCGATGCTCGGGTACGCGATCAACCGCCTACTGGAATCGGCCCTATGTCTCTGGTGCACGCCGGTCGCCTGGACGGCAACAAATCCACGATCACCGCCGTCGAGGCCCTCGCTTTAGCCGATCAGCCGCACCACTTGACCGTGATCGGCGAAGGAATTCTGCGGCAGCATCTGGAAGAACGGGCCATCGAACTCGGGCTGCGGAAGCGGGTTCACTTTGTTCCGTTCCTGCCTCGCGCCGAACTGTGGCGCCGCTTGCCGAACTTCGACGCCTTCGTCTTCACGACCAGGGGCCTGGAGGCTTTTGGGCTCGTCCTCATTGAGGCCCAAGCCCATGGACTTCCGATTGCCTACTCCGATCTTCCCGGTGTGAGGGAAATCGTAGGTAGGGCCGGCGTTCCCTATACTCCTGGCGACCCGCGCTCGCTGGCCGCGGCCCTAGACGAGATGGGCCGGGACTTACACCGGCGCAAGGCCCTGACCAAGGCGGCCGTTGATAACGCGCGCCGCTACGACATCACTACTACCGGCCGCCAGCTTTGCCAACTGACGCTCCGCGTTACCTCCTGACAAGTGTCGGCTGTCACCGTACGCGCACCCTGCACCGGACGCGGAACTCCGTACGACGGCATACGGGAGCGCGCGAGAGCGGCTCGTAGGGGAGCTGGGGCGCGTCGTGGCGGATGGTTTCCGGCTGCGTGGCCGGGGCGCGCCCGCTCGGTGCCCTACACCGCAAGCACCGCAACCGCAGGTCTGCGAGCCCTGTCTTCCCCCCTCATGACAGCGAACCGACGGCCGCAGCCGACCTCGGGTGATCGGGAACTGCGGCATTCGGAGTGGTTGCCGGAGCCGGCGCACTCGTCGCCTTGGTCGTCGCCTACCGCCGCCAGCGCGTCGACGAAGTCGGCGCCCGTGGGCGGGCGGGTGGCCTTCGGCGACCCGGCGTTCTCAGGCGGCATGGTGTCCTTCGAAGGCGCGACGGGTTCAGCTCCCAGTGGGCTTCTCGCCGCCGCCGCCTCTGGGTGGCTCTTCCCTGGCCCTGGCGGACCTAGCGGCCACGCAACCGCGTGCAGTGCTGGCGCCGCTCGGAGGGGATGGCGCAGATCCACGGGCACCCGTTCTGCCACTGGTAGTGACGCGCAGCTCGTCGGCGTAGATCGTGGCCGGCTCGACGGTCCAGTCGGCAGCCTCCAGAGCGGCGACCAGGATGCGCACCGTCTCCAAAGCGGGCTGGTCCGAGACGCCTGGTGTCACCACCGACAGCTACGGACCGCTGGAAGCCCTCGCGCGCAACTGGGTGAACTGAACAGTGTCCTGTTCTCCCGAAGCTTCGGCGAAATGACAAGTAGACCTCTGTAGCGGATCAGGGGTGTACTTGTCAGAGCTTTGGGTGAAATGGAGATAATCGGTGCGCCGCCGGATAATCTTCGGCTCCCTGGGCGACGCACGGCAGGGGGAACGCGCATGGGAAGCGGCAGCGGCGGCAGCGATGGGCGGGACGGAGAGTGGCTCGATCTGGCCGACGCCATCACGCTGTTGCGAGAGCAGGTCGTGGAGGCTCGGGCCAGGATCGCCGGGCCGGATCGGGACGGCGGGGTGCGGTTCGGGCTGGGGGAGATCACGGTTGAGCTCGGCATGGAGCTGACCCGGACCCTGGGCGCAGACGGCGGACTGCGGTTCGCCGTCGCCGGAATCGGCGGGCGGCGGGAGCGGGCGGAGAAGGGGACGCACACCGTCACCGTGCAGCTCACACCGCGGTCGGCCGACGGTAGGCCGCTGGACGTGGGAGACCGGGGGTAGCCGCTGATGGAGTCCGACCGGCGGGTGCAGATCCGCCTGTACGACGGGGCGGGCGCCGCGCCGCTCTTCGGGTCCGGCTACCTCGTGGGGCCACGCCTCGTGCTGACAGCCGCCCACGTCCTGAGTGATGGCGGCTCCGGGCCGGCGTCCGGCCGGTTGACGGTCCGCCGGCCGGACGCGGGTACGGAGGAGTACACCGGCCGCGTGCGTTGGTACCGGAAGGAGGGAGCGGTTGACGCCGCCTTGGTTGAAGTGGATGTCGGGCAGGGCTGGACGCCGCCCCCGTCGCTCGGCGACCCGTCCCGCCGGCCGCCGCAGCGCTGGGGTCGGCTCATCGGCACCCGTCGGCACGAGGTCACCGTGGTGGGCTTTCCCCGGATGCAGAAGGATCCCGACACCGCGGACCGCAATGACCGGCAGCTGGACGGCGTGATCCACCCCGGCACCGGCTCTCTGACGGGGCGCTACGAGGTGAGTAGCAACGATCCCATCGTGCCCTTGATCGACAAGACCTGGAAGGGGATCTCCGGGGCCGCGGTCACGGCCGAGGGCGACTTCCTTCTCGGTGTGGTCGGCCAAGACCGGCAGGCCACCGGAGGCGTCCTGCTCACGGCCACCCGGGCCAGTGAACTCCTGAAGGACGACGACTTCCGCCGACTGGTCACCGAACACTCCGAGTGGGAACCGCTCCTGGAACCGGTCGAACCGCACGACCTGCTCGCGCCAGCGTCCCGCCAACAGGACCTGCGGTCCCCCGCCATGCTGCTGCGGGCGGACGCCGAGATCGTCCGGTTCCGCGGCCGGGACGATGAACTGCGGGACTTGCGCGGGTGGTGCAACTCCCCCTCCCCGCCCTTCTCGGTGCGGGTGCTCACCGGAGGCGGCGGCCAGGGGAAGACCCGGCTCGCCCGGCGCCTGACCGACGAACTGCGTGCCGAGGGCTGGGTCACCGGACACCTGTTGCCGTCGCCCCCACTGGACGACCGCGACATGACGAAAGCGGCGCTGCGCACCCTGGACACCGCGCTCCCGCTGCTGCTCGTAGTCGACTACGCGGACACGCGCCCGTACCTCGTCCGCCGCCTCGTCGAGCACCTGCGCACCACCCGCCACCGGGCGCGGGTCCTGCTCCTGGCCCGCGCCGACGGCGGCTGGCGCCGCGACGGTACCGGCGAGCCCTACGCGGACGAGATCCTGGCCGGCGCCGAGGTCACCGCCCTCGCACCGCTGGTCCCCGCCGGCGGCCCACCCGGAGCGTGCGCGGCGGTGTTCACGGACGCCGTCACCGACCTCGCCCACGCCCTGGACCGGTTCGGTGGTTTCCCCGGCCGGCCGCCTGCCGGCTGGACCCCCCTGGCCGCGGCGCTGAGACCTCCGCCCCGCTTTAACGGAGAAGCAGACGACTCGGTGCTCGGCCTGCAGACGGCGGCGCTGATCACCCTGCTGCAGCACGGCACCGCACCCGTCCAGGCCGACGGCTACGGTGATGACCCCGCCACCGTGCTCCTCCTCCACGAGCAGGGCTATTGGGCACGGAGCGGCCTGAGGCTCGACGGCCTCGCAGACTCCGCGCCGGGCGCCGCGGTGGCCGTGGCAACCCTATGCGGCGCGGCTGACCGGGACGAGGCGGTGACCGCCCTCCGCGTGGGCCTCGACATCCCCGCCCACCGGGTGGGCGACGTCGCCGCATGGCTCCGCTCCCTTTACCCGCCCGGCCCGGGCCGCTACTGGGGTGCCCTTGAACCCGACCGCGTCGGAGAACTCCACGTCTGCAGCCTCCTCTTCGACGCCGAGGTCCCCCTCCACCTGCCCGCCCTGCTGGCTGAAGGCTCCCCCGACCAGCAGGCACGGCTCCTCACCGTGCTCGTGCGCGCCGCCACGGCCCAGTGGGAGCGTGGCAGGAGCGAGCGGACACACGGCATCCAGCGGGAATTGCTGGCGGCACTCGACCAGACCACCCCCCACCCGACTGCGCTGCGCCTGCTCGACCTAGTCCTCCCGCACGGCGACAGCGGCCTGGACGCCCTCGCCATGCGGGTCGCCGAGGAACGGGTGGCCGCGGCCGTACGCCGTCTCGCGCAGGACGACTCCGTCCACGCGCGGGCGTCGCACGCCCTGGCGTTGAGTCACCTGGGCGGACAGCTGAGCCGAGCCGAGCGGCACGAGGAGGCGGTCCGCCTCCAAGAGCAGGCGATCGGCTCGCTGCGCGCCGTCGCCGAGACGAACGACGCGTATGCCTCGATCCACGCCGGCATGCTGACGGGCCTCTACGACGACCTGCTGGCCCTGGGCCGAGACGACGATGCACAGGCGGTGCTCGACGAAGCTCTCACCGTCGTCGAACGGCTCGCCGACGCCGCCGACGACCCCCCCGACCGGTCGGAAGACATCGCCTGGCAGCTGAACTATTTGGAGCCGCGGCTCTGGCAGGCGGGGCTGCGCGAGGCGGCGATCCGGGTCCTCCGCCGAGAGGTGGACCTGCGGGAACGACTGACGGCGGGGGCGCCAGGCACCGACGTGCTTCTCGCCACCTCCCTGCAGAAGCTCGGCGTCCGCCTGCTGGAGTGCGGACGGCTCCAGGAGGCCTTGGAAACCACCGAGAAATCCGTCGAGCACATGCGTCACCTCGCCCGCGCCGCCCCGGCCGGGTTCGAGCCCTGGCTGATGTCTGCCCTGATGAACTGGAGCACTCTGCTGCAGCACCTGGACCGTGGATTCGAGGCGGTCGAGCCGTTGCGACAGGCGGTCGCAATGGGCCGGCACCGGGTGGCGATCGGTCTCGCCGACGCGTCCGAGGAACACCGCACCGCCGTCCTCGGGACGAGGCTCGGCGTCCTCCAGGGAGAGGAAGGGCAGGTGGTTGAAGGGATCGACAGCCTGACCGGAGCACTGGACAGTTGGCGGCGGCTGGCCGCCGCCGATCCCGAGGTGTACGGGTCCGACCAGGCCCGGTGCGAGCTCCGCCTCTCATATCTCCTCCTGGCGGCGGGCCGGCCGGAGGAGGCCCTGGAAGCCTGTGGGATGGCGGTGGACCGGTGGCGCGCCCTCAGCGCAGCACATCCCTTCGTCCACAGCCTTCCCTTCGCCGCCGCCCTGGCCGACCACGCCTCGCTGCTGTGGCTGTGGCGCGACCTCGAGGGCGTGCTGGCGGCGACGGGCGAGACGGTGGAGATCTACCGCGCCTTCGCCCACTTAGTGCCGGAGAAGATGACCGCTCTACTGCACCCTGTGCTGGAGCTCCAGGCGCGGGCATTATTCCAGCTCGGCCGCGACAAGGATGCGGACGTAGTGGTGCAGTGGCTCAGGGCCCACCCCCTCCCCGACGGGGGCGGGGAAGGGACGGCCTGAGGTGCCCGTTGCGCCTTGGCCACCGTGGTCTTCGCGAGCCGTTCCCGGTTCAGCTCCACCCCCTGGTCAGAGGCCATCCTCCGATTCGAGGTGGTCGCGGCCGGCGGCTGTGGCCGTCTTTGGCAGATGATGGTGGCGGGACGGGTCGATCGCATGGAGCTCATCTCAGCAGGGAGGGGGCAGTCCGCCCGCGGACTGCGGGTGGTTACAGGACGGCGCTGAGGGCGTGGCCGAGCCACTGAGGGACGTTGCAGCTGACGGCGTTCCCGGCCTGCATGGTCTTCTCGGCTTTGCTGCGGCCCTTGACGATGTAGGTCGCCGGGAATCGCTGGGCGCTCATCTGCTCGCGCCACTGGAGCATCCGGAAGTGACAATTCTCGATCTTCACCGCCGGTCTGAGCAGACCGGCGGAGTCGCGGGTGGACAGGGTGTGCAGCGGCTCACTGGTGCGCTTGGGGACCGTGCCCTTCCGGAACGGGATCACCAGGCCGTGGTGGTTGCCGCCCGCGGTAACGGTGGCCAGGGGCCGGTCCACGCGCTCCGCGGTGGCGTGGTTGCGGAACTCGACGATGAAGGGCGGGGCAGCCAGATTCGCCGTAGTGGCGTGCGGGAACGCTCCGGGCGGCACGACGAGCCCTTCGCCGATCTTGACGGTGCGCGACGGCAGCGGGGTGAGGTCCGGGCGGAAGGCGCGACCGTCATGTCCGCCATGGTTGACGGTGACGACGGAGGGATGGTCGGGGAACATCTCCAGACCGGCGGCGATGCGGTCCAGGGTCGTGGGCGCCAAGGGGCGCTTGCGGTCCCCGATCCGGGTGCCCAGGTTCGTCCAGTCGATGATGTCGGAGGCGGGCCGGACGTAGGGCTCGACGACCACGGTGGTGTCGTGGTTCGGGCAGGTGTAGTCGTACTGCTGGCCGTACTTGCCGATCCGGGTCTCGGTGTGGCCCGGCCGCCATGTCTGCCGCGCGTAGACGTCCTCGTCGCACTCCTCGCACCGGGCGAGGGGCCGTGGGGCGACATCCGGAAGCCGCATGCCAATCCGGGTGAAGACGATATAGAGGCGGTCTCTCCACTGGGGGGCGGCCGGGTTGAGCTCGTCGCCGATGTGCGCGGAGCTTACGCAGACGATCTGGTAGTTGTAGCCCAGTTTGACCATACCGCTGAGCCACCAGTCGAACAGGATCCAGTCAGTGGCGAACTCGGTGACGTTCTCGATGAGCACCGCCTTGTACCGGTGCACCTCGACCGCACGGATGACGTCGTAGGCGGTCGCACGGGTCCGCTCGAACGCGGCGTCGGGCAGCGAGCGCAGCTCTTCCTCAGTCAGTCCGCTGACTTTCTTGCTGCGACGGCGGCCCCCAGCGGGCGAGATCTCGGTGCAGATGGGGCTGGCCCAGAGTACGTCGGTGCGCGGCAGGCGGCGCATGTCGTAGTTCGAGACGTCCGCGCAGACGTGCTCGGCCTGCGGGTGGTTCGCCGAGTGGGTGTCGATCGCGGTCTGCCAGTGGTTGGCGGCCAGCTTCAGCTCCCAACCGGCGTTGACCAAGCCGGTGCTGGCGCCGCCAGCGCCACAGAAGATGTCGGTGAAGGTGATGCTCAACGTCCGTCCTTGCACGCCGTGTGGTGGTGGAGTCGGCGTGCCGGGCCCGGTTGCCCTCCGGGCCCGACACGGTGGAACGATCAGCTCGGCGGAAGCTGTTACCCGCCGTAGGTCTGGCAGGCGGTGACCTCGGACAGCAGCAGGGCGCTGATCCGGTTGACGACGACGGCCGGGACCTCGACCGTTGTCGGGCCGCTGCCGTCCCGGCGCGCGATCGTGATCAGCGCGCCGCCGTCGTTGGCCAGCTCGCCATAGTGGCGCGGCAGCCGGACCAGCTCCTCCAGCAGCCACGCGACGGTGGCGGGGGAGGTGGCGTCCTGCTGGAGGCGGGCGGGCGCGCCCAGCGGGTGACGGCCGCCGTAGCGGGCCATGACGCTGGCGACGTACCGGGCGACGTGGTCGGCCATTACGTCCATGTGGGCGCCGCCGAGACTGGCGCCCCGGGCGCGGTTGTGCGGCATCGAGTCGTACACCACCGCGATGTGGTCCTCAGGGCCGTAGTGCTCCACGTGCCACCCCTGTACCTGCTCCAGCCGGGGAGGAAGGGTCTCACCGGCGCCGATCAGCAGGTACGTCAGGTCCGGCAGCCCGATGCGGATCTGGAAGCCGCCGCCGTCGGCGGGCGCCAGCTCCGCGTCAAGGCCGCGCCCGCGCAGAGCGTCGAGGACCCGCTGGTACTGGGGCGCGATCTGGTTGCGGGAGTAGGCGTAGTTGATGACGAAGCGGATCAGCGGAGCCGGGTCGGCGGTCCAGTCGAGGTAGCCGGACTCGTCGGTCGCGGTGCCGAGGAAAGTGCGGCGCCGCCAGAAGAGCCGGGGCCGCCCGCCATGGTGGCCGGGAGTGATCCACAGCTGGTCCAGGCTGCTCGGCAGGACGATCACCAGCTGCCTTTCGCCCTCTGTGACCTGAACTTCCAACTGGGCCTGTGTGCGCAGTTCCGCGCCCAGCCGGGAGATGGGAACGAGTTCCACGAACCGTCTCCTCATGGTTGGTGGTGGAGTGTCGGGGGCTTGCCCTACCCCTTTTCGACATAGGTAAATCTATTTAATTGCGCGCGGGGAGTCAACCGCAATACGCCACCGAACATAAGCAAAAGCCCGTTACCCGCACGCGCCACCGGCGTCTGCGGGGCGGGCGAGACCCCGCTCCGCTCCCCCGGCCGCACCCGGCCGACCACCCCCGCCATCCGACCATGAGAGTCGCAGGGACGCCCCCTCTCCCTCCCGGCAAAAGAGATTTTGAGGGGGTGCCGGACGAAGCGCAGGGGAGGAGCGGGGCCTTTTTCACCGCGACGAAGGAGCGGCGAAAAAGGCCCCTAGACGACCTTGCGCTTCGTCCGCTGCATCCCCTCACAATCTCCCCGCCGGGAGAGAGTGTGTCGTGTGCATAGTGGGTGCAGTCGGAGCGCCAGGGCAGCATGATCACGCCTGAAGCGTCCGAGAGCAGCCGGCGGCGTCAAGTCGGCTAGCATGGCTGGTACGGCAGACGAGCCGAGCGGACGGCCGCGTGGAGTCCCCCTGGGGGCTTCCCGAGGAACGTCCGGACTCCATAGGGCAGGGTGGTGGCTAACGGCCACCCGGGGTGACCCGCGGGACAGTGCCACAGAAAGCAAACCGCCGGGAGCTTCAGCTTCTGGTAAGGGTGAAAGGGTGGTGTAAGAGACCACCAGTGCCCAGGGTGACCTGGGCAGCTAGGTAAACCCCACCCGGAGCAAGGTCAAGAGGAGCGCCGTAAGAGGCGCTCTGCGCGGACGTTCGAGGGCTGCCCGCCCGAGTCCGCGGGTAGACCGCATGAGGCCAGCGGTAACGCTGGTCCTAGATGGATGGCCGTCTCCCCGGCCGCCGTGAGGTGACCGGGTGACAGAATCCGGCGTACAGCTCGACTCGTCTGCCGCTTCACCAGATCGGTGATCTGGAAAGCAAATCTGCTGCTTCAGTCGTCTATAAGTGCCCTTTTCTCGCGAAGTCGTTCCCGGAGGGCGCCGACCATGGGAAGTGTCATACCGCTGAAGACGAACAGCACTGCAAGACCGCTTAGTGTCGGGCTCACGACCTGCTCGATCCCGAGCGGCCAGGGATCGTCAAGGGTGTAGAAGATGACGTAAGAGCCTTTACAGACTGCGTAGGCCATACCGAGAACTGCGGCGACTGAGGAGAGCGCGAAGCCGACGCTGCTCCACGGGCGAACTCTCCAGTTACGTCGTGACGTTCTTCCGCACATGAACATCAGCTCGCCACAGGTGACCAGGACGTAGGAGAGGTAGATAAGTAGATACGCGGCAACCCTGTGGTCGTCGATGTATTCGGTTGTGAACTGTACGTCGGGCCGGTTAGCTGCGAGGAAAAGCGGCACCATGACGGCGAGTTCTAACGCGGCGGCGAACGCGCGCTGGAGTACCGCCGACTTGAGGTACTCGGGACGGTAGGCCAGATCAACCATCGTGATCTGAATCGCAGCGCACCAGAGGATCGCACAGACGTGAGCCACGAGCTTGCCGGCGTTGGGCATGCCTGTGGCGTGCTGCAGTTGATTGGCCACCGTTGGCACGGCGCACAGGACGCCCAGCGTGCAAATGGCGAAGGCGATGGCGATCGCCCAGGTGGCGACGCGTGGGTTGCCCACAGCTCTGCGAGTGCAGAGGGCAGTGACCAGCAACCCCACCGCGGTGCAGGTGCCGAAGACTATGCCGTCCACCACTTACAGCCCCTCCAGTGCATCGGCCGCGTACCGCGCGGCTTCATCCATGCTGCGGCGCCGTCGGCGCTTGCTCTTTTCCTTTCCAGATTCAGCGTTCGCCGCCGGCTCCAGTCCGAGTTCGGCCCGGCGCTGCTCCAGGACTGCAATGAGGTTGCGCAACTCGCTCTCTGGCAGGCCGTTGAGCAGCGCTAGGATGCGGCGCGCATCTGGGTCTTCGAACGCCTCGAGAGCTGCCAGGTCGTTATAGCTCTCGTGTGGAAGGAGATGGGCCGGCGGCACGTTGTTCAGCGCTTTGCACAAGGCCACGATCGTTCCCACGGTGGGGTTGTCGTGGGAGCCGTTGGCCAACTTGGCGATGGCAGCAAACGACACAGATGCGTGCTCCTCGGGCAGTGCGTTCACGGCCGCGGACAGTGAGCGCGACGTGTGGGCACGCCCGTTGGCGTCCAGGCGGCTGGCCATCAGGGCTCTTAGCTTGTCCGCCAGCGACGGGCCGTTGTGACTCACCACAGGTAGGAACTCCCCGACGTGCTCCGCGAACCGTCCTGTTGATGACTACACACGACCACGTACCGGTCTCTCACTCTGTCGAAGGCCAACTGCTGTGTACTTTAGTTGACATGATCGGGGGCGCAAGGCAGGATCCCGAGAAGGAGGAACCCTATGCAGCAGCGTGACTACGGCATGCCATCGCTGGCAGCGCATCGATCCGACTTCGTGGGCTCCGCCGATGGGAGGGCCTGCCGGGACATCCTGCACAGGTGCCTCCCATGACCTGAGGCAGACGACCCAGTCGTAGCGCCGCACCGGCGAGGGTCGAGGGGGAGTCGACGGTGAAGAGCAGTGGGCAGGTACGTCAAGTGGTCTGCTGTTGGACCGGGCTGGTCTCGCCGGCCGTGCCAAAGTACCGGTGCTGCAGCGTGGTTGGCGCAGACGGCCTCGGAGGATGAGCATGCAAGCCACTGTGATGCAGCATGTTGGTTCTGCGTAGAGGAGGTCGCAGTTGCGCGGAAGGACTGACCTTTACAGAGACCACGGGGGCGATAGCGATGGCGATGCCGGGAGGGAGCCGGCAGGCAACACGGAACGATACGTTCCCCGGGGAGGCGCAGAGCACCCTGGAAAGCTCCCACAGACGCACTGAGTTGGCCGGTGAGGGTGGTGCTGATCGTCTACGCGACGAACAAGTGTCAGGCTGCTGCACGCGGCGCAAAGCAAGCGGAGGTGCTGCGCCAAGCGGCGTGTGGCTTGGAACGGACGACGGCACGGTGCTCTTTTTTCCAGTTACTGCCGACGTGGACGGGTTCCCGCTTCAGTTGGATGAGGATTATCCCCAGCTGGACGCGGCCGACCAAGCCACACTCGACGCCGCCAGTTGGCTGATGCCAAAGCTGCCGCGTGAGCTGATCGCTGAATATCTTGGCTTAGGCCTTTCGGGACAGTGAGGCCTGACCGCGCTCGTGGGAGCTTCGGCGTGGTAGAGCTGGGGGCGCGTTGTGGTGCTTACGTCTCCCTGTTCTCAAGACGCTGAAGCTGCGCGATCACGGGCAAGAGTGCCTGCCGACTGGACGGCAGTAGCTCGTGACACTTCTTTGCGATGTCGCGAACAGCCTCATCCTGTACCGCAAAAAGCAGATCTGGCTGCCGGAGAAGGTCCGAGGCAGTCGTGAGCTGCTCGTCGGCAAGTTTGTCGGCAGCCTCAAGGAGTCCCATCAGGCGAGGTAGTGCGTCCAACAAGCCTGGCTGGTCGGCGAGGTCGCTCAGAGTCCTACGTTGCTCCGGGCTGAGGGCGCTGGCTCCCAGAGCGACCTTCCGGACACCTTCGTCGCCCAGTGCATCAAGCGTCTGAAGTCGTGCGAGCAGTCCCTGAACAGTTTCGCGATCGGCCTCGCCTGGCTGCACGTTCTGCAGCCTGATGTTGCGGACGCCTAGACGCCGTAGCTCCCGGAGAAGATCCAGCTGTGCCTGGGTGTCGTCTTCGAAGGCAACCTCATCATCGACGAAGTAAGAGATACGTCGTTTGAAGTATTCAGAGAGTGCTTTCAAGTGGCGCAGCGTAACGTTCGTGCCGGGCTTGCCTGTCGCCAGCTCCCACAGGTACGGACCCGAGATCGGGACGCCGGTCTGCTTCGAGATCTCGCGGGCCAGAGTGTTCCAGGATGGCGGCTTGCCACCTTCGGCGGCGAGCCCGTCGCGAAGGGCGGTCAGCTTCTCGGCGAGCGTGCGGGGTGCCGCGCTCTCGTCACTGCCGGTACCGGGCATCGTTGGCCCGCCCTCCCCTCTTCGTCAGGTCTCGGTTGCTCTCGGCCCGTACGGACAGTATCAGTCATCTACGCACGTGAATATCACTGTGGGAGCAGACCGCGTCAAGGTAACGTCCCGTGGGCATGTGCTACAAGGTAGGACTAGACCAGTGCCCTCATGTCAGGTGTATCGCCCAGTACGCTGAGGTTAGTCGTGTAGGCGGGCTCTCTACGGGTGTTTACCGGATCTGGTTGCCGGTCGACTGGCGAGGTCGCCGATTGGTAGCGCGGGGGTTCGGGCGCTCGGCTTGTGCGTGGGGCCCAGAAGTTCCGGAGTCCAGGGGCTGAGGCGCTCGGCAACGCCGATGCGCCGCCAGGCTCCCGGCTTGTCTCTCTTCCCCTGGGGCAGCAGGCACCGTGGGCGCGTGGACACGGACATGATCACCATCGGCGAACTCGCGGCCAGGACCAGGCTGAGCCGCAAGGCGCTACGCCTCTACAGCGAACGCGGGCTGTTGCCGCCCGCCGAGGTCGACCCGGGTGATGTGGGACTGGACCGAGTCGCTGATGCCGGCCGATCCGGTTTGCGGACGGCGGCGGGCCGACCACCCCGCACCCTCTAGGCCATCGCAGGGAAGTACCGCACCAGCTCACCCTGGCGTGACCTACCCGACGCGCTCGGCTCGTTCCAGACCGCGCACAAGCGGCTGATTACGTGGGCTGGGGTTCGAAGGCCGCAACGAGCCCGCCGGCCACGCGCTCGGACGCTCCCCCGGCGGGTTGAGCGCCAAGATCCACGCGGTCGCAGACGGCCATGCACGGCCCCTGGCCCTGACGACAGCCTCTGCTCTGAAGCAGCGAGGCCGCCTCGCGCTTGCCCCGGCCGACCAGGGAGGGCAGCGCGATGGCACCAGTGCTGCCAGGGAGAGATCGGGGGGCGACCACAGCGTTGCGTCCGTTGGGCAGCTGTATGTCGAGCTCGGACAGCCCGGCGGCCAGACATCGCACCTTGCGGGCGGGAGTGGTGCAACAGAGTTCCCCCTTCGCGGCGGGGCGCCGCCCGGAACCAGGTCGAGGCCGACGTGAGGAAGGCCGCCCGGCACCCTGAGGCGCCCCGAACCTAGAATCGAACGCATGGACGATTCAGAGTCGCGGCTTGCTCTGCTCCGCTTCCTCGAGCGGGTGCAGGAACGCGACCTGGCCCGCACCCGCCGCTGGATCGCCGAAGAAGAGCGCCGCCAGGCCCTACGCCAGCGGGGCATCGACCGTCGGCCACCACCGCCGGACTGGCTCCTCGACCTTGGCCTGACCGGGCGCGACCCGTTGTATGTGCACGTCGGCGACTGCTGGCGTGCCGGGAAACGCTCCAAGGGCATCGACCGTGAGCAGGCCCGGCGAGCACTCGCCGACGGGGTAAAGCCTTGCCCGCACTGCCAGCCGGACAAGGCGCTAGGGCTTCTTGACTAGGCGGAGGACCGCGCGACGGCGGCTGCAAGGACCAGTACCTGGCTTAGGCGGAGGACGACAGCCACCCGGTACGCCCAAGAGCGTTTGGTCAGCTCATCGCTGTTGCGGCGCTGAGCACCGACCATCGCCGCAGCCACGTCGGCTTTGACGACCTTCGTGTTCGCACCGTTTTTCCACCGCTCCAGGATGACCCGGGCTGAGGGGCCGTGCAGCCAGCTGCGTGTCGGCAACAGAACGAAGAAGACGCAGAACCCGATGGCCAAGAGGATGACCAAGAGTTCCATTGCCTACGCAGGTAGGAGGCGTCCCTGCGCGGGATCCGCGTTCACCAGGCCGAGCCCAGATGAGGAGGAGGTGACCAGGGCAGCAACGCTCAGGATGGCCGATGCCCGCGTTCGAAGGCTCTCGAAAGCACTCGTCTGGCTCGCCAGCTTTTCACTCGCCGCCTCGTACGCGAGATCAACTAGCTCGTCGCCTCCCGGAGCTGCGACTGTCACATCAGGTTCCACAGTCAGGGGAGCGGGCGGTGGGGGCGGGGCACCTGCGGGCGGCGGAGGGGGTGCCTGTGTGGGCTCTGGGACGTGCTGCCAGTCTGGGTCT
>NZ_JBFATS010000037.1:0-26936 GCF_040678435.1 Streptomyces sp. NPDC052682 | reverse complement strand
GACGCTTGCCACTGAGCGCGTACGAGACGGTGGAGCGCGAGACACCGGCCCGCCGGGCGATCTCACCGATGTTCACGGCGACTCCTTGCTCGCATGGGTCGGATGGGTTCGGCCCCCCGGTCGAGGTGTGCCCACCGGATCGTAAGGGTGTGGGCCGGACATCAGCGAGTCCGGCAGGTCGAACCGGTTCGTGTCCGGTGAACGAGCTCAACGGAACATCGTGCGGGAGGGATTGTCGGTCGTACGCGCCGGTGTTAGCTTCGCCGAACCGGTTCGACGGAGCGGCCATTCCGGCACCGTGGACCCGCACGGCTCCCTCCCCGGCCGTACGGGGCGCCGCCCTGTCTTGCGCGAAAGGCTTCTCTTCGCGCGGACAGCGGTCGAACCGGTTCGGCTTGTCGACTCGAGGATTGGGGACGCCATCCATGTCTTCCGCTGACGGATCCGCCCGGCGCCGCGCCCCGGCCGCCGTGGCCGTGGCTCTCGGCGCGGGTCTGCTGACCTCACCGGGGGCCTCCGCACAGGCGGCCGACACTCCCCGACCCGCCGCCCGTTACACCTTCGACCAGGACGACCTGGCCTCCGGCAGGATCACCGACAGTTCCGGCAACGGCCTGACGGCGACCCTGGTGAACGGCTCCACCGCCCAGTCCGTGGCGGGCCCGGACGGCGGCAGGGCGCTCGCCCTGCCCGGTGGCGCTCCCGACTCCCACGGCGCGTACGTCCGGCTGCCGCGCGACGTGGTGGGCGACGCGGCCGACCTGACGGTGTCGGCGCGGGTGAAGTGGAGCGGTGACACGTCGTCCTGGCAGCGGATCTTCGATCTGGGCACCGACACCACCACGTACCTGTTCACCACTCCGTACAGCGGGAACGGGGTGCTGCGCACGGCCGTGACCACCGGCGGAGGGGGCGCGGAGACCCAGGTCGACGGCTACGCGATGCTGCCCGCGAACGAGTGGCGGACGGTCACCGTCACCCTCGACAGCGCGGCCGGCCGGCTCACCACCTACCTCGACGGCGTGGCGGTATCGTCGGCCCGCACGAGCATCAAGGCCAGGGACCTGCTGGACGGCTCGGCCACGGCCGCCGGCTACATCGGCCGGTCCTTCTGGCCTGACCCGCTGCTCAAGGGCGCGGTCGACGACTTCACCGTGTGGCACGCGGCGCTGAGCGCGGAGCAGGTGGCCGGGACGGTCGGGTCCCTGCCCACCGTCCGGTCGCTGTCGAGGACGTCCTTCGAGGTCCGTACCACCACCGGGGCCGCCCCGTCCCTCCCGGCCGCCGTCCGCTCCTCCTTCTCCGACGGCTTCGACCGTGACGTGCCGGTCCGCTGGGACGCCGTACCGGCCGAGGCGTACGCGAAGCCGGGGTCGTTCACGGTCGCCGGAACGGCCGCCGGATTCGCTGTCGAGGCCACCGTCACCGTGGTCCGCGAGGGACAGCTCACCGTCCACCTCGGCTCTCACACCGGCGCGTTCCACGGCGGCGCCTCCGGCACCCTGTACGGCGTGTACGGGCCGGACGTCCCCACCCACAACCTCATGGAGGGCATGGGCCTGCGCACGGTCTCCACCAAGGCGCAGGACGGCCCGCAGCACCCCGGTGCGGATGCGCTGGAGGTGGTCAGGCCGCTCGCGGACGCCACCGACGGTGATGTGTACATCTACATGACGGACATCCACCGGGGCTTTCCGTACCAGTGGCCGGGCAACACACCCGAGGAGAAGCTGAGGCTTTATCAGGAGAAGATCGCCGCGCAGGTCGACCAGGTCCTGACGTTGCCGGAGGCGTACCAGGACAACATCGTCTTCGTGCCGTTCAACGAGCCCGAGGGCAACATGTTCGGCACCGGTGAGTGGAGCTACGACAAGGTCAGCTGGCTCGACGACCCCGGCGACTACTTCGCCGCCTGGGACTCCGCGTACCGGCTCATCAAGGGCAGGATGCCCGGCGCCCGCGTCGCCGGCCCCAACACCAGCGTCCTGTACGACCAGGTGAAGGGCTTCCTCACCCATGCCCTGGCCGCCGGCACCCTCCCCGACGTGATCACCTGGCACGAGCTCAGCCACCCCGAGGCGGTGCGCCGGAGCGTCGCCACGTACCGGGCGTGGGAGAAGGAACTGTTCAAGGGCACGGACAAGGAGGGCACCCGACTCCCCGTCAACATCAACGAGTACGCCTTCAACTACCACACCTCCGTCCCGGGCCAGATGATCCAGTGGGTCTCGGCGATCGAGGAGGCCAAGGTCGACGCGGACATCGCGTACTGGAACATCGACGGCAACCTCTCCGACTCGGCGGTGCAGTCCAACCGCGGCAACGGCCAGTGGTGGCTGCTCCACGCGTACGCCTCGATGAGCGGGCACACGGTGCGGGTGAGCCCGCCGTTCCCGGGCGAGAACTACACCCTGCAGGGCGTCGCCACGCTCGACGAGAGGAAGCGGCAGGCGCGGCTGCTGTTCGGTGGTTCCACCGGCAAGGGGCACATCACCTTCGCGGGCGTTCCCGAGAAGGTCTTCGGGGACACCGTGCACGCCTGGGTGCGGGAGATCGAGTGGAGCGGCCAGATCGGTGACAGTTCCGGTCCGAAACTGCTGAGGGAGACCGATCTGAGGGTCGCGGACGACGGCACGGTCGTCGTCGACTTCGGCGACGGCACACTGCCGAGGCTGAAGGAGTCCTCGGCGTACGAGATCGTCCTGAGCCCGGCCGGGAAGGCGAGGGGCACCCAGTCCCCGCCCGTGCGCTGGCAGGGCTCGTACGAGGCCGAGGACGCCGCCCACACCGGGTCCGGCTACTCGAGGAACGGCCCGGAGGGCTCGCCCCGGGACGTGTCGAAGTTCTACACCTCCGGCGGCCATGACGTGGGCGGCCTGCGCACCGGCTCCGACGTCGCGCTCGACTTCACCGTGGAGGTGCCCGAGGACGGCACGTACGACCTGAGCGTCTTCGCCAACTCGCTCAACACCTTCGACAAGGTGAGGGAGCAGGGCCCCACCAACGTCTTCCTGCGCGTGGACGGTACGGCCGGCAGCGAGCAGGAGCTGTATCTGCCGCTGGGCTACAAGTGGGTGGTGTGGGACCACACCGACACCACGGTGGAGCTCACCAAAGGCACGCACACCCTCACGCTCGCGGCGCGGAGCCTGGACGGCGAGCGCGCCACCAAGGGCGACGCCATCGTCGACCGCCTCACCCTCTCCCTGCCTGAGGCCTCGGCGGGCACCCGGGTGTATGAGGGGGAGCTGGCCTGGCTGGACGGCGGGGCACGGCCCGTCTACGACCTGCCGAAGCGGGCGGCCACCGGGTCGGGCGCTGCCCGGCTCGCGAAGGGCCAGACCGCCACGTTCTGGGTCTACTCCCCCGCCGACAGCGAGGCCACGCTCAAGGTCGACACCCTGGGCGGCACGGGTGCCCGGCTCGCCGTCAACGGCCACGAGGTCCTGCGGCTGGGCAAGGACAGGAGCGCTGTCGCGGTCTCCCTCTCGGGCGGCGTCAACAAGGTGACGGTGACCGGGGGTCCGGTCACGACCCTGGTCGACCGCCTGACGGTGACACCCACCCGGGGCACGCTGCCGACGCGGACCTACGCGGCCGCCGAGGCCGAGCTCGCGGGCTCGGCCACGCTGACCCCGCTCTCCCTGGCCACCGGCGGGGCGGCGATCACCGGCGTCGGCGGTGCCCCCGGCAACGGCAACACCGCGACGTTCACCGTCGCCGCCGACCGGGCGGGCCTGTACGCGCTGCGCATCCGCTACTCCAACCCGGAGCAGTCGCAGGCCACCCACTACAACCCGGACCCGCTCGCCCGCCACGCCGACATCACCGTCAACGGCGGCGAGGTGCGGCGCGTGGGCTTCCCGCACACCTTCCACCAGAACAACTTCTGGGAGCTGACCGTCCCGGTCCACCTCAGCAAGGGCGAGAACACGGTCGGCTTCCGCTGCGAGGAACTGCCCGACTTCAACGGCACGACGTACGCCTCGGACACCTTCCCCGGCGTGCTGCTGCGCTCCCGCTACGCACCGCTGATCGACCGGATCACCGTCGCGCCGTACGCGCGGGAGGTGCGGTGAGGTGAGTGGGCCGTACCGTCAACAGGCCAGGGCGTGGCGGAGAGTGGGGTAACAGGGGATGACCTCGTCCAGGCCGACGAGCCGGACGGTGCTCAGCACGGACGCGCTGAGGCCGGCCAGGTGCAGCCAGCCGCCTGACCGCCGGGCAGCGTGGTGGGCGGCGATGAAGGCGTTGATGGCGGTGGAGTCGATGAAGGTGACGGCGGTGAGGTCGATCACGGTACGGGCCGCGGCCGTGCCGTGCGGGAACAGCATCGTGGCGCCGAGGTGAGCGGCGCTGCGGTGGTCGATGGCGCCGTGCAGGGTGACGACGCTGATGCCTTCGCCGGTCACCGCCTGCCCGGCGGGCAGCGGACGGGGGGATGCTCCATGGTCAGGGGACACGGAAGCCTTCGGTGAACTCTCGGGGATGCTCCGGTCCTGTCCCGTGCGCGGGCGAACCGATGGACACCTTCGAGAGTAGATGCACTTTGTCGGATATCCGGCCGGTTCTTGGGATGTACTCGGCGATCGTGTGGTTCCGGCGATCGGTGGCGGAGGTGGGCCGGTCTCAGTGGTGCGTCCAGCGCCACTCCGGCATGTGCGGCATGTTCGGCATCGACGGCATCGACGGCATCTGCATGGAGGGCAGGTGCGGGGCCCTGCTCATGGCTCGCTGCCACATGCCCCGGGCCTGTTCCTCGGGGCGCTGCTGTTCGCCGTGCAGCGCGTTGAGGATGAGCAGGCCGCCCGTCAGGGCCGGCACCGTCCACTGCAGAACGGCCAGTTGGCGCTGCGCCTTCTCCAGGCTGACGGGGTGCTCCCGGGCCTTCTCGGTGTCCTCAGGGTCGGTGGAGGACGCCAGCTCGATCTTCTTGCCCAGCACGCGGCTGTAGGCGGTG
The DNA here is from genome assembly GCF_040678435.1 of Streptomyces sp. NPDC052682. Lineage (NCBI taxonomy): Bacteria > Bacillati > Actinomycetota > Actinomycetes > Kitasatosporales > Streptomycetaceae > Streptomyces > Streptomyces sp. NPDC052682. The sequence continues at coordinate 21,976 of NZ_JBFATS010000037.1, read as the reverse complement.
GCGGCCAGGGCGGCGCCGGTCAGCACCGTCTTGGCCAGGGTGGAGGCACCCACTCCCTGCTGGGTGGCCACCCGCGCCGCGTTGGCCGCGAGCAGGCCGCTGCTGCCGACCAGGTGGGTGCCGATGGCCGTGGCGTTCACCGGTGTCCACTTCGCCCATCCGGCGCTGCTGACCCGCGCGGTGTTCTCCGGTGTTCCCCCCTCAGCTCGTGCCGCGCCGTTGAGGCCTACGGCGCCCATCAGGGAGCCGCCGAACCATGCGGCCAGCCCGAGGTCGTGCAGGCTGCGCAAGACGGTGTTGCGTTGCGACATCTCGTTGTTTCCTTTCGGCGGCGAGCAAGGCCAGGCAGCGCGTCGGCACCTGACGACCACTGTTGCCCATCACAGGGGAGGGCGCACCTCGGGCGCTGCCGAGGCAGCGTCGGCCCACCGCATCCGGTGCGGACGAGGAACCCGGTGGGTGCGGTGGGCTGGTGGGACGCCGGGGTCAGCTGCCTGCGGGCGTCACGCCGAACATGAGAGTGTGGCGTGGCACGTCGTACTGAACGGTCTGGTTGTGCTCGAGCAGGTCCTTCAGGACGTCGGCGTCGTCGGCGTCGACCGTGAGGACCTCTTCCCCGGCACCTTCGTCCAGGACCAGCTGAAGGGTGAAGGTACCGGGCTCGCCGGGGTCTCCAGCCACCCAACTGAACTGGTAGTGGTTGACTTGGCGGACTTTGATGCCGGCTTCTGTGAGAGGCTGCTCAACCTGCGTCATGGCAGCCGGTTCCTTTCGTGTGGGTAAGGGCCGTTCACCGGTCGCGCCGGTCCTCGTCGATGCCTTCGGTCTCGATCTGCTCCTTGCGGACCTGGCCGCGCACGGTCTCCTCCTCGGTGCGCTCCTCCGCCGACAGACGCACCCGCTCCACGGGCACCGTCTCGGTCTGAGTCACAGGGCGTTCCTCGTGCAGGATGACCTCGTGCTCGGCCTCGCTGATCTCAGGCCCGGCCATGGCGGCGTCCCGGTTCTCGTCCGTGATGGGCTCGCGTTCGACGCGGACCTCCTCATGGCGCACCGGAACGGTCTGCTGCACCTCTTCGGTGACGACGTACTTGCGCAGCCGTGCCCGGCCCGTCTCACGGCGCTCGGTGCCGACACGCATGCGCTCCTCCGAACGCGTCATGGCGTCATCCGTGCCCGCGGCGGTGTCCGTGGTGCCGGACATCCCGGTCGTCTCCCGGCGGCGTACGTCACCGGAGGTGCCGGTGGTCATGCCGACTTCGCCGGGCTGGTCGGCCTGCTGCCAGGCCGTGTCCCAGTCGATGCCGTAGTACTCGTAGAGGCGGTGTTCCTCCTGTTCGGAGAGGTGTCCACCCGCGTCGACGTCGACGTTGGGCGCGTTCTTGACCGTGTCCTTGGGATAGGGGACCTCCAGGTGGTCCTCCACGACGGAGGCGTCGTGAATCGGCACGAAGGTTTCGCTGGTGCCGAACAGGCCGGTCTTGACGCTGACCCACTCGGGCTCGCCGCTGACGTCGTCCAGGAAGACGTGCTTGGCCTCGCCGATCCTGGCGCCTTCGGCGTCGTAGACGGGGTGGTCGAGGACGGTCGGTATCTGCTCGCGGGTGATCACTTGGTTCACCCTTCTTTCTGTTCTCGCGATTCGCTAGCCCCCTCCGACTCACCACCCCGTACCGGTACGAAACCGGATATGCCAGCACAAAAAGAATCCCCTCGCCAGGGGAGCGCGCCGAGGCGTCGGCAGGGGCCTGGTGGCCGGCGGGGGGATGGCTTCGCCGTGGCCCTGTTCACCGGTGGCTCGTCCGTGCGGGGGCGGGGGCTGGTCCGGCCTCTGCCGTGGCCTGGTCCGTGCGCCCGCCGGTCAGCAGGGCGCGGCCCAGTGCCGCGGCCGCGAGCTGGCACGCGGCGATGCCCAGCAGCAGGGGGCCTGCTCCCAGGCCGTTGAGGGCGCCGGCCGCGGCCGCCCCCGCCGCGGCGAAGGTGCTCTTGACGCCCGCGCCGAGGGTGAAGACCTGGGTGCGGACGGCCGCCGGGGCGTACCGTTCGCGGCTGGCCAGCAACGCGCTGAACAGCGGGCCGGTGCAGAACCCGGCAGCGGCGAACAGGGCCGCGGCCGCGACGGCGTGGCCGATCCAGGGCACGGCCGCCAGGGGCACACCGGTGGCCAGGAGTCCCCAGAGCACCACACGCTCCGGCCGGTGTTCGCCCAGGGGCCGGAACCCGTACCCGAGGGAACCGGCCAGGGCGCCGACGGCGAAGGCGGTCATCAGTCCGCCGGTCGCCCACGGAGCGTGGTGGTCGCGGGCCAGCAGCGCGGTGACGACGGGCAGCGCACCGATCCCCAGCTGACCCACGCCGCTGGCCCAGGTGACCGACCTGAGCGGGCGGTTGCGGACCAGCACGGCCGCCCCGCGCAGCAGCTCGGCGGGCCGGGGCCGGGAGCGTGGCGCACGCGCGGAGGTGCGCGAGCGCAGCCGCAGCGAGAACAGCAGCAGGCCACCCGCCGTCGCTGAGCCGCCCAGCACGGCCAGGGCCACACCGGCGCCCGTCGCGGTCCCCCCGGCGGCGGCGGCAGCGGGCCCCAGAATGCCCGCCAGGTTGTACGAGACGGCATCCGCGCTGAACGCCCGGGTCAGTCGTTCCTTGGGCAGCATCTCCCCGAGGAGGCTGGTCAGGCCCCCGGTCAGCAGCGGGGCGACGCATCCGGCGGCTGCGGCCAGGGTGAGGACCACGAGGTCGTCGGCCCTGCCCACCAGGAGGGCGAGTGCGGCGAGGGCGACGCCGTACAGGCTGATCCCGCCGCCGTGGAAGAGGCGGCGTCGTCTCACCGAGTCCGCCAGCGCCCCGGCCACCGGCGCCGCCGCGACGTGCGGGATCATCAGCGCGGCCACCAGGGCGCCGCCCAGCGCCGGGCTGCCGGAACGCTGGGCGGTCAGCATGACGAGCGCGACGCGCGCTCCCCCATCGGCCGTACGCGCCAGGGCGGCGGCCGTCAGGTACACCGGCAGTGCGGACGGACCGAGGGTGCCGGATGTGGTGGTCGTGCGGTTCGTCATGGGCGCAGCGCCTGCTGCCGGTGCCGGTGCAGGCTGCCGCTGGGGGCTGAGTGAGTGAAGGGTGGCGCGTGAAGGGCGTGCGTCAGGTCGTCCGGTGGCGTGGTTTCCGTACGGGCCGCGTCGATCACGGTGTCACCTCCTGGTCCCTCAAGGGTGACCGCGACGGCGGCATCGATGCCTGCCTGCGCGGCGACGCCTCGATCTCACCCGGCGTGCTGTCACGCACCTGGCCCGGGGTCCGGCTGGACGGCGGATGCGAGGCCGGCCCGGGCCGCTTCCAGCTGGGCGGCGAACGCGATACCGAGGAAGAGGGCGACGGCCGTGAGGTTGGCCCACAACAGCAGGGCGACGAAGGCGGTGAGGGGCCCGTACACGGCGCCGAAGGCACCGCTTTCCTCGACGTACAGCGCGAGCAGCCAGGTGGCCGACACCCACAGCACCAGGTGCACGGCTGAACCGAAGGCCAGCCAGGTGTAGCCGGGCTGGGCGCGGCGGGGCGACCAGCGGAAGATCACGGCCGAGGCCACCCAGGCCAGCGCGAGCCCTGCGGGAAGGTCGAGCACACCCCACCATCGCGGCCCGCTGCCCTCCCGTCCGGCGGACTCCGCCAGCGCGTCGCCCACGGCCTCCCCGGCCACGAGGACGACGAACCCCAGCACCAGGGGCAGACCGGCGGCGAACGCGAGAGCGAGTGCCCGGGCGTACTTGCGCGGGAAGGGGCGATCGCGTTCGATGCCGTAGATGCGGTTGGCGCCGCGCTCGATCTGTCCCATGGCCGAGGCGAGATTCACCAGGGCGAAGCCCAGGCCCAGCCACAGGGCGAGCGTGCTCCAGACATCGCCGTGCGCGCTGCGCCGCGTCCCTTCGAAGGCGTCCTCGACGATCCGGGCGCTCGCGCCCGGCACGATCCGCCCGAGCGTGAGCTCGATGATCCGGCCGACGGCCTCCGTGTGCACCGAGGTGGCCAGGCCGACCAGCGCCATGGTGCAGGGCACCAGCCCGAGCACCACCTGGAAGGCGAGGGCGCGGGCGTTGGTGAAGCCGTCCGCGTAACGGAACCGTGCGAAGGAGTCGGCCAGCAGCCGCAGTCCTCCGTAGTGGCGCAGCGCGGTGAACGCCTCGTCGCCGGAGAGTTCGTCCCCGATCATGTCCCTGGTCTGTGGAACGTGGACTGCGGTACCCATCGGCCTGGACACTCCTCGTGGTAGGGCTGCTCCCCTGTCCGGTTGCCCCGTGAGCCGTCCCGTGTGCCGGGCGACTGCCCAAGGGCCGTCCGTCCGCCGCTGCCCCGCCGCGTCGTTCTCCGCGAAACCCGCGGCAGGGAACCGCATCCCGGTACTTCCCTAAACCGTGGTCGCGGTCCACAGTGAAAGCAGCACTACTGCGCACCGGAGGCCGTCATGCTCCTCCTCGGCATCATCCTGCTGGTCATCGGATTCATCACCGGCATATCGATTCTCTGGACGATCGGGATCATCCTCGCCGTCATCGGCGCGGTCCTGTGGATCATGGGTTCGATGGGACACGCGGTCGCCGGCCGCCGCCATTACTGGTGATCTTGCCCCCCCCTGGCGCCCCGGGCCGGGCGGTCTGACGGACGGTTCGCGGCCGCGGCTGCGCTGCCGCCGACCGGCCGACCGCCGACCGGCCCGGGGCGCTGCCCTGCGCGGCGCGCACCCCACACACTGTCAGTTGCGGTCTTGCAGCGCCGATGTGCGCGACGAAGCGTGCGCTGACCGGGACGACGCCCGGCACCTCAGGCCTCCCCGTACTCCCGCTCGGGCAGCTCCACCCACAGGGTCACACCGACGATGCGCAGAGTCGCGTCGGTGTCGAAGGCGTACGGGTCCTCCGCCAGCGCCTCCACCACGCCGCCTCCCGCCGGCGTCGCCCCAGGCGCCGTACCGCCTCCTCGGCGTCCTGCCGGCTCTCCCGGTGTCCGTCCGTCCAGCCGCCGTCATGACGTGCCATCGTGCCCCCTCCGGCGTCGACGCCGGGGTCCCCGGTCGACAGGCAAGCGAGCACTTGCCTATTCTGGGGCCGTGGCCGACGACCTCTTCAAAGCCTTGGCCGATCCCACCCGTCGCACCATCCTCGACGAGCTCACCGAGAGGTCCGGGCAGACACTGTTCGAGATCTGCGCGCGACTGAGCATGAAGCATCGGCTCGGCATCTCGCGTCAGGCGGTCTCCCAGCACCTGGCCGTTCTGGAGGCCGCCGGGCTCGTGCGGACCAGGCGGGAGGGCCGCTACAAGTTCCACGACCTGAACACGGCACCACTGCGGCAGATCACCGAGCGGTGGCTCGGGCCCGACTCGCCCGCACCGGAGGAGAGCACCCCATGAGGATCCATCTGACCAGCGTCTTCGTCGACGACCAGGCCAAGGCCCTGCGCTTCTACACCGAGATCCTCGGCTTCGTGAAGAAGAACGACGTTCCGGTAGGCGAGACCGACCGGTGGCTGACCGTCGTCTCACCCGAGGAGCCCGACGGCACCGAACTCCTGCTGGAACCGGTCGGCCATCCGGCCGCCCGGGCCTACCGCGACGCGCTCGTCGAGGACGGCATCCCGCTCGCCCAGTTCGCCGTCGACGACGTGCGGGCGGAGTACGAGCGGCTGCGCGGGCTCGGTGTCCGCTTCACGCAGGAGCCCCTGGAGATGGGGCCCGTCACCACCGCCGTCTTCGACGACACCTGCGGCAACCTGATCCAGCTCGCGACCCGGCCGCAGTAAACGGCCTCCAGCCCCAAGGGCGGTCCGCGGACGTCGACTTGTGAAAAGACACAGAATCTGAGAGCGCTCTCAGCCACAAGTCTTGACGGGTGCTCAGGAGCCCAGGACAGTGTGGGCACTCCCCACCACTCCCCACCCCACAGGAGTGCTCCATGTCCACTCACGTCTCAGGACACCTCTCCCGCCGCGCCGTCCTCGCCGGGGCGGCCGCCGCCGCCGCGAGCACCGTCCTCGCCTCCCGCACCCCAGCCGCCGCGGCCCCGGCCACGTGTGAACTCGCCCTGGAGAACAAGTCGTTGCCCGGCACCGTGCACGCCTACGTCACCGGCTTCGAGCAGGGCACGGGCCGCTGGATGCTGCTGCGCCCCGGCGGCGGTGTGTACCGGCCCGAGTCCCCCGCACGCCCCCTGACGCCGCTGCCGGTCGACTGCGCCATTCCGCTGCGCCCGGCCGGCGCCGGGCCGGTCGTGCTGACGCTGCCCCAGATGTTCGGTGCCCGCGTCTACTTCGTGCGCGACACCAAGCTGGACTTCTTCCTCAACCCGGGCCCCGCCCTGGTCGAGCCCGCCTTCGCCACCCCCGCCGACCCCAACTACGGCCGGGTGTGGTCGTTCGCCGAGTTCACGTTCAACTCCTCGCAGCTGTACGCCAACATCAGCTACGTCGACCTCGTCACGGCCCTGCCCATCGGCATCACGCTGACCGGCGACGCCACGCACACCGTGGCCCCGCTCCCCTCGGGCGCGCTGCAGCGCATCGCGGACGGCCTGGTCGCGCAGGCGGCCCGGGACGGCCGGCCCTGGGACAAGCTGGTCATCCGCTCCTCCAGCGGTTCGGTGCTGCGGGTGATCTCGCCGCAGAACCTCATGGCGCCGTACTTCGACCGCCCCGACCAGATGCCGTTCCGCGACGCCTTCACCGGCTACATCGACCGTGTCTGGCAGAAGTACCGCACCACCGACCTGCGCATCGACCTCCAGGGCGGACGCGGCGTACGGGTGGGGCGGGTCACCGGGGACGTGCTGACCTTCACCGGTGGGCACACCTTCACCAAGCCGACCTCGAGGGACGTCTTCACCTGCAACCACGGCCCCTTCGCCAACAACCCGGCCGACTCCGACGACCGCAAGGCGCTCCTGGCCCGGCTCGCGGCGGGCTTCAACCGCTCCACCCTGCTGACCCACCCGGACCAGCCGAACGGCCCGTCTCCCTCCGACTACTACCGTGATCCGTCGACGAACCACTGGGCCCGGCTGGTCCACGCGTACACCCCGATCGGCTACGCCTTCCCCTACGACGACGTCCGCCCCGACGGGCGCCCCGACGTCTCCGGCGCGGCGCACGACCCCAACCCGCGCCGGTTCACCGTGTCGGTCGGTTCCTGAGCTTCCCGGCACAGCCCGTGCACCGGCTCGCCGTGCCCGGGTCAGCACAGCACGTGCAACGCTCCCGGGAGCGCTCTCGCCGTGACCGGGAGGACGGCGTCGACCTCGCCGTCGGCGCCGTACGGCACGGGCCGGTCCGCCTCGACGCGGATCTCGCGGCCGCGCAGGACCGTCACCTCGGGCCGCCGGACGTGGCTGCCCGAGGTCAGTTCGCGCATCAGGGCGAAGAACAGCCGGCGGGGTGCGGCGCGGATCATCACCACGTCGAGCAGGCCGTCGTCGACCCGCGCAGCGGGGGCGATCATGCGGCCGGAGCCGTAGTAGGGGGAGTTGGCCACCACCACGGTGTAGCCGCGGTGGAGGTGCTCCTCGCCGTCGACGGTGACGCGGTAGGACGCCGGAGTCCAGGTGGCGACGGCGCGCAGTCCGCCCGCGTAGTAGGAGGCGGCCCCGCGCAGCAGCCTCGTGCGGTTGGCATGGCGGTTGGCGACCGCGTCGACGCCCGCGTACACGCTGCCCAGGACGGCCGTGCGGGGGTGTACGGCCGACTCGACCTCGATGGTGTCGACGGCGCGCGGGGCGTTGTGGAGCAGGATCCGGGCCAGTTCGGCCGGGTCCGCGGGCAGGTGCAGGGCGCGCGCGAAGTCGTTGCCGCGGCCGGCGGGGACCAGGCCGAGGACGTGCCCGGTGCCGCTGAGCGCCCCGCCGATGCCGCCGGCGATGCCGTCGCCGCCGACGGCGAGGACGATCCGGTCCCGCTCGCCCGCCTGCCGGGCGAGGTCCCGGGCGTGGTCCAGGCTGCGGCTGTACTCGGTGTGCAGCTCGGCTCCCGCCTCCCTCAGCAGCCTGGCCACCTGGAGGAGGGCGGCGGCTGAGCCGGCTGCGCCCGCGCTGGGGTTGACGATGGCGGTGAACTGTCGCATCGGGAGGCCTCCGGGGCGGCGGGCGGGAGAGGGAGCGCGGGCGGGCGGGCGGCGGTCGCGGTGAGCGAGGGCGGGCGGTGCGGTCGCGGTGGGCGCGGGGTCAGTCGAGCGGCAGGAGTACGCCGGGGTTGAGCAGGCCGGCGGGGTCCAGCCGTCGCTTGACGGCCCGCAGGGCCGCCACGCCGAGGTCGCCGGCCTCCCGGACGTACCAGTCGCGGTGGTCGGTGCCCACCCCGTGATGGTGGCTGATGGTGCCGCCCGCCGCGAGGATCGCCTCGCAGGCGGCCCGCTTGGCGGGTGCCCAGTGCGCCACCGGGTCCTCGCCCTGCGCGCAGACGACCGTGAAGTACAGGGAGGCGCCGTTCTCGTAGACGTGCGAGATGTGGCACATGACCAGCGGTGGCGTGCCGGCCTCGGTGAGGGATGCGGTGAGCGCGTCGCGTACCGAGGCGTAGAGCTCGGGGACACGGGACCAGAAGGCGGCGGTCTCCAGCGTCTCGGCGAAGGCGCCCGCGTCCAGCAGCGCGTCGCGCAGGTACGGCGCCGAGTAGCGGCCGTGCGCCCAGCGCTCCCCCGGTTCCTCGCCCACGTACGAGCCGCCGCACGCGCGCAGGACGCCCGCCGCCGCCTCCCGGCGCTGGGCGGTGTCCCGCGCGGTGCCCTCGTAGCCGGCGATCGCCATGCATCCGGTGCCGTGTCCGGCGTCCGGGGAGCCGAGGGCGTCGGGCTGGGCGAGGCCGATCAGCGTCTCGGTCTCGTCGGAGAGCCGCAGCACGGTGGGCCGGGGCCCGTCCTGGGCGAGGCGGCGCAGGGCCGCGGCGCCCTCTTCGAAGGAAGCGAAGCGCCAGCCCTCGTAGCGCCGGGTCTGCGGCCGGGGGCGGATGCGGACGGTGACCGAGGTGATGACGCCGAACGCGCCCTCGGAGCCGAGGATGAGCTGGCGCAGGTCGGGTCCGGCGGCGGAGCGGGGGGCGCGGCCGGCGTCCAGGGTTCCCTCGGGCGTGGCCAGGGTCAGTCCCAGCACCATCTCGTCGAAGCGGCCGTAGCCGGCGGACGCCTGTCCGCTGGAGCGGGCGGCGGCGAATCCGCCGAGGGTGGCCCATTCGTAGGACTGCGGGAAGTGGCCGAGGGTGAAGCCCTGCTCGGCCAGCAGCGCCTCGGCCTGCGGGGCGCGCAGCCCGGGCTGGAAGGTGGCGGTGCGGGAGAGGGGGTCGAGGGCGAGCAGCCGGTCCATGCGGCGCAGGTCGAGGGCGATGAACGGGCGTCGCCGCTCGGGCGCGAGACCGCCCACGACGGAGGTGCCGCCGCCGAACGGGACGAGCGCCAGGTCGTGGGCGGCGCAGACCCCGAGGACGCCGGCCACCTCGTCGTGGCTAGCGGGCAGGACCACGGCCGCCGGGAGGTCGCCGATGTCGCCGGCGCGGATGCGCAGCAGGTCGGGAGTGGACTTGCCGCGGGTGTGCCTGACGCGGGTTTCGGCGTCCGTACGGACGTACGCCGGGTCGCCGACGGCCTCGGCCAGGGCCCGGCGTGCCACCGCGTCCAGCGGTGCGGGGGGCACGTCGATGTCGCCGAGCGCGACCGGTGCGCTGCTGCCGGGCCTGACGCCGAGCAGATCACGCAGCAGCCCGGTCACCGTGTCGGGCAGCGGCGTGGCCTTGGCCGGGTCTCCCCAGCCGCTCCACAGCATGTCCATGGGATTTGTTCCTCACCGGTCGGATCGGTCGCATCGGTCACATCGGGTAGGGCGTACGCCGCCGGGACGGGCCGGCGCGTCCCGGCGGCGGTGCAGGGCACTGTCGTCACGACCCAGGGCGCGTTACACTGTGACACATGACGCCTAATTGTCACAACGGCTCGGACGGCGACGGCGACTCCGGCAGCGATCCCGTCCTGGACGCCGTACGCGACTGCGTGCTGGCCGTCGGTGTCCGCCGTACGACCCTCACCGACGTGGCACGCCGGGCCGGTGTCTCCCGTATGACGCTGTACCGGCGCTGGCCGGACGTGCGGACGCTGGTCGGCGACCTGATGACCCGGGAGTGGGTGCAGGTGGCCACCGCGGCGATGCCCGAGCGCCGGCCGGGGACGGACGCGCGCACCCTGATCGTCGACGGCCTGGTGGCCGGGGTCGAGGCGTTCCGGGCCCACCCACTGTTCCGCAAGATCGTCGACGTGGACCCCGAACTGCTGCTGCCCTACGTGCTGGACCGGCGCGGGGCCAGCCAGGACGCCCTGCTGGAACTGATCCGCGGCACCTTGCGGGAAGGCCACGCCGACGGCTCGGTCCGCCCGGGCCACGCCGAGCGCCAGGCCCGGTCCCTGCTGCTGATCGTGCAGTCCTTCACGCTGTCGCTGCGCACCATGACCGACGCGGACGACCCCGAACTGACCGGCGACGCCTTCCTCGCGGAACTGCGGACCGTCCTGGAGAGGACCCTGAGGCCATGAGCACCAGCAGTACCCGGGCCGCCACGGCGCGGCCCCCCGGTTCCTCCCTGACCGCGAAGCGGCGCGCACGCGAACTGGCCCGCACCGTCGGCGGCCCGGCCGTGGACGTCCTGGTCGTCGGTCTGGGCGCGACCGGCGCCGGGGCCGCCCTGGACGCCGCGGCGCGCGGCCTGACCGTCGCCGCCGTCGACGCCCACGACCTGGCCTTCGGCACCTCCCGCTGGAGCTCCAAGCTCATCCACGGCGGGCTGCGTTACCTCGCCTCCGCCCAGCTCGACGTCGCCCACGAGAGCGCCGTCGAGCGCGGTGTGCTGATGCAGCGCACCGCGCCCCACCTGGTGCACGCCCAGCCCTTCGTCCTGCCCCTGACACCCCTGGTGTCCCGGGGGCAGGCGGCCCTGGCGCGGGCCGGCTTCCACGCCGGCGACATGCTGCGTGTGGCGGCCCGTACCGCCCGCGCCACCCTGCCGCCGCCGCGCCGGCTGTCCGCGGTGGAGACCCGGGCCCTCGCCCCGGCGCTGCGCCCCGCCGGGCTGCGCGGCGGCCTGCTGTCCTTCGACGGGCGGCTCACCGACGACGCCCGCCTGGTCACCGCGATCGCCCGCACCGCGGCGGCGCGGGGCGCGCGCGTCCTCACGCGGGTGCGCGCGCTGGAACTGACCGGGCACGGCGCCCGGGTGCGTGACGAACTCACCGGCGAGGAAGGCGAGATACGCGCCCGTGCGGTGATCAACGCCTCCGGGGTGTGGGCCGGCGGAATCGTCGACGGCATCCGCATCCGGCCCTCCCGCGGCACCCATCTCGTCCTGCGCGGCGAGCACCTGGGCCCGCTGCCCGCCGGGCTGCACATCCCGGTCCCCGGGGAGACGAACCGGTTCGTGCTGGTCCTGCCGCAGGGCGACGGGCGTGTCTACGTCGGCCTGACCGACGAGCCCGTCGAGGGCGAGGTCCCCGACGTCGCGCAGGTACCCGAGACGGACATCGGCTTCCTGCTGGACGTCCTCGGCTCCGCCCTGGACGTCCCCGTCCGCCGTGACGACGTGGTGGGCGCCTTCGCGGGCCTGCGCCCCCTGCTGGACACGGCACCGGCCGCGGCCACGGGTACGGCGGCTCCCCGGACCGCGGACATCTCCCGCAGGCACGCGGTGCTCACCTCGCCCGACGGTGTGATCACCGTCGTCGGCGGCAAACTGACCACCTACCGCCGTATGGCCGAGGACGCCGTGGACGCCGCCGTCGCCGCACACCGTCTCGGCGCCGGCCCCTCCCCGACCGCGTCCCTGCCCCTGGTCGGTGCCGCGCCGCCGCACGTCCTCGCCGCCCTTCAGGCCCCACGCCGCCTCGTCCAGCGCCACGGCACCGAAGCACCGGCCGTGCACGCCCTGGGCGCCCGCGACCCCCGGCTGCGCCGGCCGGTACTGCCCCACCACCCCGTCACCCACGCCGAGCTGCTCTGGGCCGCACAGCACGAGGGCGCGCTCGACGAGGACGACCTCCTCGACCGCCGCACCCGCATCGGCCTGGTCCCGCAGGACCGGGCCGAGGCGCTGGACGCGGCCCGGGCGGCACTGGAGGAGGCGCTGGACCGGGCCGGCCGGCCGCCCGGGGCATGACCGGCCGGGCGGAGCGGCCGCAGGCGCCACCGCGGTCGGGGAACCCGGCCGGCGCGGCAGGCGTCATCCCCGCTGAGCGCAGTGAGCGCGCCCGCCGACCGCGACAGACGGGAACGACCATGAGCGACAAGGCCCGGAAGCTGTTCGAGGCGCTGGACCTCGACCAGGACGGAAACCTCACCCGGGAAGAGGTGATCGTCGCCCTGCGCACGAAGGGCCCCTCCCTGGCCGCCTCGGGCGTCATGCCGCTGTGGGGCGTGCAGGACGCCGACGCCTCGTCGGCGCTGTTCGACGCCGCCGACCAGAACGGGGACGCCGTACTGACCCTGGAGGAGTTCTCCGCCGTGGTGAACCGCCGCTTCGGCTGGAACTGACGCCGGGGCTTCACACCGGACGGCTCGAACGAGCGCGCACAAGTCGAGTGACAGATCGTCACCGGGCCGCTTACGATGCCCCGGATGATGAACTTCTCCTCGTACGGATTGGGGGAATCGTTCGCGCAAGGTGAGTGCTGATGGCATCTCACCTCGCGACCACGATTCCGTCCCGCCTGTTGATGTGGCAGCGCGTGCGGGCGTACGCCGTGCCACCGTCCATGATCGAGAACGCGACCGCGCGGCGTGCGGCCGGTGACTGGGCCGGGGCCTGTGCTGCCGCCCGGGTCGACGTCGCTCTCGATCTGCGCGCCGTGCGCGACCGGCACGGCACCGATCTCGTCACCCGCCTGCGAGCGGACCTGCGTCGGCTGGCGCCGGACCTGCTGCGCTGGCACATGCCCCGCATCGCCCCCGACGGGCGGCTCCGGCCGGGCCTCACCGTCTGCCTGGCCCGCTACCGCACGTCCGGGGCCGTACCGCTGGAGCTGGTGGTGCGCACGCCGCCGGCCTCGGCGGACGCGGGGCAGCGGATGTCGCTGGCCCTGTGGGAGGGCTCCGCAGGCGGCGCCGCGGGGCATCATCCGCATCCGCGTCCGGACCGGCGGTTCCGGCTCGACCTGCACCGGCATCTGTGGGACGCCGAGCGCAGTGGTGAGCTGGCGCGCCGGTGCGGTGCCGGGCGGGCCCCGGCCGTCGCGCCGTACGTCCCGCCCCGCGCAGCCGGCGGAGTGGAGGCGGGCGCCGATTGGGCGCTGGGCACGTGGGCGGCGGAAGCGGAGTTGCTGTTGCGGGCCGAGGGGCGCCCTCGCGGGGCCTTCACCGTGCGGCTCGACGCGCGCAGCCGCGCCGTGCTCGAACTGGTCGCGCCCGACGACAGCCATGTCCCGGCGTTCCGCCCGCTGCGCGAGGCGCTGCCGCCGCAGGAGGTCGCAGCGCTGCCGGTCCTGCCGGAGGCGGCGGCCCGGGTCCTGCCGGATCTGGAACTGTTGCGGGCCGGTCTGGTCGCGGCCGAGCGGCTGCATCCGCTGGTCGGCGCGGCGCTCGCGGGACGGTTCCCCGCACCGGCGGCCGGCCCCGTCACCGAGCCCGGCGATCCGCACCGTGTGGAGTGCCGGGGCGAGGTCCACCGGATCGCGCTGCGGGACGGCGTGCTGACGGCGATCGACCACGACCCGGCCCAACTGCGCCGCGAGGAACTGCTCGTGGCGCTCGGCGGGCCGGCGCTGCCCTGCCTGCGGGCGATCGACGCGGCGCACCGCAACCCGGAGGCGCTGCCCGCGGTCCGGGAGCGGCTGCGGCACGGTGACGTCAGTGGGGCGCTGGCCGTGGTCGAAGGGCTGCTCGGTCCCGGCGCGGTGCTGCGCGACGGGCCGCTCCGGCAGGAACTGGAGTCCGCCACGGCGCGCCGCGTCGACGACGGGCTCTACCGGGCGGGGCTGGTCGCCGTGCACCCTGCTGCCGCGACGGCGGGGGGCGTCGACGCCTCGGGCGGACAGCGCGCGCGAGCGGGCCACCGTCCCCGGCTCGACCGCCACCTCCCTCACGTGCTGCGCAGCAAGCGGAGCAGCCGGGCGCGGCCCCGCACCGGCCTGGCGCGCTGACCCGCAGACCCACAGACCCGCAAAAACATCTCTCCCCGCCTCGCGCCCCGCGTGCCGGGACGTCTCCATGCCGTGTGGAACGGGCCGTCCCGTTCCCCTCTCTCCCTCCCCAGGTGATGCCCATGCCTTCCCGCACCCTTCCGTCCGCCCCGTCCGCCGGCATCCCCGCCGGCTCGGAACCGAGCGCCCAACTCGCCGTTGCCGAGGGCCTGTTGTCCCTCCTGCGGACGACCACCACCGAACCGCGTCCCGACGAGCAGCTCGAAGCGCTCACCCTGGCCGTGGCGGCCGACCTGCCCGTGCTGCTGTGGGGCGAGCCGGGCATCGGCAAGACCGCGGCCCTGACGCAGCTCGCCACCAGCCTCGACCTGCCGCTGACGACCGTGATCGCCAGCGTGCACGAGCCGTCGGACTTCTCCGGGCTGCCCATCGTGGGCGAGGATCCCGCGGTGCAGGGCGTGCCGATGGCTCCGCCGCGGTGGGCCGTGGAGCTCGTACGGGCCGGGCGGGGGCTGCTCTTTCTGGACGAGCTGTCCACCGCCACACCGGCCGTGCAGGCCGCCCTGCTCCGGGTCGTGCTGGAGCGGAAGGTCGGAGCGCTGCGGCTGCCGCCCGGCGTGCGGATCGTGGCCGCCGCCAATCCGCGCGCGTCGGCCGCGGACGGGTGGGAGCTGAGTCCCCCGCTGGCCAACCGGTTCGTGCATCTGCACTGGGTGCACGACCGGGACGTGGTGGTGCGCGGGCTCGGCGGGGTGTGGCCCCGGGCGGAGCTGCCCCGGCTGGTGCCGGAGCGGCTCCCCGAGGCGGTGGCCTTCGCCCGGCGCGTGGTCTGCGGCTTCCTCACCGCCCGGCCGACGCTGATCCACCGGCTGCCCGGCAGCGAGACGCGGCGCGGCGGCGCCTGGCCCTCGCCGCGCAGCTGGGAGGCCGCGTTGACGCTGCTGGCGTTCGGCACGGCCGCCTCCGTCTCCAGGGAGGTGCTGGCGCTGCTGGTGCGGGGCGCGGTGGGGGACGGCCCGGGCCTGGAGCTCCTCGCCCATCTGGACCGTATGGACCTGCCGGACCCGGAGTCGCTGCTGGCCGATCCGGCCCGCGCCGAACTCCCGGTGCGGGGCGATCTGCGGCAGGCGGCGCTGGAGGGGGTGGTGGCCGCCGTCGGGGCGCGGCCGGAGCGGCAGCGGTGGGAGGCGGCCTGGGCGGTGCTGGTCCGGGCCTTGGAGACCGGCGCCCCGGACCTGCTGGTGGCCCCGGCGACGGCACTGGCCGCGCTGCGGCGCGAGGACTGGGAGGTGCCGGAGGCGGTGGAGCGGCTGGCCGGGGTGATCGGTCTGGCGCGGCGGGCGGAGCGGTCCGTGGCACGGGTCGCCGCCGCGGCCGACGGCGGGCGGGCGACCGGGGCGCGCCGATGACGGGGGGCGGGAAGCGTCCGCTGCCGCGGCCGATGCCCCGGCCCGCGCCACCGCGCCCGGTGCGGGCCGCCGTGCCGGGCCCTCCGGCCGGCTCGGCTGCCGGGGCCGGCGGGCCCGGACTCCCTCTGGACCGGGAGAAGTTGCTGGCCGCCCGGCTGCACGCGGTGAAGGTCCGGCCCTACCTGGCCGACGCGCTGTTCGCGCTGCACGTGGTTCAGGACCGGTCGGTGCCGACGATGGCGGTGGACGCCCACTGGCGCTGCTACGTCTCCCCAGGCTTCGTGGCCCGCACCCCCGTGGAGGAGCTGGCGGGCGTGTGGGTGCACGAGGTGTCCCATCTGCTCCGGGACCACCACGGGCGCGGGGAGCGGTACGCGCGGGAGCACGAGGCACACGACCCGGGCGGGGAAAGCGCGAACGGAGTCCCGCACACCGAGGGCGGGCGGAGGCTGCGGCGCAACATCGCCGCCGACTTCGAGATCAACGACGACATCTACGGCGACGGTCTGCCCCGGCCCGCCGGTGCGGTGCTGCCGTCGCTGCTGCGGCTGCCCGAGGGGCTGCTGATGGAGGAGTACCTGCGGAGGGCATCGCTGTCCGGGCTCGTGCCGGAGCTGGCCTGGCTGGACTGCGGCAGTGGTGCCGACGGGCACGAGCGGCCGTGGGAGCTGGGGCCCGACGGGGCGCACGGGCTGAGCAGGCAGCAGCGGGACGCGGTGCGTTTCCGGGTCGCGGAGGGCATCAAGGGACGGCCGGGTGACGCGCCGGAGGGGTGGCGCCGCTGGGCGCAGGAGGCGTTTCATCCGCCGCAGCCGTGGCGGCAGTTGCTGGGGGCGGCGATCCGTTCGGCGGCGGGTGGGCCGGGGGCGGGCGAGGACCACAGCTACCGGCGTCCCTCCCGGCGTTCGGCCAGTGTCCCCGGGGTGGTGCTGCCGAGTCTGCGCCGCATGCCGCCCCGCGTCTGTGTGGTGATCGACACCTCGGCGTCGGTCAGCGACGCGGAGCTCGGCAGTGCGCTGCTGGAGGTGGCCGCGATCTCGCGGGCGGTGGGCGGACGACGCGACCTGGTGTCGGTGATCTCCTGCGACGCGGCGGCCGGGGTCGCCGTCCCGCTCTGCCGCGCCGAGCACCTGGAGCTGGTCGGCGGCGGGGGCACGGACCTGCGCTCCGGTTTCGCCCGGGCCCTGCGCTGCCGGCCCCGCCCGGACGTTGTCGTCGCCCTGACGGACGGCCAGACGCCGTGGCCCTCGGCGCAACCGCCCTGCCGCACCGTCGTCGGCCTCTTCCCCCGCCCCGCCCGCGCCGTGGACGAGGAGGACCCCACGTACGTCCCGGACACCCCGCCCTCGTGGGCGCGTGTCGTCCCCATCGGCTGAGGGGCTCGCCGCGGAGGGCGGGAGGTCCGCCGGGTCGGCGGCACACTGCTCGTCCCCCTCGCCACGACCACGCGCGGGGCGCGTCATCAACGCCGGGCGGCCGTGCCCTTGCCCCGCGAGGGCACACCCGTGTCACACCCGGGCGCGGGGCAGCAGCAGTCGTCGTGCCGGGCGTTCCACACCCTCGTACAGCGCCCACGCGAGGCCCAGGGCCACGGCGAAGACGGCGGCGGTGGCCGTCAGGCCGGGCAGCACACCGAAGTGCGGGGATCCTCCCAGCAGTTCGGTGGCGCTCCGCAGGACGAGCAGGTGGATCATGTAGAAGGCGAAGGAGAGTTCGCCCAGCCGCACCAGCCGCCGGTGCCGCCACACCGAGGGCAGGTCGCGCAGGTCGGCGACGGCCGCGGCCGGGATCAGCAGCGTGAAGCCGACGAGGGTGCAGGCGGTGGCCGGGTAGCCGGCGGGGACCTCGGGGACGAGGAAGTAGCCGACGATCGACAGCGCGAGGGAGGCTTCCAGGCCGGGGCCGCGCCACTGTCCGAGTGCCACCAGGCGGCCCACAGCGGCACCGAGGACGAACTCGGGGAGGCGGGCCGCGGGGAAGGAGTAGGCCGGCTGCCCGAGCCAGTGGTGCGCGTCCGACCAGGCCAGGACCAGCACCGCCAGCACCGATGCCCCGGCCAGCAGCGCGGCTCCCCGCCCGCCCGTACGGCGCAGCAGGCGGGCCAGCAGCGGGAACACGGCGTAGAAGAAGGCCTCGCAGGCCAGTGACCAGCTGACCGGGTTCAGCGTCTGCCACCAGGGGCGCCACCAGGACTGCACCAGCAGCACGTCGGCCAGCCCCTGCGCGAGGGTGGGCACCGCCCGGTGGGCCACCGTGACCGCCGACAGCAGCGCGATCGCGGCGGTGACCAGGTGGACCGGATAGATCCGGGCGATGCGCCGCCGCCAGAACACCGGCGCGCGCTCGCCCGGCCGCGCCGACCACATCAGTACGAAGCCGGACAGGACGAAGAAGAACGACACGCCGGTGGCGCCCGCCCCGAAGCCCCACGTGGCGATGTGTTCTCCGGCGTCGCCGAACACGTGCGCGTTGCGGACGTGCAGGCCGAAGACCAGCAGGGCGGCCATCCAGCGCAGTCCCGTCAGCGAGGGCAGGGCGGGCGCCGCGGTCGCCGGGGCGGCCCCGGCTGCCGTGCTCGGGGCGGGAGGCGTCCGGCGTGCCTCGGTGCCCGCCGTCACGTCGCCTGCCGGGGGAGGTACCTGTGAGACATGCACGAGAGCGTTGCCCGCGCGCCGTGTTTCATTCGGGGCCGGTGGGGAAGCTCACACCGGCCACGGCGGCGGGGGTGGTCGTGGCGTCAGCGTTCCGCGGTCGTCGCCGCCAGCGCCGCGGTCGTCGCCGCCGCGACCAGCAGGGGGACGGCCAGGCCGTGGTGGATGACGAGCCAGGCGCCGACCACGGCCCCCGCCAGCATCGCCACGACCGCGCCCGTACGGTGTGCGGAGCGGGTGCCCGAACCGCCCCCGACGCGGGACTCGGCGGCCAGGCCGGTCAGCGTCATCGTCAGGACGGTCGTCGTCAGGTCGGGCACGCCCAGCCTGCGCACCGTCGCGTTGCGCAGGCCCATCGCCAGCGCCGTGAGGATGATCAGCGCGTAGGCGGTCCCGGCATGGCCGGGCGAGACGTAGGCGACCACCGAGGCCGCGCCCATCAGCGCCGCCTCGACCGCGAGCGTCACACGCGCCCAGGTCCGGCGGGAGCCCTCCCCCAGCCACACCGCGATCCGACCGCCGGTCACCGCACCCGCCAGATACGTGCCCAGTGACGTGGCCGCGTGCGGCACCGAGAAGCCCGGCGCCCCGGCTGCGGCGAAGCCCAGCACCACCACGTTCCCGGTCATGTTCGCAGTGAAGATGCGCCCGATGCCCAGGTAGGTCACCGCATCGATCAGGCCGCTGACCGCCGTCAGCGTCAGCAGCACCGCGACGAGCGGCAGGCCGCGCGCCTTCGGGTCGTCCGTGTCCGTCCGTCTCTCGCCGATCACCCGGCCAGTGGACCACGGGCAGGTGAGAGAACGTCGAGAGCGCGGCCGTCAGCAGGAACTGCCGCAGGAGGACGAACTGCCGCAGGACGAGGAGCTGCTGCCGCACGACGACGAACTGCTGCCACAGGAAGACGAGCTGCCGCCGCACGACGACGAACTGCCGCCGCAGGAAGACGAGCTGCCGCCGCAGGAAGTCGCGGCCGACGATCCGTCGCACGAGGAGTCCGTCGCGTACCAGGACGACCAGGTGGTCGAACTGTCACCGGCGCTCGTCGTCGTGGCCGTGCCCGTACCGCCGCTGCTCGACGGCCACGCCCCGAAGCCCAGCCCGCTCCCCCGGCCGCTCACGGCCGTCTGCCGGCCCAGATCGTCCCAGGCACGCCGCCAGGCACGGCTCGCCCACCACAGGCACAGCGCCGGTATCGCCGACACGGCCACGACCAGCAGGATGATCACGGTCACCATCTCGTCCCCCGTTCTGCCGGGGCGTGCGCACCGGCTGACCGGACGATGCCCTCACCTCGGGCGTGCTCAATCCCGGTTTGAGCAAGCCCAGAGCTTCTCCTCGGCCGCGTCCGGCACCCGGCGCGGCAGGCCCGGTCGCCCGGCGCCTACAGGTCGAACTCGACGTGCTCGATGTCGGTGAAGCGCACCTCCTCGAGCATCCCGGCGCGGCGTCCGCCGTCCTGGAAGTACACCTCCTTCAGGGCTTCGGCGGCGATCTCCCGCAGCCGCTGCTCCGGAGCCCCCTGCTCCCGCGCCTCGAAGAGGCGGGCGGCGTACTGGGGAGGCAGGGCGACGGTGAGGTGGCGCAGGCGGGCGTCGTCGGTGGTGCCGACGGGTGCGGTGTAGCCGATCCGGGCGCGGGTGTCGAGGACGATGCCGTCGGTGGTCGCCGCCCGCTCCTTGGCCCGGGCCCTGACCTGCGGCTGCCAGCGCTTCCTCACCTCGGCCTCCAGACGGGCGGCGAGATCCGGGCGGGGCTTTCTGATCTGGTCCTTGACGTACCGTTCGACGGTGCGCTGGGAGATCCGCAGCAGCTGGGCGACCTGCCGGGTGCCCTTCAGCTGCCGGACGAGGTAGCGCATCCGCGCACCCGCCGACTTGGGAACGGGGCGCGTGAACGCCCCCTGCACCGCCTTGTCCAGGCCGTCCCCGACCATGCTCACGGCTTACTCCCCGTCGTCCTGCTGGGTGACCTCGCCGGTCTTGATGTAGCGGGCGAGGTTGAGCTCGGGGGCGTCGAACCGCTCGCGCACGCCCTCGCCCCACAGCACCGTCTGGGTGCCCTCGTGCTTGACCATCCCGGGGCTCACGCCGAGCCGCCAGCCGCCGGGCAGCGGCTTGCCGTCCCGGTAGGGCAGGAAGTCCAGCGGGCTCGGCCCGTCGGCGGCGTACACGGCGCAGTCCGAGAGGACGGCGACCGGGTACTGCCCGGTGAACGCCGCGTGCTTGACGATCTTGCGGTGCATGTTGACGCGGGTGCGGGAGATGACCGCGGCGCGGATGTCCGGCCGCCACGTCGGCCGGGCGAGGGCCGGCCACGGCCGGCCGGGCTTCCAGCCGCCGCCGCGCGGCCGCTCGCGCAGCTTTCCGATCCCGCCCTTGACGGTCGCCTTGATGGCGGACAGCACGATCGCCATCTGCGGGTCGCGGTCCCGGTAGCCGTCCATCGCCGCGAGGAACTCCTCGGGGCCGGCGTCCGCGGGCACGCCGAGGTCGGCCATCGTCCGCACGTACGCGTCGCGCAGGCGATTGTACCAGGCGTCCAGGTAACGGCCGGTGTCGTGGCGGACGTAGGCCTCGGCGGGGGCGACCTCGTAGCCGAGCTCCACCGCGTAGGCGACGGTCGGGGTGGCGTACCAGGCCGGGCCCGCCGGCCGTTCGCCGGACGGGGTGAACGGGCTGGGCAGCAGGTCGGCGTCCAGCTCCACCCACTCCTTGCCGGCCCTCACCTTCGACAGGTCGACGTGGGACAGGTCGACCAGCCAGCAACCCGGCAGCTTGGGGTCGAACACCGGCCGCTCGACGTGTGTCGGCGCGCCCAGCCCCACGATGAGACCGTTGGCTCCGGCGGCGAAGGCCATGTTGACGTCGAGGCCGACCAGGTACCGCCTGGTGCACTCCTCGTCGGTGAGCGGCCGCGCCCAGTCGTACGCCTCCTCCACCAGGACCTCCGCCGGGGTACGGCGGTGGAAGCGGGGCAGGCCGGCCAGGAGCGGGTGTCCGTCGGGGGCCTCGCACGGCGCGGGGTCGACCGGGTCCTTCCCGAGCGAGCCGGGGTTGTGGACGCTGTGCCGCCTGCCCGTCTCGTCCGGCTCGCTCGCCCGGGTCGGCGGGTGCAGGGCGGTCATCAGCTCCAGGCCGGTGACGGCGGTGGACCCGCGGGGCGTGATCACCCGTTCCGCGTAGGTGCCGAGGACCCGGGCGAGGTCCGCCGGCGGGAGCTGGGCGGCGTCGCCCCAGTGCCGGGCGTCGAGCGCCTGCCACGACGGGATGCACAGCTGCACGCAGTGGCGCTCCGCGCCCTGCGCCGGGCGGTAGATGCGGGCCCACGGCCCGAAGCCGCGCTTGGTCAGCTTCCAGTCGGCGCGCGCGAGTTGTCGGAGAACCGTGTGGTTCTCCGGCAGCCTCCCCGCGAGGCGTTCCTCCTCGGTGAGGGTCACCGGCAGGCCGTAGCGCGCGCACGCGGCCTCGGTGAGGACGAGCAGCGGGTCGGCGTCCTTGCCCGCCCCGACCAGCTTCGGCTGCCCCAGCCCGGCCTCGTTGAGCGCCCAGTCGACGAGGGAGGGCAGGGACTTGGCGGGGACGTCCAGCACCAGGCCGCCGACGCAATACGCGAGGGCCTGGCCGTCCCGCACGTCGACGACGGCGAGCGGACCGTTCTCGAAACGCGGGTCGGTGCCGGACGGTGCGGTGCGCGCCGGGGTGTTCCGCACCGGGCCCGGGCGGCGCGCCGCCGGTGCCGACGGCGGCGTGGCCGCCGCGCGGGCGGGACGCGCC
>NZ_JBFATS010000036.1:0-28585 GCF_040678435.1 Streptomyces sp. NPDC052682 | reverse complement strand
GGACCGAGATCCGCATCGGGGGTGCCGCATGAGCACCGACCTCGCCCAGGCCGTGGCCGACGCCCGCGCGGCGGAGGACCAGGCCCAGCAGATCGGCGCCGTCCGAAGGCCCGGGTGTGTGCGGGCCCGGCCGGGGCATTCGGATGCCGGGAGGTCGAGAATGAACACGAGTGCTGTGGCACGGACGGGACAGGCGGAGGCACGGCGGGCGGCCAACGGGTCGGTGATGGAGGGGGCCGCACGGGCGGGCCTCACCGCAAGAGGTGTGATCTATCTGCTGGTCGGGATGCTCGCCGTCCAGATCGCGTTCGGCGACACGGGCGAGCAGGCGGACCGCGGCGGCGCCCTCGCCGAACTGTCCGGCAAGCCGTTCGGCGCGGTCCTGCTGTGGGCGCTGGGCATCGGACTGGCCGGCATGGCCCTGTGGCGGCTGTCGGAAGCGCTGTTCGGCTCGGTCGGCAAGGACGGCCGCAAGCCGAAGAAGCGGCTGCTGGCCACGGCCCGCTGCGTGTTCTACACCTTCGTCGCCTACTCCGTGCTGTCGTTCGCGGTCAGCCGGAACAACAGGAGCGGATCGAGCGACCAGCAGTCCCGGGACGTCACCGCCCGGCTGCTGCAGGTGCCCGCCGGACAGTGGCTGGTGGGCGCGGCTGGGGTGACGATCGTCGGTGTGGGCCTGGGGATCGCCGTCCGGGCGGTGCTGCGCAAGTACCACGCCAAGATGAAGCTCACCCAGATGAGCCCCGGCGTCCGGCGCCTGGTGGACGTCACGGGCGTCGCGGGCGGCGCGGCCCGGGGCCTGGTGTTCGCCGTGGCGGGCGTCTTCGCCGTACGCGCGGCGATCGACGCAGAACCCCATCGCGCCAAGGGCCTGGACGACACCCTGCGCTCCTTCGCCGACACCCCGCTCGGCCCGTGGCTGCTGGTCTGCGTCGCGGCCGGTCTGATGCTGTTCGGGGTGTTCTCCTTCGCGATGGCCCGCTGGCGCAGGGTCTGAGCCAGCACGTACGGGGAACACGGGTCGAATGAGCGATTCCGAGATTCCGCCGGACGGCCGGCCCGTGGACGTCTACCTGGACCTCCTGCGCATCCGGATGGACACGGAGGACTACCGGCTGCTGCTGAGCGTCGTGGAGCCGGTGCTGCGCGCCATCGACGAGGAGCGTCTGCCCCCCGTCGACCTCGCGCTGGACAGCGGGGAGAGCGAGGAGCTGCCGCAGGAGATCCGCGACGAGGCCGCCCTCGTCATCGCCACCGCCGTCACCGGCCGCCTCGACAACGAAGTGATCGAACTCCACATCGACGACACCGGCCCGGTCCGGGTGGTCACCGACGCGGCCACCGCCTCCGACCCGGTCCGCCTCGGCGAGATCGCCGACTACATCCGGGAACGCCACCGCCAGAACGAGGAGCTGCGGGGCATCGCCGAGGTGAGCGGACTGCCCACCGACTTCTGAGCGCTACGGCCGCGGCGCCGGCACCTTCAGCGGCCGGGCGAGGCCCAGCACGGCCTCGTCCAGGCGCTCCAGGTGCCGCAGCACACGGTCGGTGATCCTGCCGTACCGCGAAGTGCCGGACGTGGCGGACTCCAGGAGCGAGGCGATGCTCGGGCCGGACTCCACCTGCCCGCCGGCCCCCTCGTCCGCCACGCGCGCCGCGATGGTCCGGATGTTGCGCACCGTGCGCCCGGCCGCCCCGCGCAGCCGCGGATCCGCCGCGATCGACGGGTGCGTGGGCAGCAGCTCCGCCGTCGCCGCCAGCGAACGCGCGTGGTACGCGCAGGTCTCCAGCAGCGCGACGACGTACTGCGCGGTGCTGCGCCGGGCCCGCAACGGCGTCACCGGGTGGGTGAGCGGCTGCGTGGCGGCCCGCAGTTCGGCCAGCGCCTGGTCCAGGTCCCGCGCCTTGTCCAGCAGCTCGTCCGCGGGGCCGCCGCTGAGCTGCCCGACGGCGGCCTCGGCCACATCGGCCAGCCGCTCCAGCACGGTGACCAGGAGCTCGTTCGTACGGCGGTCCGTGTGCACCGGCAGCACCAGCGCCGCCGCGACGATCCCGCACGCCGCGCCCAGCGCCGTCTCCTCCACCCGCAGCACCAGCACGTCGACGCTGTAGGTCTGCAGCAGCGTGTACAGCAGCCCCAGCATCGCCGTGACGAAGAACGACATCAGCGTGTACGACAGCGGCGCCGTGTAGAACATCGCGAACAGCAGCACCAGCACCAGCGCGAAAGACGTCCAGGTGTGGCCGCCGGCCAGCCCCGCCAGCAGCGCCCCGGCCGCGACCCCGAACACCGTCCCCAGCAGCCGGCGATACCCCTTGACCAGGATCTCGCCGGTGGAGGCGGTGTTGAGGAAGACGATCCAGCAGGTCAGCACGGCCCAGTACCAGCGCTGCGAGGACAGCAGCTCGCCGCCGGCGATGGCGAGCGCGGAGCCCACGGCCACCTGGACCGCCGCACGGGTGGTGGGCCGCCGCAGCCCCGTCTGCTCCTCCTGCGGCGCGTCGTCCTCGCCCGCGTCGATCGCGGCGTCCTCGGCGTCCAGCTCCTCCCGGGACCGCGTCGTCGCCGGCGTGTCGTCCGACTCGTCCTGCGGCCCGTCCAGGGCGATCCGCAGCCCCAGCACCGCGCGGGCGGCCTCGCCGATGCCCCGGAACACGTCCTGGACGGCCGGGGCGGCAGCCGGCAGGTTCTCCTCGTCGCGGTAGCCGAGCAGCCGGTTGCGCACCTGGGCCAGCCCGGTTCCGGCGTCCCCGACCCGCTCCACCAGCAGGCGCAGCGCCATCAGGTCGCGGCGCAGGGCGGCACCGGCCTCGTCCGCCCCGGCCGGCCGGCCCACCGACGGGGCGGGAGCGCCCGGCAGATGCAGGGTGAGGGTGTCGGCCCGCTCGGCGCCGCGCGCCGACAGCACGAGCAGCCCCAGCCGCTCGGCGGCGATCTCGGCGTCCGCGACACGCCGCTGTACCAGCCGGGCCACGGACTCGTCGGGCGTCCCCTCCTCCAGCCGGCCCTGGATCATCAAAGCCGTCTCGTGCAGCCGGGCGGTGCCCTCACGGACCGCCTCCAGGGCCCTGCCCACCTCGTGAGGACCTGCGTCCAGCAGCTCGATCTGCGCCGACACCAGCTGCGCCAGCCGCGCCCGGAAGGCCCGCCGCAGCCGCAGCAGCACCCTCGCGGGCGTCGCGGGCACCAGGGCGAAACGCGTCACCGCGCTGCACGCGAACGCCACCGTGATCACCCCGCACAGCGCGGGCAGCGCCGAGGGCTTCGCGCCGACGAACAGGGACAGGAAGTACACCTGGAAGCCGATCAGGCCGAGCGCGGTGCCCCGGTCGCCGAACCGCCGGCCGTAGACGGCACAGAAGATCAGCAGGACGAAGAAGACGTCCCCGACCACGACCCGCGTGTTGAGCGCCGCGCCCAGGGACACCGAGGCCAGCGCCACCGGCAGCCCCAGCGCCAGCGTGACGGCCTGCGCCGCGGGCTGCTTCTCCCGGATGGCGAACGTCGCCGCCATCGCCGCCATCGCCCCGGCCACCAGATGCGGCACGTCGGCCCGCAGCGCGGCGAGGACCGCCAGAGCAAGGGCGATGGCCCCCACCGTCCGCAGTCCGGCCGTCAGCCGCAGCAGCCCCGGATCGGACGCCATGACCCGGTCCCTCAGCCGTGCCCGCACCGACCGCTCCGCTGCCCTCACGCCGCCGTACTCTCTCCTTCTCCCACCCGGACCCGGCCCGCGGCACCCGTACCCCGGGCCGGATCAGGACCTGCGTGCCTCAGCTGCGCGCCGCGGTGCCCTCGACGTGCGCCCGCACCTGCTCCGGCGTCAGGTACTGGTCGGTGTACTCGAAGTCCTTCAGCTTGGCCGGTTTGCGGGCCTGGAACCCCGTCCGTACGAAGTCGTCCCCGGCGACCGCGTTGAGCAGCCAGTTCGTCATCACCCGGGTCTTGGCCACGTTGGTGCGCAGCGCCGACCAGTGGTAGCCGCGGGCCACCGCCTGGGCGGGCAGGCCCCGCAGCTCGACGCCCAGCGGCTTGGACACCGCGTCCTTGCCGCCGAGGTCCACCACCAGCCCGAGGTCCTTGTGCGTGTACGGCCGCATCGGCTGGTCGCGCAGGGTCGCGATGACGTTGTCGGCGACGTGCCGGCCCTGCCGCATGGCGTGCTGGGCCGTGGGCGGGCAGACGGCACCCTCCTCGCCCTTGGCCAGGTCGGGCACCGCGGCGGCGTCGCCGAGCGCGAACACCCCGTCGTGGCCCGGCAGGCACATGTCGGCGGTGACCGCGAGCCGCCCCTTGACGGTCTCCGCCCCCAGCGTGGCGATCAGCGGACTGGCGACCACGCCGGCGGTCCAGATGAGGGTCCGGGTCGGGATCACCCGGCCGTCGGTGAAGGTGACCTCCTCCGGGCCCGCCTTCGCGATGGACACCCCCAGCGAGATGTCGATGCCGCGCCGGCGCAGGATCTCCTGCGCGCTGCGCCCCAGCTTCTCGCCCAGCTCCGGCATCAGCTTCGGCGCGATGTCGATCAGATGCCACTTGATGAGCTTGGGGTCGATGCGCGGGTAGCGCCTGACGGCCGCGTGCGTCAGCCGCTGCAGGCAGGCCGCCGTCTCGGTGCCCGCGTACCCGCCGCCGACCACCACGAACTGCAGCCGTGCCTCCCGCTCGGCCGGGTCCTGGCTGGCGTCGGCCAGGTCCAGCTGGGAGATGACGTGGTCGCGGATGTAGGCGGCCTCGGCGAGCGTCTTCATCCCGAAGGCGTGGTCCGTCAGCCCCGGGATGTCGAAGGTGCGGGTGACGCTGCCGGGAGCCAGCACGATGTAGTCGTACGGCTCGTTGACGATCTTGTCGGTGATGGTGCGTATCACGCAGACCTTGGACTTCAGGTCCACGCCGATCGCGCCGCCCGGGATGATCCGGGTGCGGTACTTCTTGCTGCGGCGCAGGGAGACGGCGATCGACTGCGGCGTCAGCACGCCGGAGGCGACCTGGGGCAGCAGCGGCAGGTACAGCTGGTAGGCGAACGGCGTCACCAGCGTGACGTCGGCCTCGTCCGGGGAGAGTTTGCGTTCCAGACGGCGGACGCACTCCACGCCGGCGAAGCCTGCGCCAACCACCAGGATCCTGGGTCGTGTCACGGTGTTCATCCCTTTCTGCGGCTCCAGGCGGTCTGCCTCGAACGCCTTTCGCCTGCCCCTGGATCGCGGCTTCGCACCCCTTCGATCCCACCGCGTCCACGGCCGGGGCGCGAGCCGGGCGGGGCAGGCAGAGGAACGTGTCGATCACCACCATGCCCCTGTCGTGGCCGAAACGCACCAGGCAGGAGTGAAGAACGCGTGCACACGCAGAGCCGGCGGCCCTGCGCTCAGACCTCCTGCCCCCGCAGATGGCACAGCAACAGGCAGACGTCGTCGTCCCGTTCGGAGTCGCTCAGCAGCGGATGCAGGATGCCGTCCGCCGCGCCCTCGAGGTCCGCGTCCAGCTCCGAGGAGCTGAATCCGGCCAGCGCCGACGCGAGCCGTTCGATGCCCGGGTCTATGCCCCGCGCCCGCCGCTCGACCAGACCGTCCGTGTACAGCGCCAGCGTGGAGCCGGGCGTCACGCGCACGGCGTGGTCGTCGATCTCCTGCTTCAGCGGAATGCCGAGCATGGCGCCCGGCTTGGCGTCCAGCACGTGCACCTGCCCGTCCGGGGTGCGCAGCACCGGCGGGGGATGACCCGCGGCGGCCCACTGCATCGTCGGCTCCTCGGGGTGGAAGCGCGCGATGACCGCGGTGGCGTACAGGTCCGGCTGGAGGTGGTGCAGGAAGGTGTGCAGCTTGGTCAGCAACCGCCCCGGGCTGCCGCCGTCCACCGCGTACGCGCGCAGGGCGGTGCGCAGCTGGCTCATCATCACGGCCGCGTGCAGACCGTGCCCGGTCACGTCGCCGACCACGGTGATGAGACCGCCGTCGGGCTGCCGGAAGGCGTCGTACCAGTCACCGCCGATGTTCAGCCCGTGCGTGGCGGGCAGATAGCGCGCGGCCAGGCTCAGACCCGGCGGGGCGTGCAGCTCCGTGAGCAGGGCGCGCTGCAGCGTCTCGGCGATGTCCCGGTTGTGCTCGAAGCGCCGGGCGTTGTCGATGGCGATGCTGGCCCGCCGGGTGAGCTCGATCAGCATCACCGCGTCGTCCGGGTCCCAGCGCTCCCCGGGCGGCGACAGCGTCAGCACACCCAGCGGCGCCCGCCGGGTCGGCAGCGGGATGCACAGCAGCGGCCGGCCCGGGTTCAGCGCGGAGGGCGGCTGGTCGTCCACGCCGGGCAGGTTGCCGGGGTGGTCGGCCGCGTACTGCGGACGCCCGGTGCGGGCCGCGATCACGGCGGCGGCCGCGTGCGGCGCGGGCCGCCGCTTGTCGTCGGTGTCGTTGTCGAACAGCCATACGTCGACGCTGCTCGCGTACTCCGGCACCAGCAGGTCCGGCAGCCGGCGGACGATCTCGTCGTGGTTGAGGGACGCCGTCAGCACGGCGCTGGCGTCCGCGAGGAACGTCAGTCTGCGCCGCGCGTTCTCCGCCTCGGTGCGCGCCCGGCGCTCCGCCGCGAACGCCTCCCGCTGCGCCCGCCCCGCCGCGTCCAGCTCGGCGTGCAGCGCCAGGACACCCTGGTTGGTCTGGTGCAGCTCCTCGCGGTGGAAGGCGACGAGCTCCTCCTGCTCGGCGAGCTTGTCCAGCACCACGGCCGTGTCCTCGTCCGCGCCCAGCAGCGCCTCCGCCAGGGCGTCGGCGTCGTCGGGCAGGATGCCCTCGCCGGGCACCTCCGCCGCCTGTGCGCACGGAACGGACACCTGCCACGGCGTCTGACCGGCCGCGCAGGCGTCCTGGTGGGGCGTCACCACGGCGTGCAGGTGACACTCCTCGCCCGGGGAGCCGCCGGCCGCCTCCACACTCAGCAGCCAGGTGCCGCCCTTGGTCAGGCACTGCCGCAGGTGGGCGCTGAGCGAGGCGGCCAGGCGGCTGCGTTCGACGGTGGGCACACCGTACGCGGCGGCCAGGCGCGCCACGGCGATGCGGGCCTGCGCCGCGTCGGTCACGGTGGTGATCTGCCAAGTACGCATCATGGGCGGTCCGACGGGGTCTCGGTCAGCACGGCGACGGCGGTGTCGTCCCGCACCGGTCGGGCGGAACTGCTCGCGTCGCGTATCGTCACCGCGGCCGTCACGGCCGGATCGGCGCGCGGCAGGTCGGGGTCCGAAGGCGGCGTCCACCGGCTGGGCAGCCCGTCGGTGTGCAGGATCAGCATCCGGTCGTCCCCCCAGGCGGCCTCCTCCTCGCGCAGCGTGCCGGGCCGGTGCACACCGACGATGCCGGGCCGGGACAGCAGGGAGCGCCAGGCGCCGTCCTGCCGCAGCCGCGCCCCGATGTTCCCTATGCCGGCGAACCTCAGCCGCCGGGAGCGCAGGTCGAGCTGCGCCACGGCGACGGCCGCGCCCCGGGTGCCGCCCAGCGCCGAGTGCAGCTCCCGCAGCGCCTCGGCGGGCGTCAGGTGCGCCGCGCGGTGCAGCGCCTCGACCGCGGCGGTGGAGGCCCGCGCCGCCTCGGGACCGTGTCCGAGCCCGTCGGCCATCATCAGCGTCACCCGGTCCTCGGCCCGCACCCAGGTCCAGGCGTCGCCCGAGTACGCGGCCCCCGCGAAGGGGACGTTGACGCCCCCGGCGCGGACACGGCCGACCGGCGCCCGGCCGCTTCCGGGGCCCTCGGGCGACCCGCCCCGCCCACCCGGGGCAGGGCGGCCGGCCGGTACGCCGCCCGGCCGGTCGTCCCGCGCGGCCGGTGCCGGGCTGGCGCCCGCCCCGTCGGCCGTGTGCCGCACCGCCCGGACGGCCTGCGGGGCGCCGTGCAGCCCGCCGATCGGCCCCGCGAGGGCGGACCCGAGGCGCAGCAGGCCGCGGCGGCGCGGCACACGGCCGACGCGGGCGACGGCCACCGTGCCCCGGCCGAGCACGCTGTGCAGGTCGAAGTCGTCGGCGAGCCGCAGGCAGGTGCCCAGGCCCGCGCCGAGCGAGCCGGTCGTGGTGAAACCGTCGCGCAGCGCGGTCGCCAGGTCGGGCATGCCCGGGCCGTGGTCGAGAGCGGCGATCTGCACGACCCGGAAGTCCTGCGGGCCGCCCCGCAGCAGGGGCGGGGCCACGACGTCGATGAGCACCTCACCGCCCTCCGCGTGTTTCAGCAGGTTGGTCGCCAGTTCGCTCGCCACCAGCGCGGCGGCCGCGGTCTGCCGCTCGTCGAGCCCGGCGACGGCGGCCGCCTCCTCCGCGGCCACCCGCACGTCCCGCACCCGGGTGGAGTCGTGCACGGGAACGTCCCACACACGTGGCATCACGCCTCCTCGCGGGGACGCGGCGGCGCGGCCACCCACGAGGTCACCCGCACGGTGGTGCCGGCCCCCGGGGCACTGTCGATGGCGAAGTCGTGCACCAGACGCCGCGCACCCCCGAGGCCCATCCCCAGTCCGTCGCCGGAGGTGTAGCCGTCGCTGAGCGCCCGGTCCAGGTCGGGGATGCCGGGGCCCTGGTCGCTGAAGGTCAGCCGGAGTCCGTGCACGCCCCCGCTGGTGACGTGGGTGGCCTCCATCTGTCCGCCACCGCCGTGCACCAGGGTGTTGCGGGCCAGCTCGCTGGCCGCGGTGACCAGCTTCGTCTGGTCGACCAGACCGAAGCCGAGCAGGGCGGCGGCCTGCCGCACATGCTGGCGCACCCACACCAGGTCCATGTCCGACCGGATGGGCAGGCAGGCCTCGACGCCCGCGGCGGTGTGCATCACGGACTCTCCTGGCGCGGACTGTCCGGGTGGGACGGCGAGGTGGTCTGACCGAGGAACTCCAAGGCCGCCTCGGTGCTGAGCGCCGTGTGCAGGCCCGGCAGGGTCAGGCCCAGTTCCACCAGGGTGATGGCGACGGCGGGCCGCATACCGGACAGCACGGTCCGCGCGGCCAGCAGCTTCGCCTGGGCCGCGATCTCGGCCAGCACCCGGCCGAGGAAGGAGTCGACGATCTCCACGCCGGAGATGTCGATGAGGACTCCACGCACACCCGTCCGGGAGATGGTCTCCGTGAGGTCCTGCTGAAGTTGCTGTGCCGTGCCGTCGTGCAGGTCTCCCTGGAGGGTGACCAGCAGCACGTCGCCGAGCCGCAGGACCGGAACGTGTCCCGTGGCGGGGCGTGGGAACGCGTCGCTCACCGCTGCCCCGCACCGCCCGGCGTCGCGTTCACGATGTCGGCGCCGAGCTGGTGCAGGGCGTACCCCAGCGCGTCGGCGAGACTCGCCCGGGTTATCACGTCCAGGTCCAGGCCGAGATGAACGATGGTCTGCGCGATCGCAGGCCGGATGCCGGAGACGATGCACTCCGCGCCCATCAGGCGGGCCGCCGCGACCGTCTTCATCAGGTGCTGGGCGACCAGCGAGTCGACCGTCGGCACACCGGTGATGTCGAGGATCGCGAAGCGAGCGTGCTGCTCGACGACCGCGTTCAGCAGCGTCTCCATCACCACCTGGCTGCGGGCGCTGTCGAGCGTGCCGATCAGCGGCACGGCCACGATGCCGTCCCACAGGCGGATGACGGGCGTGGCCACCTCCATCAGCTGGAGCCGCTGGCGGTCGATGAGCGCCTGGTTCTCGCTCAGCGCGGTCTGCATGGCGACCAGCCGCAGGGTGCCCATCAGCACCGTCAGCGTGGTCGCGCACGCCCGCAGATGCTCGGCGGGCACCTCATCGAGGTCCGCGGCCAGGAGGTTCTCCACGGGCGGGCGCAGCGCCGCCAGTTCGCTGGAGACCTGCGTGTTGGACAGCCCCGCGCGGGAGCGGGCCGCGCCCATCCGGGCCAGCTGCTCGCGCACCCCGCTGAACCCCGCGGCGTCCGGGTCCTCCACCTGTTGCGCGTCGGCGACCTGGGCCAGCGCGTCGACGATGGCCTTGCCCGCCTCCACCGCCTCGTCCCGCGAGACGGTGAACACCGTCCGGAACAGGGGCTCGTCGGCCCACCGCTGCGCGATCTGCTCTCGGCGGCGGCGCAGGAAGTCACCGACCTCCTGCGACGGGGTTGCCAACTCCGCTGCGTGCTCCGGCACCTGTTTCTCTCCTCATCCACGTTGCGTCCCACCGAACCCGCTGGAGGCAACGAGACGGCGCTGTAAGTCCTGCCGGCCGACCACTCTAACCACGGCCCGACCTCGTACGACACCTGATCCACAGCAGGCGGTCCGGTGCGGCGGCACGGCGGTTCACGACCCGCGTGACGCGCGTACGAGGAGTGAACCGCTGTTCGGCCGGGGGCCGGTGGGGCGGCTGGTCAGGCGGGCTGCCCGCCCTGGTCCGGGGCGTCTCCGGCGGCCTGCTCCTCGGGCTCGTCCGCCAGCCGGTCGACCCGCTCCAGGGCCTCCTCGACGCTCTGCGAGACCGGCACGGTGATGCTGACGCCCGTGAGGTCGAGTATGCGGCGCACGGCCGGGGCCGGGTTGATGACATGCACGCTGCCGGCGTTCTTCCGGGTCTCCTGGTACACGCGCAGAATGATGTTCATACCCGACGAGTCCATGAACGGCACCCCCGACAGATCGAGCAGGAAGTGCCGTCGCCCGTGGTGGAGCTGGTTGGCCAGATGGGCCTGGAACTCCGTCGCGGTGTCGACGTCCAGGTAGCCGCCGACCGTGATCAACGCCACGTCCTCGCGAGGCAGCTCGACCTCCACGGACAGCGGGTTCTGGGCAATGGGCACGAGTACCTCCAACAGTGCAGATGGCCTGGGCTGGTTACCCCTGTAAGCGACTTTGATGCACACCGGTTCCCGACGGCTGTGGGTGATCAAGCTCTCATGGGTGCTGTGCCCCCTCACCAGCGGATCGTGTCTCGCCGCGCCCCGCGCTTACCCGGAAAACGCCCCGTCATGCCTGCCGCGTCACACGGCCTGGTCAGCCGCGTGTCACCCGACCTGGATGCCCACGATGCAGGTGTCGTCGTCCGTGTCCGAACGGCTGTAGGTCAGCAGCCGGTCGAGCTGCTGGTCCAGGGTGCTGGGAGCCGAACCGGCGGTGCTCAGCAGCTGCGTCAGGGACTCCTCCACCGAGCGGTCCCGGCGTTCGATCAGACCGTCCGTGTACATCAGCAAGGTGTCCTCGGCGGCCAGCTCGACCTCCGTCTCCTCGTACGTGGCCTCCGGTACGGCCCCCAGCAGCATGCCCTTGACCAGCGGCAGCGGAGCGGCCTTGCGGTCCCGGACCAGCACGGGCGGCAGATGACCGGCCCTGGCCCAGCGCAGGGTGCGCCGCTCGGGGTCGTACAGGCCGCACACCGCCGTGGCGGTGACCGCGCCCGTGAGGTGGTGCGCCACGATGTTCAGCCAGGACAGCAGCTGACCCGGCCCGGCGCCGGTGACGGCGAGCCCGCGCAGCGCGTTGCGCAGCACCACCATGCTGGTCGCGGCCTCTATGCCGTGGCCGGCCACGTCCCCCACGCACACCAGCACCAGCCGGGACGGCAGGACGACGGCGTCGTACCAGTCGCCGCCCACCAGCTGCTCGGTCTCCGCGGGCCGGTAGCGTACGGCCACCCGCAGCCCCGGCACCTCCAGCGGCGCCTGCGTGGGCGGCATGATGGCGTGCTGCAACTGCAGCGCCAGCCGGTCGCGCTCGCTGGCGTGCTGCTCGGTGTGCGCCAGCTGGTCACGCGTGGCGGCCAGCGCCACCTCGGTCCAGTGCTGGGCGGAGATGTCCTGGTAGGCGCCGCGCACCACCAGCAGCCGGTCGTCGGTGTCGAGCACCGGCTCGGCCACGACCCGGATGTGCCGGGTCACCCCGTCGGGCCGCTGGAGGCGGAAGGCCGCGGAGGCCGGCCGCCGGTGGTGCAGCAGGGTGCGCAGGAAACGCCGGATGGTGACCGCGTCGTCCGGGTGGGCGTGGGCGGGCAGCTCTTCCAGAGGCACCGGAGGGCTCGACTGCGGGCGCCCGTACAGGTCGAACAGCTGCCCGTTCCAGGTGATCTCCCCGGTGAGCAGGTTCTCCTCGAAGCCGCCGATCCGGCCGAGCCGCTGGGCGTGCTGCAGCAGACTCGCCAGCCGTGCCGTCTCGTCCTCGATGCGCCAGATGAGCAGCACGGCCGTGCCGTGCCGGCTGATGCTGATGTCCGCCACCGCCGACAGCGGCACCTGGTCCACCAGGGCGGTCAGATGCATCCGCTTGGCCCGGAACGGCTCACCCGTGGCGTACACCCGCTCGATGCGCTGGAACAGCTCGCTGTCCGCGGCGGCCATCGGGTAGGCCTCCAGCAGCAGCGCCCCGTTGACCACGGCGCGGGGCCGTCCGGCGGGGTCCAGGAAGCGGTTGTTGACGTGCTGGATGCGGAAGTCGACCAGGTTCCCCGAGGCGTCCAGGTGCGGTACGAGGACCAGCGCCGGGTCGTGCAGCCCGTCGGCGAGGTCCATCAGCTCCGCGGCGTCCGGCAGCAGGCGCGGCTCCCGGACGGCACCGTGCAGCACCGTGTACGTCTCCAGCGTGTGGGCGCACAGCTCGGCCAGCGCCTCGACCTGACGGACGATCTGCGGCGGCTGCGGCGGCAGGGGAGTGGGCCACACGATCTCCAGGACGCCGTGCAGCCGGCCCCCGGTCCCGGCGGGCACCGCCGCCCGGCCGCCCTCCGGGTACTGGTACCGGCCGATGGACGGCAGCCCCGTCGCGGCGAGCGACGTCATCCACTGGCCGGTGCGCTCGGTGAGACCGCGCCGCGCCACCGTCGCCACGTCCGGCGGGACGTAGTGCCAGCGGGCGGCCTCAGCGGGCGAGAAGCCGGCGCTGCCCGCCAGCGTCAGCGAACCGTCCGAACCCGCGGCCCAGATGGCCACGGCCACCGCGCCGAGCGGCCGCAGCGCCTGCTCCAGCAGGGCCTCGGCGACGGACTGCGTGTCGTCCGCCGCGAGCGCGCCGCTCTCGGCCGCGCGCAGCCGCACGGCCGCCGACTCGGCCTCCGCCTCGGCGGCCGCGGCGGTGGCGGCCAGGAACGCGTCCGTCACCTCCGACATCCGGTCCCGGGCGGCCTGGTTGATCACCTCGACCGCGAACTCCAGCGGCGTCACCCCGGCCTGCTCGGTCAGCTCGGCGAGCTGCCGCGCGGCCTGGGCCGGACCGCACTTGAGGCGCTCGACGAGGATGCCCTTGGCCAGCTCGATCAGGGCGCGCCCCTCCGCCTCGGCGTGGGCGGCACGCACCTCGCGGCTGAGCCGCTCCACGGTGGCCGCCAGTCTGCCCACCGGGGAGGCGGTGGAGACGCCCGCCAGGTCGGCGGGCTGTCCGCCGTCGGCGGGGACGACCGGCGCGGACGCCGGGCCGGGGGCGGCGAGCTGCGGCTCACCGGAGTCCGGCTCGCCCGGGTGCTCGGGGGTGGTCACGGTGCGGATGCTCCTCGGCTGCGGGGCCCTGGGGCGGGGAACGTGAGGTGCGGGACGCGGTCCGGCACGCCGGTCGGCGGGCCGGACGGCGCGGGTGCCCTCATGCGGGCAGCCAGCGTCGGACGCAGGCGATCAGGTCCTGTGTGTCGACCGGCTTGGTGACGTAGTCACTGGCGCCCGACGCGAGGCTCTTCTCCCGGTCGCCCGGCATCGCCTTGGCGGTGACGGCGATGATGGGCAGCTCGGCGTACTGCGGCATCTTGCGGATCTCCGCTGTCGCCGTGTACCCGTCCATCTCCGGCATCATCACGTCCATCAGCACGAGCGCCACGTCCGGGTTGTTCACCAGGGTGTCGATGCCCTTGCGGCCGTTCTCGGCGTGCAGGACGCGGAAGCCGTGCAGTTCCAGGATGCCGCTGAGGGCGAACAGGTTGCGCGCGTCGTCGTCGACGACCAGCACGGTGCGGCCGGAGAACGAGTCGTCCACCGGCTGCGGCACCAGCCGCTGCGGCTCCTCCGTGCGCACCAGCGACAGCACGTCGCCGGGCTCCTCGGCGGACAGGTGCAGGGCGATGCGCTCCCGCAGTTCGTCCAGGCTGGCGAGGAACTCCAGCGCGCCGCCCTCCGCCCGGGAACGCAGCGCCTCCTCCGCGGCCAGGTCCGTACGGTGCCCGGTGTGCACCAGCACGGGAACGCTGGCGAGGGCCGAGTCGCCCCGCAGCGCGTCCAGGAAGCGGGACGCCTCCCCGTCCGGCATGCCGAGCTCCAGCACCACGCAGTGGCAGGGCTCGGCGGCCAGGGCACCGGCCGCCTCCTGGGCCCCGACGGCGGTGATGATGTCGACCGGTGCCGCCGCGTCCCCGTGCGACAGGTCCGTGACCACGCTCTCCGCGACCAGGGTCAGCAGACCGCGCGGCCGCTCCTCGACCACCAGCAGCCGGCGCGGCCTGCGGCCGGAGACCGGGTCGGGCAGGGGCGCCGACGGTGACGGCGCCGCCTCCGGCAGCGCCTGGGCCGGGGTGCGCTCGGTGGCCCGGCCGCGGCCGAGCAGCTCCTCGAAGTCGGGCCGCGCCACCGGCAGGAACAGGGTGAACGTGCTGCCCTGCCCCGGTGCGCTGTCCACCGTGACGGCACCACCGAGCAGGTGGGCGATCTCCCGGGTGATGGACAGCCCGAGGCCGGTGCCGCCGTACTTGCGGCTGGTGGTGCCGTCCGCCTGCTGGAACGCCCCGAAGATGGTCTCCAGGTGCTGCTCCTGGATGCCGATGCCGGTGTCCTTCACACGGAAGGCCACCACGGTGCCGCCCCGGATCACCCCCTCGGGCACCTCGTCGTCCAGGGCCGGTTCGACGCGCAGCTCCACACTGCCCCGCTCGGTGAACTTCACCGCGTTGGACAGCAGGTTGCGCAGCACCTGCCGGAGCCGGGAGTCGTCGGTCAGCAGGTCCGCGGGCGCCCCGGGCGCGGTCGTCACCGTGAAGTCGAGGCTCTTCTGCATGGTCATGGGCCGGAAGGTGGCCTCGACGTACTCGATGAGCTGCCGCAGCGACACCCGCTCCGGGGAGACGTCCATCTTCCCGGCCTCGACCTTCGACAGGTCGAGGATGTCGTTGATCAGCTGGAGCAGGTCCGAACCCGCCGAGTGGATGATCTGCGCGTACTCGACCTGCTTGGGGGTGAGGTTGCGCGAGGGGTTCTGGGCCAGCAGCTGGGCGAGGATGAGCAGGCTGTTGAGCGGCGTACGCAGCTCGTGGCTCATGTTCGCCAGGAACTCCGACTTGTACTTCGAGGCCAGCGACAGCTGCTGCGCGCGGGCCTCCAGCTCCTGCCGGGCCTGCTCGATCTGGAGGTTCTTCGCCTCGATGTCCCGGTTCTGCGCGACCAGCAGCGAGGCCTTCTCCTCCAGCTCGGCGTTGGAGCGCTGGAGCTCCTCCTGCTGCACCTGCAGCTCGGCCGAGCGGGCCTGCAGCTCGGCGGTCAGCCGCTGCGACTCGACCAGGAGCTCGTCGGTGCGGGCGTTGGCGACGATGGTGTTGACGTTGACGCCGATGGTCTCCATCAGCTGTTCCAGGAAGTCCTGGTGGATCTGCTTGAACGCCGACACCGACGCCAGCTCGATCACACCGAGGACCTGCCCCTCGAACACGATGGGCAGCAGCACCAGGGTGGTCGGCACGACCTGGCCGAGACCGGAGGAGATGGTCACGTAGTCCGGCGGCAGCTGGTCCACCGTGATGGTGCGCCGGCTGCGGGCGGCCTGCCCGACCAGGGTGCGGCCGAAGGAGATGCGGGTGGGCCGGGTGCTGTCCTCGGGGTAGCCGTAGGAGCCGACCAGCCGCAGCTCGGGGCCGTCGTCTCCGTCCTCGGCCAGGTAGAAGGCCCCGTACTGGGCCGACACCAGCGGCACCAGCTCGTCCATGATCAGCTCGGCGACCACGGGCAGGTCGCGGTGGCCCTGCATCAGGCCGGAGATCCGGGCGAGGTTGGTCTTGAGCCAGTCCTGCTCCTGGTTGGCCCGGGTCGTCTCGCGCAGGGACTCCACCATCGAGTTGATGTTGTCCTTCAGCTCGGCGACCTCACCGGAGGCCTCCACGGTGATCGACCGCGTCAGGTCGCCCTCGGCGACGGCGCTGGCCACCTCGGCGATGGCGCGCACCTGCCGGGTCAGGTTGCCCGCGAGCTCGTTGACGTTCTCCGTCAGGCGCTTCCAGGTGCCCGAGACGCCCTCCACCTCGGCCTGGCCGCCGAGGCGTCCCTCGGTGCCGACCTCGCGGGCGACGCGGGTGACCTCGTCGGCGAACGCGGAGAGCTGGTCGACCATCGTGTTGATCGTCGTCTTCAGCTCCAGGATCTCGCCGCGCGCGTCGACGTCGATCTTCTTCGACAGGTCGCCTCGGGCCACCGCGGTCGTCACCAGCGCGATGTTGCGCACCTGGCCGGTGAGGTTGTTGGCCATCGAGTTGACGTTGTCGGTGAGGTCCTTCCAGGTGCCCGCCACGTTCGGCACGTGCGCCTGGCCGCCGAGGCGTCCTTCGGTGCCCACCTCGCGGGCGACGCGGGTGACCTCGTCGGCGAACGCCGACAGCGTGTCGACCATCGTGTTGATGACCTCGGCGAGCGCGGCGACCTCGCCCTTGGCCTCGACGGTGATCCGCTGCGAGAGGTCACCGCGGGCCACGGCGGTGGCGACCTGGGCGATGGAGCGCACCTGGCCGGTGAGGTTGGAGGCCATCACGTTGACGTTGTCGGTGAGGTCCTTCCAGGTGCCCGACACGCCCCGCACCTGGGCCTGGCCGCCGAGGCGTCCCTCGGTGCCGACCTCGCGGGCGACGCGGGTGACCTCGTCGGCGAAGGCGGAGAGCTGGTCGACC
The DNA here is from genome assembly GCF_040678435.1 of Streptomyces sp. NPDC052682. Classification (NCBI taxonomy): domain Bacteria; kingdom Bacillati; phylum Actinomycetota; class Actinomycetes; order Kitasatosporales; family Streptomycetaceae; genus Streptomyces; species Streptomyces sp. NPDC052682. Next base: position 11,804 of record NZ_JBFATS010000036.1, on the reverse strand, counting down.
ATCGTGTTGATGGTGTTCTTCAGTTCGAGGATCTCGCCGCGGGCGTCGACGGTGATCTTCTGGGACAGGTCGCCCTTGGCGACGGCGGTGGTCACCTGGGCGATGGAGCGGACCTGGCTGGTCAGGTTGCCCGCCATGTGGTTCACCGAGTCGGTCAGGTCGCGCCAGACACCGGCGACCCCCGGCACCTGCGCCTGGCCGCCGAGCCGCCCTTCGCTGCCGACCTCGCGGGCGACGCGGGTGACCTCGTCGGCGAAGGCGGAGAGCTGGTCGACCATCGTGTTGACGGTCTCCTTCAGCTGCAGGATCTCGCCGCGCGCGGGCACGTCGATCTTCTGCGACAGATCGCCCTTGGCGACCGCGGTGGCGACCTGGGCGATGTCGCGGACCTGGGTGGTGAGGTTGCCCGCCATGGCGTTCACCGAGTCGGTCAGGTCGGCCCAGGTCCCGGAGACCCCCGGCACCACCGCCTGGCCGCCGAGCGTGCCCTCGGTGCCCACCTCGCGGGCCACACGGGTCACCTCGGAGGTGAACACGGACAACTGGTCCACCATGCCGTTGAAGACCTTGGCGATGTCGCCCATCAGGCCGTCGGCGTCGTCCGGCAGCCGGGTGCCGAAGTCCCCGTCCCGCACGGCCGTGAGGCCGGCCAGCAGTCTCCTCAGCTCCTGGTCGCCCGGCACCGCGTCGGTGACCTCGGCGCTGTTGCTGGTCATGCGCACCCTCGTTCCGCTCCCCAGGGAGTTCCCGCGGGCGGGAACTCGGTACCCCTCCGGGCCGATACCCGGCCCGACCCGTCGTGCGTGCATTTCCGCAGTTCAGCGGATCTACGCGATGAGAAATACGCCGCAGGCTAACCCACTCGGGGGGTAGGGAACAAAGCGTGGTGCGCCTCCTGTGCGCCGGAGGACGGAAGTAAGGGAACGTGTGCATGACCTTAACGAAGCGGGGTACGCGGAGAGGTTTTGCCGAGCGGGGACGGCAGGGGCTTGCCGGGGCGGGCGGGCGAGGCCGTGACCGATCCGCCGGTGAGACGGCTCGCCCGCGTGACAGGGGCGGACCCAGCAGGGGCCGATTCCGTGCGGGTGCCCGCGTGGTCGGGGTGCCGCACGTCGAATGCGCCTGCCGCAGGCGGGTAGTTGGTGCTGTGGAGCCGGGAGGCACTCACCCGCCCGGCCGATCACTCGTCGTTTCATCCGGGAGGGACGGAGCAGCGTGCCCATCGACAGAATCTGGTCGTACGCGCCGGACAGCGGTCACGTCGAGGGACGGGACCTGACGGGGTACACCGTCGTGGCCGGCGACGGCACCATCGGCCACGTGGACCGGCAGGCCGACCACCACGGCATGCGGCACCTGGTCGTCGACACGGGGGTGTGGGTGTTCGGCCGGAGCGTCCTCGTGCCGGTCGGTCTGGTGACGGACATCGACCCCGAGGAACGGAGGATCACCGTGGACTGCACCCGGGCGGAGGTCAAGGCGGCACCGCGGTTCAGGACCGACAGCGAGACCATGGACCCTGCGTACCTGACGGCTGTCGGCGACTACTATCTCGGGCTGCCGCCACGCCAGACCTCCGCCGGCTGAACGACGGGCCGGGAGGCACCGCGCGGCGGCGCGGCGGCGGAGCTCACAGCCGCCCCGGTACACGGCACGCGACTCGCAGGGACACCACTGACATGCATCTCACCGATGGAACGGGCCCGGCGCGGTCCGACGGCGCTCTCGACGGGCGGCGGACGGCGGGCGCCGAGGTGCCCACGGCCGCGTCGGCGCGGGCCCACGCGGAGTCGGTGGTGCGCGCCCGGTGGGAGGCCGCGGGTCGCGTGCCCCACGAGCAGGACATGATCGACCTGCTGATCGTCGTCTCGGAACTGGTCACCAACGCCATCGTGCACGGTGACGGAGTGGCGGGCTTCGACGTCCGGACGACCGAGGACGGCGTCCGGCTGGACGTGCACGACCACAGTGACGTCATCCCCGAGGCGGCCCACGGCTCCGGCGCCCTGCCGACCGGGTATCACGGCAGCGGCTACGGCTGGCCCCTCGTCATCAGGCTGGCGCGGGACATCTCCGTCCGCCGGCGTCCCGGAGGGGGCAAGACGGTCAGCGTGCTGATGCCGCTGCGCGACGCGCCAGGGCCGGCCCTCGGGGCCGCGCAGGCCTGAGCACACCCCTGGGGGTTCGCCCCGCTCACCAGGGGAGGAAGACGTGCACGTCCTTGCCGTGGTCGTCCGTGACCACGCTGACCTGGTCGCACAGGGTGTGGATCAGGTGCCAGCCTATGCCGCCGCCACCGCTGCGCGGATCGAACGGCCGCGGCGCCGGCGGTGTCGTACTGGTGTCGTGCAGCACCACGTGCACACCGTCGAACGTCCTGCGCATGCGCAGCGCGAAGGGGCCCGGGGCGTACTGGACGGCGTTGGCGGCGAGCTCGGTCACCACCAGCAGGATGTCGTCCCAGTACTCGGGGGCCGAGGGCGGAGCGGAGCGTGCCAGATCACGCAGGAACTCCTCCGCGGCCAGACGCGCGCCTGTCACGTCGTGCGGCTCGCCCGCGAAGCTGCTCGTGCGGCTCGGGATCTCCTCGGAAGTCAGTGCGTCGTCCCCACGCGGCTCGGTTGACATATCGCCTTTCGGGCCCGTCGACAGCAGGGCCGGTCAGCCTTTCTCGGGTGGTCTCTTGCGTCGCCACTGTTGCGTGTTCCCGTGGGTGCGGGGCCTACTCGTCCGGTTCCTCAGCCCTCGGCGGAACCCGGCCGGCCGGACCGGTCCTCAGCGGAACACGTTGTCCGACTCGTCCCACGCGGACACCACCTCCGTGACGGGCAGCCGCCCGGGCCGCGCCCGGGACTGGTACATGGCCTCGATCTCGGCAGCGTAACGCCGCACGATCTCGTCGCGGCGCAGTTTCATCGACGGCGTCAGCAGCCCGTTGGTCACGTCGAACGGCTCCGGCAGGATCCGGAACACCCGGATCGACTCCGGGCGCGACACGGCGCTGTTCGCCCCGGCCACCGCCCGGGCGATCTCCTCGCGCAGCGCGTTCTCCTCCCGGGCCTCCCGCGCCTCGCCCTGGAGCGCCAGCGCCGCCCGCCAGTGCGCCAGGAAGTCCGGGTCGAGCGTGATCAGCGCCCCCACGCAGGGCCGGTTGTCGCCGACCACCACCGCCTGGTGGATCAGCGGATGGACCCGCAGCCGCTGCTCCAGGAAGGCCGGGGCGACGCTCTTGCCGCTGCTGGTGATGATCACGTCCTTCTTGCGGCCGGTGATCGTCAGATACCCCTCGGAATCCAGCTGCCCGAGGTCCCCGGTGGCGAGCCAGTTCCCGCGCAGCGCGGTCCGGGTGGCGGTGTCGTCACCGACGTAGCCCTGGAACACGGACGGCCCGCGCACCAGGATCTCCCCGTCGTCCGCCACCCGGATCTCGGTGCCGGGCAGGGCCTGGCCGACCGTGCCGGACTTCTCCCGGCCCAGCGGCTGCATCGTGATGCCGCCGCTGGTCTCCGTGAGCCCGTAGCCGTCGTGCACGTGGATGCCGATGCCCTCGTAGAACAGGCACAGGTCGCGGTGGAGGGGCGAGCCGCCCGAGGTGGCCCGGCGGACCCGGCCGCCGAGCGCGTCCCGCAGCTTGCGGTAGACCGTGCGCTCGTACAGGGCGTGCTGGAGCCTGAGCTCCAGGCCGGGTCCCGAGCCGCGGCCCAGCCGCTGGCGTTCGACGGCGGCGGCGAACGCCCGGGCCGTGTCGGCGGCCCGCTCGAACAGGCCGCCGCGGCCCGCCTCCTGGGCCGTGCGCAGGAAGTTCTTGTAGATCTTCTCGAAGACCGACGGGACCCCGTAGAAGTACGTGGGGCGGAACGAGCGCAGCGCCGAGGCCAGGGCCGCTCCGCTCATGTCGGGTTCGTGCCCCATCAGCAGACCGCCGCGCACGCAGATCCCCTGGATCATCAGTCCGTACACGTGGGACAGCGGCAGGTACGCGAGCACGGCGCCCTGCTCCCCGGGCGGCGCGGTGATCTCGCGCCAGCCCGCCAGCAGCGTATCGCAGGGGGCGGCCAGGCCGCGGTGGCTCAGCGCACAGCCCAGGGCGCGGCCCGTGGTGCCCGAGGTGTAGGCGATGACGGCCGTCGAGTCCGGCAGCACCAGGCGGCGCATCGACTCGACCGTGGCCAGCGGGACGGACCCGCCACGGGTCACCAGTTCCTCCAGGGCGCCCGCGTCCAGCTGCCACACGTGCCGCAGCCGCGGCAGCGTGGCGCACACGGAGCCCACCGTCATCACGCCCTGCTCGTCCTCGACGACGACGGCCACACAGCCGGCGTCCCGGAGGATCCACTCCACCTGGTCGCGCGACGACGTGGGGTAGATCGGCACGATCTCGGCGCCCACCGACCACAGGGCGTAGGCGAGCACCGTCCACTCGTACCGGGTGCGCGCCATGATCGCGACGCGGTTGCCCGGGGAGATCCCCGACGCGATCAGTCCCTTGGCCAGGTCGACGACCTCGTCGCGGAACTCCACGGCCGTCACCTCCTGCCACACGGCGGAGGCCGGGTCGGGGCGGCGGGCGAGCATCGGCAGCGTGGGGTCGCGGTCCGCCGTCTCGAAGAGACTGTCGGCGAGCCCGCCGGTCAGGGGAGCGGCGGCCGGGGGAGCGAGAGCGAGGTCACGCAATGCACTGCTCCTGACATGTACGGGGGGTGACTCTGCCGACGAGTACGGTCATCGGCGGTGCTCGAATGTAGCCGGTCCTCGAGCTCCGGGGGCCGGGAATCCGGAAGTGTGCCGTCCTGATGATCCCGGTGGGTTCGGGGGACTCGGACGGCATGAGCCAGCACATCAGTCCCGACCCCGAACCCGAACGCAGCACCGGACTGGAACCCGGCGGTGGTGTGCCCCCGGGCGAGACCCCGCCCGCGGAGAGCAGCATGCCCGAGGCGGGCCCCCGCGAGACGCACAACCCGCCCAAGGGCTGGGCCAAGGCACCGATGACGCTGATCCTCGGTCTCACGGTGCTGATCGCCGCGTTCTTCCTGGTGTACGCCCTCGTCCTGATCCTCTGACCTGGGCAGCCCCCGCACGCCCGGCCGCCCGTGCGTGCCGAGCCGACCTGCGCCTCGCCCCCCGGGCGCCTGCCTCCTGCGGCGCGAGCCGCAGTCCGGGGTACTTACTGCGGTGTCAGCCGTGCGCGCGCCGCTTCCGTCCCGCCGTCCGGCGCGCCCGCAAGCCCCCGTGAGGCGCTCAGGACTTCGATGTGGCGGTCCGCACGCCGGTGGCGGTGCCGCGCGGCCCGGTTCGCTGTCCGGGGTACTGCGGTGTCAGCCGGCGCGCCGCTTCCGTCCCGGTCCGGCGCGCCCGTCGCCCCCGTGGGGGCGCTCAGGACCTCGGCCGCGCCCGCAAGCCCCTGGGGGGCTCAGGACCTCGTCCAGGGTGATGCCGGATGTGGCGGTCCGCACGCCGGCGGCGGTGCCACGCGGCCCGGGCCGCTGTCCGGGGTACTGCGGTGTCAGCCGTGCGCGAGCCGCATGGCCCCCGCCGTGCCGGCGGTCCCGGCGCCCCGCCGGGGGCCGCAGAGCCCGGCACACCCGCCCCAGGCGGGCGCGCTCTCACTCCTGGGTGTGCCGGACGCACTCCGTGACCACGTCCCGCAGGCTGCCCGTGCGTTCCAGCAGGTCGCGCTGGACCTGGGCGCCGGTGCCGCCGCGCAGCAGGGCGGCGCAGGTCTCCCGGGCCCGCTCCAGGTCGCCGGTCTCCTCCAGGGCCTCGGCGACATGGTCCAGCAGGGACCGTACGACCGCCTCCGCGGGCATGCGCCGCATGGTCGCGGGGTGCAGCAGCTCTCCGGACAGGCCCGAGCGGGCGGCGCGCCAGCCGGCCAGCCGGAGCAGGCTCACGCTGTGGTCGACCGGCGGGACGTCCGCACGCCACTCCCGGGCCGCGGTCTCCACCAGGCCGCGGGCCAGGGTGGCGAGCAGCACGGCGGTGTCGGCGTGCAGACACACGTCCGCGACCCGGATCTCCACCGTCGGATAGCGCCGGGACAGCCGCGCGTCGAAGTAGATCATCCCGTCGTCGAGGATGGTGCCCGTGGCCACCATCTCCGCCACCCGCCGGTGGTACCGCTCGGCGGAGCCGAACAGCTCGGTCGGGCCGGCCGACGGCCAGCGCTGCCACACCCGGCTGCGGTAGCTGTGGTACCCGCTGTCCTTGCCCTGCCAGAACGGCGAGTTCGCGCTCAGCGCGGCCAGCACCGACAGCCAGGGCCGCACCCGGTCGACGACCGCGACGCCCTCCTCGTCGGAGTCGACGTTCACATGGACGTGGCAGCCCAGTACCAGCTGCTCCTGGGTGGCGATGCCGTACTCCTGCGCCATCCACTGGTACCGCCGGCCGACACCCACGGCGGGGCTGACGGGCAGCGGTGAGGTCGCGAGCGCGGCGACCGTGCAGCCGATCTCCCCGGCGTGCCGCGCGGCCTCCTTGCGGCAGCGCCCGAGCTCCGCCCGCAGGCTCTCCATGTCCGTCTGCGGGTGGGTGGCGAACTCCAGCATCTGGTCGTGGAGTTCCTTCTCGAACACGTCCTGGTCGGCTTCGTCCTGCTCGGCCCGGGCGAGCACCGCGGCGGACAGGGCCCGCGGTTCACCGGTCTCCGGATCGACCAGGAGGAGTTCCTCCTCCACTCCGACAGTGCGCAACGTGATGCCGCCCTTCCTGTGGCCTGACGCGGCGACCAGGTCTCCCCGGCCGTACGGCCGTCTCCTCGGTCGTACGACCCCGAATGCCCCGCTCGGGGCGGTCGGAACCTGTCGTCGCCGCCGGTCCTCACAGAGCGAACGGCGTCAGCCACACCGTCGCGAGCGGGGGCAGGGTGATCCGGACGCAGCCGTCCTCCGGCTTGACGGGGTCCGGGTGGGTGACGCCGCTGCCGCCGTAGCACGTGGCGTCGGTGTTGAGGATCTCCTCCCAGGCGGTGGTGCCGTCGGGGACGCCGAGGCGGTAGTCGTGGCGCACGACGGGGGAGAAGTTGGACACCGCGAGCAGCGGGTTGCCCTCGGCGTCGAACCGCAGGAAGGCGAAGACGTTGTCGTCGGCCGCGTCCACCGCCACCCACCTGAAGCCCTCCGGCCGGGTGTCGTACTGCCACAGGGTCGGCGTCGCCCGGTAGACCGCGTTGAGGTCGCGGACCAGGTCACGCACCCCGCGGTGGTCGCCCGCCGAGTGGTAACCGTCGTCCAGCAGCCACCACTCCGGGCCGTGTTCCACCGACCACTCCGCCCCCTGGGCGAACTCCTGCCCCATGAACAGCAGCTGCTTGCCGGGGTGGGCCCACATGTAGCCGAGGTAGGCGCGCACGGTGGCGCGCCGCTGCCACCAGTCGCCCGGCATCTTCGACACCAGCGCCTGCTTGCCGTGCACGACCTCGTCGTGGGAGATCGGCAGGACGTAGTTCTCGCTGTAGGCGTACACCATCGAGAACGTCATCTCGTGGTGGTGGTACTTGCGGTGCACCGGCTCCTTGGCGATGTACTCCAGGGAGTCGTGCATCCAGCCCATGTTCCACTTCAGCCCGAAGCCGAGCCCGCCGGTCTCGGTGGGCCGGGTCACCCCGCCCCACGCGGTGGACTCCTCGGCGATGGTGACCACGCCGGGGCAGCGGCGGTACACGGTCGCGTTCATCTCCTGCAGGAACCGCATGGCCGCCAGGTCCTCCCGGCCGCCGTACGCGTTGGGCTCCCACTGGCCGTCCTCGCGCGAGTAGTCGAGGTAGAGCATCGAGGCGACGGCGTCGACGCGCAGCCCGTCGATGTGGAACTCCTCGCACCAGTACACGGCGTTGGCGACCAGGAAGTTGCGGACCTCGGTACGGGCGAAGTCGAACTCGTAGGTGCCCCAGTCCGGGTGCTCGGCGCGCCGCGCGTCCCCGGGTTCGTACAGCGGGTCGCCGTCGAAGCGGGCCAGCGCCCAGTCGTCCTTGGGGAAGTGCGCCGGCACCCAGTCCATGATCACGCCGATGCCGGCCCGGTGGCAGGCGTCGACGAAGTACCGGAAGTCGTCCGGGGTGCCCAGGCGGGCGGTCGGCGCGTAGAAGCCGGTGACCTGGTAGCCCCACGAGCCGTGGAAGGGGTGCTCGGCGACCGGCATAAGCTCCACGTGCGTGAAGCCCATGTCCTTGACGTACGCGGGGAGTTCCTCGGCGAGCTCCCGGTAGGTCAGCCCCGGCCGCCAGGACGGCAGGTGCACCTCGTACACCGAGAACGGCGCCTCGTGCACCGGGGTCTCCGCACGGCGCGCCATCCACTCCTGGTCGCCCCACGTGTAGTGCGAGGCCGTCACGATCGAGGCCGTGTTCGGCGGCTCCTCGGTGCGGCGGGCCATCGGGTCGGCCTTGAGGAAGCGGTGGCCGTACCGGGAGGTGATCTCGAACTTGTACGGGGTGCCCTCGCCGACGCCCGGCAGGAACAGCTCCCACACCCCCGACGCGCCCATCGACCGCATCGGGAACTGCGTCCCGTCCCAGTAGGTGAAGTCCGTGGCGACCCGCACGCCCCGGGCGTTCGGCGCCCACACGGCGAAGCGGGTGCCGGTGACGCCCTGGTGGGTCATGGGCTGTGCGCCGAGCGCCTTCCACAGCTCCTCGTGCCGGCCCTCGCGGATCAGGTGCAGGTCGAGCTCGCCGAGCGCGGGCAGGAAGCGGTACGGGTCGTGCACCTCGTACTCGGCGTCCTCGTACGCGACCAGCAGGGTGTACGCGGGGATCTCGTCCAGCGGCAGGACACCGGAGAACAGGCCGTCGCCCTCGGAGACGAGACGGGTGCGGATCCCGTCGATCACCACACTCACCGAGCGGGCGAACGGGCGCAGCGCCCGGAAGAGGACGCCGTCGGCGACCGGGTGGGCGCCCAGCAGCGCGTGCGGGTCGTGGTGGGCGCCCGCCAGCAGGCGCCCGCGGTCCTCGGCGGACAGGGCCGGCGCGGTCCCGCACGGGACGGGGCCGGACGGCTCGGGGAGTGAGGTGTCACGCAGGGCCACGGTCAGTCTCCTCTCACGGCGAGGCGTTCGATCGCCGCCATCGGTACGGGCAGCCAGTCGGGGCGGTGCCGGGCCTCGTACAGCACCTCGTACACGGCCCGGTCCGTCTCATAGGCGCGCAGCAGGCCGTGCTTCTTGCGCGGGTCCCAGCCGGCGCGGCCGGCGTAGCCCGCGCAGTAGGCCTCCCGGCAGCGGCGCGCCCACTCCGGGCGCCAGGGGCGGCGCTGCCGGGCGGCGTAGTCGAAGGAGCGCAGCATGCCCGCGATGTCCCGCACGGGGGAGTGGGCACTGCGCCGTTCGGACAGCGGCCGGGACGGCTCGCCCTCGAAGTCGATGACGAACCACTCCCGCCCGGCCCGCAGCACCTGCCCCAGGTGCAGGTCGCCGTGGATGCGCTGGGCGGGCGGCCCGGGGTCGCAGGTGGTGAGCGCGTCGAACGCGGCCCTGAGGCCCGGCACGAAGGGCGTCAGGGCCGGCACGCAGTGCGCGGCGGCGGTCAGCCGCTCGTGCATCGCCGCCGCCGTCCGCCCGTTCTCCCCCGGCTCCCCGACGGGGAACGCCGAGGCCAGCGCCAAGTGCACCTCCGCCGTGGCCCCGCCCAGCGCCCGGGCCTGGGCGGTGAAGTCGTCCCCGGCGGCGAGCGCGTCGAGGGCCAGGGTCCAGCCGTCGGAGGCGTCCCGCAGGTACGGCTGGAGCACGCCGAGCGTCGCCCGGAACGGATGCCGCGTCTGGAACCACGCCACGGGCGCGGGGACCCGGTGACAGCCCTGGCGGGCCAGCGCGCCCGGCACCTCCAGGTCGGGGTTGACGCCCGGCTGGATGCGCCGGAACACCTTCAGGATGTACTCGTCGCCGTACACCAGCGAGGAGTTGGACTGCTCGGCGTCCAGCAGCCGCGGCGCGAGACCGGCGGTCAACGGCAGGGACGGGTCGCACTCGAACCGCAGCGGGCCCGCCGCGCCGGGCCGCCGCAGCCGCGCCAGCAGCAGCTGCGCCGACCGGGGGTCGTGGAGCGCGTCGTAGACCGTGAGCCCGGCCAGCGGCCCGTCCTGGACCCGGCCGATCAGCGCCCGGCCGAGCCGGGGCGAGGGGTGCTCCCGTACGCCGAGCAGGAGCTGGTAGCAGTCACCGGCCGGCTGCGCGCCGCCCGGGGCGGGCACGCCGCCGTGCCCGGCGTGCACCAGCAGGTGCAGACAGCCCGGGAAGAGCTCGGTCGTGGAGAGCACACCGAGCTCCGTGACGGGCCGGTCCTTGCCGGCGAACCAGCGCTGCCGGGGCAGCCACTCGCGCAGCAGCTCGCCGAGCGACTCCAGGGGCTCGGCGAGGCGCGTCAGGTCCGGGCGCAGGGATGCGGTCTTCGCCATGGTCACGCCTCCTTTCGTCGGCGCATGCTCACAGTCGCCGGCCGATGCGGGATGCGACTCGAGTGAGCCGGAACCAGTAGAAGCCGTGGCCCCCCAGCGTCAGCAGGTACGGCAGTTCACCGATGGCCGGGAAGCGGACCCCGCCGAACAGCTCGACCGGATGCCGGCCCTCGAAGGCGCTCAGGTCCAGCTCGGTGGGCTGCGCGAACCGCGCGAAGTTGTTGACGCACAGCACCAGGTCGTCCTCGTACTCCCGCAGGAAGGCGAGGACCGCCGGGTTGGACGAGGGCAGCTCGGTGTAGGAGCCGAGTCCGAAGGCCGGGTTCTGCTTGCGGATCTCGATCATGCGGCGGGTCCAGTGCAGCAGGCTGGACGGCGAGGCCATGGACGCCTCGACGTTGGTGACCTGGTGGCCGAAGACCGGGTCCATGATCACGGGGAGGGTGAGGCGGCCCGGGTCGCACGTGGAGAAGCCCGCGTTGCGGTCCGGGGTCCACTGCATCGGGGTGCGCACCGCGTCGCGGTCGCCGAGCCAGATGTTGTCGCCCATGCCGATCTCGTCGCCGTAGTAGATGATCGGCGACCCGGGAAGGGAGAGCAGCAGGGCGGTGAAGAGTTCGATCGAGTGCCGGTCGTTGTCCAGCAGCGGGGCCAGACGCCTGCGGATGCCGATGTTGGCGCGCATCCGGGGGTCCTTGGCGTACTCGGCCCACATGTAGTCGCGCTCTTCGTCGGTGACCATCTCGAGCGTGAGCTCGTCGTGGTTGCGCAGGAAGATCCCCCACTGGCAGCCCGAGGGGATGTCGGGCGTCTTGGCGAGGATCTCGGAGACCGGATAGCGCGACTCCCGCCGGACGGCCATGAAGATGCGGGGCATGACGGGGAAGTGGAAGGCCATGTGGCACTCGTCGCCGCCGCGTGCGTAGTCGCCGAAGTAGTCGACCACGTCCTCCGGCCACTGGTTGGCCTCCGCCAGCAGCACGGTGTCGGGGTACTGGGCGTCGATCTCGCGGCGGACCCGCTTGAGGAACGCATGGGTGGCGGGCAGGTTCTCGCAGTTGGTGCCCTCGGCCGCGTAGAGGTAGGGCACCGCGTCCAGCCGGAAGCCGTCGATGCCCAGGTCCAGCCAGAAGCGCAGGGCGGCCAGGATCTCCTCCTGCACGGCCGGGTTCTCGTAGTTGAGGTCGGGCTGGTGCGAGAAGAACCGGTGGAAGAAGTACTGGCCGCGCACCGGGTCGTACGTCCAGTTGGAGACCTCGGTGTCGACGAAGATGATCCGCGCGTCCGGGTAGCCCTTGTCGTCGTCCGCCCACATGTAGTAGTCGCCGTACGGCCCGTCGGGGTCCTTCCGGGACTCCTGGAACCACGGGTGCTGGTCGCTGGTGTGGTTCATGACGAAGTCGATGATCA
>NZ_JBFATS010000035.1:0-29571 GCF_040678435.1 Streptomyces sp. NPDC052682 | reverse complement strand
AAGCGTGCGGGTCAGCTTGCGCTTAGGCAAACGGGGTCGGCAATCTTCGGCTTACATGAGGAGAGGAGGACCCTGTGGCCGAAGACCCGGAAATCGTCGCTGAGGTCAGCGAGAAGGGCGGCGTCGGGAAGACGTCGGTCACTGCGGGGTTGATCGCCGTGGCTGCCGAACATGGGCTGAGGGTCGCTGGAGTCGACCTGGACCCGCGCGCGACGCTCACCGACGAGCTGGGCGTCGTGGAGCCCAAGTTGTCGGTGAACGACATCTACTACGTCGACCCCGACGAGCGTCCCCGCGACCCTGCCGAGATCGCGCGCGAGACACTCGTGCGCGCGGGGAAGCACTGGCCGTCGAACGTCTGGGTCCTGCCGGCCGTCCGGAAGTTCGGCAACCGGGAGAGCGACCCGACCACTGGCATGGAGTTCCGGCTGAAGCGGGCTCTGTGGGGTCTGCGGGACCTGGTCGATGTCATCTTCATCGACGCACCTCCCCGGCCGGGCGGGAAGGTCGTGGGGTCCGCGCTCATCGCGGCCCGCAAAGTCGTGATCCCGGCGACGCTCAAGAAGGACGGGTACCTCGGCGCTCGGGAGGCGCTGACCTCCATCGAGCACTACACCTCGCCCGGCGGGCTGAACGAGTCCCTGCAGGTCGTGGGAATCGTGCGGAACATCGTGCCCAGCAAGCGCGAGTTCCGGGAGGTCCACCGCCTTTGGGAAGGCCGCCTGCAGGAGCGCTTCGGCGACCTCATCCTGCCGACCAGGATCCACAACTACGCCGTACGCGAGGTCTGCCGGACCGGGTCCATCCCCATCACGGCAGCTCCCGGCCGCGAGGCCAAGCTGCTCGTGTCCTCCTACCGCGAGGTACTGCACCACACCCTCCCGACCCTCAAGGAGAAGCGCTGATGCCGTCGTTCATGCAGAAGGCCGCCCAATCTGACGAGGAGATCCGCAAGGCCCAGGAGAAGGACCCCGCCGACCTCAGTGGGGCCCAAGAGCCTGACTGGGACAACCCGGAGAGCTGGGGTGGCTCTGGTTCTTCCGCTGGCGATTCGGCAAGCGGGAATGCTGGTGATCCTGCAGGCGGGAACGAGGGCCAGGAGCAGAAGACTGCGGCTCCGGCCTCGCCCACCCCGACGTCGTCGGGAGCCTCCCGGCGCCCGCCTCGCCGTCGTGGCCGGCCGCGCGGTCCGGAGCGAGTCCCCCTGACCGTGCGCATCCTGACCTCCACCGACCGGAAGCTCACGGCCGCGGTCGAGCAGACCGGGCTCAACCCGCAGACGCTCGTGGAGCAGGCCCTGGAGGCTCACTTCCGGCGGCTGAAGGTCGAGGACCCGGGCCCGGAGTCGCAGGGGGATGTCGCATGACCACGTTCGACATCGAGTCGCTGCCTCCCGTCCTGACCATCGTGCTGCCCGCGATGTTCGAGTGGGAGCAGGACCGGCCCGGCGGGTGCCGATGTGCCTGCGCCATCTTCCACCAGTCGCAGATGCGCCCGGCCTGCACGCACCCCGCCGACCCGGGTCTGCTCATCCGGGTGCAGACACCCGCCGAGACCTCCCGGCCTCTGCCGGTCTGCCTCGGCTGCTATCACGACCTGGTCCCACTCGCCGCCTGAGTCCGGCTCGGCTTTCCGCCCGCGTTTCCGCCTGCTTTCCCGCAGGTGAGAATGCGGGCGGTCTGCTGTCTGCGACCTGGTCGTCAGGGACGCACCCGCCGATAGGGGCGCACCTCGGCGGCGCGACCTGGAGGGGAGAGGTAAAGCGGACGGGCGCGTCCGCGCCCGGCACCCCCGGGTGCGGCTCTCTGCGGCCCGCGCGTTCACCGGCGACGGCCGAACCGGCCGCGGCCGGCCTCCCGGCCGTCGCCGGGCGCGGCCCGCCCGCCTACCGCACGTCACGCGCCCCACCCCGCCCATGCGGACCGATGAGCGCTGCGGCCCGGCCCACGCAAGGTGGTGCCTGCCTTCCGTCCTCGCGCGGCTTGAAGCCGCAGGGGGCTGATCAGAGCCACCCAAAAGCGGGGCGCCGGGCTCGGCGGTGCGGATCGTCGCCGTCTGCGGCCCGGCGGTGATCACGGTCTGTAGATCAGCGAGACGATTTGCCCGGTATGCGAGGGACGCAGGGACGCACTTTTCCCCTACATCTCTCTTCTCTCTACTTCTTCTCGTCATTCCAACAGAGATGAGGGGGTCAAATGCGTCCCTGCGTCCCTCCAAAAGCCGCATAGCGGACACACAGCAGGTCAGAGGCAGGGACGCACCAGGGTCGCACCAGGGACGCACAGCGTCCCTAGGGACGCACTTGGCGCCCCCAGGGACGCACTTTTCACAGGTGCGTCCCTGGGTGCGTCCCTCCCGGACGGCAAGTGCGTCCCTGTCGCCACTCACGCAGCGTGAGGAACGGGGCTGTCGGTGGTCGGCGGTAGGCTCCGCCGGTCGGAGCAGACACCCAGGAAGGGCGGGACGTGAGCGGATTCGGGGCCTGGCTGGCACAGTTCACGCAGGTCAGCAGCGCAATCGGAGACCTCGCCCGGGACGCGGCTGCAGACCCCGACTGGCCGGACGGACCCGACGAGCTGGAGACGTACGCCGACCACCTCGAAAGCGCCGGCGCCTCCGAGTCCGCGCTGGAGACCCTCGCCGACGCCTGGGCCCGGTACGCCGCCAGCCGCTGACCGCGCCGTACCCGGCCGCCGGGCCGTCGCGCCCGCCCGCCGAGGAGATCAGCGTGGTCCTGCCGTCGTCGGCTGAGGTACCTCCGCCCCGCCATCCTCGGCGCACCCGCCGCAGGGGTTGCCTTTCTGTGGCTGATGACCTGCGCTTTCGCATGGAATCTAGCTAGATAAGCCGCCTTCCCGTGCCGGTACGCCGAAGGCCCGCCGGTGCTGGGCACGGGCGGGTCGGCGGGTGGCGCGGGGCGCTACGCGGTGATGGTCTCCTGGACCGGCTCCGGCTGCTTCGGCGGCGCGGCCGGGCTGGACTTCGGGATGTAGGTGATGAACAGGGAGCGCTTCCCGTTCGACTTCGAGCGGGCGATATCGACCCCGAGCTTGTCGAGGTCGGAGGCGACACGGTTGATCCGGCCGGACAAGGCGCCCGGCGTTCTGGGCCACTTGTCGTTGGTCATGCCGATCTGGCTGGTCAGTTCGTCCAGCAGCTCGGCGGTGGTGCCGTCCCAGACCCGGGCGCCGTCCTCCGGCCGGACCGGCATCCGCTTCATGAGGACCAGGAGCTGGGTGGCGACCTGGTTGGACTCCACCACTTCCTCCGCCAGCTCGGTGCGCTGCTGGAGGTAGTCGCGCAGGATCGACTTCTCCGGCACGCCGTACACCTCATCCAGCGCCGCCATGATCAGTCCGTAGTCGGCCATCCGGGGCAGCGGGATCTCCCCGCGGTCGGCCTTCTCCCGGATCGCCGGGAGCTTGTTGAGCGTGGCGACCAGGAGGTCGAGCAGCGCGCCGAGGATGCGCGGGTGGGCCTCGTGGTACGCCTCCCACAGCGCCGTCTCGGTGCGCCGCTTGGTGATCCGGTCCAGGTGCACGGGGATCATGCGGTCCGCGAGGTCACCGCGCAGCGTGCCGACGTCGATGCCGTTGACGATCAGGACCCGGCGGAACTCCTGGACCGTGACGTCGCTGTCGCTGTACAGCGTCCGCTTGACGTTGGCGTCACCGGTCGCGGCCCGGCACATCGCGTCCGACAGCCACTCCGGGATGCGGGACAGGTTGTCGAGGCCGACCACCCAGGAACCCACGGCCGCGGTCGCCCAGTCGTCGGGGTCCTTCGGCGTCGACCGCGCCGGCGCGGCGCTCGGGTCGATGAGCTGCACGAGCATCTTCGTCGCCGTCGACTTCGCCGTGCCCTGCTCACCCGAGAGGAACAGCAGCGGGTGCGGGATGCCCGGGACCAGCCCCGAGACCAGCCACGACACCATCAGCGGCCACGACTCATCCGTCACGTTCAGCAGCTTGCGCAGCTCCTTCAGCGACCCGCCCTTGACCGGCTCGGGCAGCGGCTGGGTGAGCTGCGAGCGCCGGAACAGCGGCTGGCCCTCGGCGGCCGGTCCCACTGACCACCCGGACCGGGTGATCGTGACGACCTTGCCGTCCGCCCGGCCGAGGTCGAGGACCAGGCCGTCCTCCGGGCGCTTGCCGAGCGGGGCGACCCGCAGGTGCAGCGGCACCGGGTCCTCCGCCTGCGCCCGGCCCTCGATGGCGAGCATCGCGTCCGCCAGCGCCGACGACGACGCCGCCTTGCCCTGCAGCCCGTAGTAGGTGCGCGCCAACTCCGCCCGCAGCGAGATCCGCCCACCGCGCAGCAGACGCGCGATCCGCGGACCGTCCTTCGGCACCGCGTACAGGTCGCCCGCATCCGACGAACCGAACTCGTACCGGCTGTCCGCCATCGCGATGATCTGGTCCGCGACGGACATCTTCTCGCCGCCGCCGGCCGCGCCGCCCTTCCCCTTCCCGCGCTGGGCCGGGGGCGTCGCCGACGTCGACTCCTTCCAGGCCCGGAAGGCCGCGAGGTCCTCGGCGGACGCCGACTCCATCTCCGCCCGCAGCTTCTCCAGCTTGGCCTTCTCCTTCTGGAACGCTGCGAACTGCTCCAGATCCGGCTGCTCCTGGTGGTCCGTCATGCCGCACCCCCGCTCACCAGCGGGAGACGCAAGCAGGTACGACGGCGTACGAAGGTCTCGCATGCGAGGCCACTCCTCGGGTGCCGGGCCCCGGGGCGGTGGTGCGCCTGCGGGGCCGTGATCACTGTCGAGGCGTGGTGTACGTGGCGCTGAGCCTTAGTGTCCTGGGCTGCGGTTCGCATCAGGCGGCACCGCCCATCCGGCGGACCGGAACGGTCCCCATCCGGCGCGGCCGGGCAAGGCCGGCGGTCATGCCGGACCGGATCGTCTTCTCAATCTCGCGTGGGGTGTCGACCCCGAGCCCGCACTCCTGCGCGGCCTCGGTCAGCTGCTCCTCGGCGACCGCCTGGTCCACGAGCCCGGCCGCCACCAGCTGGCCCGCGCGGTACGCCGCGAGATTCAGCCGGTCGTTCCGGCCGCCCTCCTTCATCGCCGCCAGCTCGTCACACTCCGAGCGCAGAATGCCCGACGCCCACCGCTGCTCGCGCGTGCCCTGCCGGGTCAGCTCCTGCAGCCGGGCGACCACATCGGCCCGTCGCGGCGCTCCCCCGGCTTTGGGTGGCTGGGGTGCAGCCGTGACCAGAGTCAGCAGCCACTCCGGCAGGACCGCCGGTTCGGTTGGGCTCCCGTCCTCGAGGACGTACGCCGCTCCGTCGACCACCGAGCCGATGCCGACGATGTAACCGCCCGCCGCGCGGGTGTCGAGGCAGAACCCGAGGGTCCGCGCAGTGTTCCGCACCCCGACCCCGGCCGGGGCCCGGTAGACCAGGTGTCGGCCGCCGCTCGGCGTCCGCACCGTCAGCGTCGGGGTGATCCGCGCGCCCGGCGTCCGGGCTGCGAGCGAGTACAGCATCGTCATGCCGTCCACGATCTCCGGGGAACCGGACACCTCCCCCTCGTGCGGCACGTCCAGGTCGAGCGCGACCAGGCCGGAGGGCCCGCACGCGATGCCGATGTTGAACGGGGCCCGGCCCCACGTCCGCTCGATGACCTCCGGGTCGCGGGTGGCGCGCTCCTCCCAGTTCGTCCATCGGGGCTCTTTCGAGCCGACCAGGAGGGGGTGGACGTACATTCCGCGCTCGGCGTACCGGTGCGCGCTGGCCAGCAGTGTTGCCCGGAGTGCCCGGGTTGCAGCAGCTCTGCTTTCCCGGGATTGTGGCACCGGGGCCGATCCTTCTCGTACCCTCATGAGCGAGCGTCCTTTCTCGTACCGCTCGAACTTCGCCGGGATGACGGTCCCGGCCTTGCAGTGCCGAGGCGCCCTGGCAGGGGCGCCTTCGGTGTTTCTGGGGGTCAATCCTGCCTGTAGATCACCGGTTGACCATCGTCGTGTCGGGATCGTTGGGGCATGAGTGCCGGTTTGGGATGGAGAACTGCGTGCGGACGGTCCGCGGATACGGGGAACGGCGCTCAGCCTGCCGTCACCCCCTCAAGGTCTGAGTCGTCCAGCCCATGAGTTGAGGAGAAGGCCGCCGGCCGCTGTGCTGCCCAGCCGGACACGACGCTCGGGTCATCGGACGTCCGTACGTGCGTGAAGCCCTTGGCGCGGTAGTAGGAGTGGAGCCGGGGGTTGGTCGTCCAGGCATCAAGGCGAAGCCACTGTGCGCCGACCCGGGCCGCGCGGTCGCCGCACCAGTCGAGGATGCGTCCGCCAAGGTCAGCACCGGCGTAGCGCCGGTCGACACTGAGCTTGTGGACGTACAAGGCGTCCTCGGAGCGCTCCTCGGGGGTCCATAGTCGAGGGTCTGCATCCCGGTCGAGGGTCACCGTTGCTGCGGCGTCCCAGTGTGGGGCTTCCTTGATCATGAAGACTTCGCCGCGACGGATGCTCTCGGCGATGTGATCGGCCGGAAAGGGCTTGGACCACTGGTCGATGCCCAGTTGAGTGAGCCAGGCCGCTGCGTCAGTGCGGAACTTCAGGAGGCGCGGCAGATCGGCGAGTTCGGCACGAACGAGGATCACGAAGTCTCTCCCTGCTCAGAGGGAGGCCACTCGCGGGTCCGCTCGAAGACGATGACGTGCCGGTCGCCCGGGACGATGTTGACGGTCACCTGCACCGGCTCGTCGTCGAAGGTGTAGGTCGTCACGATGTGTTCGGCGACGGGCGTGCCGGGACCCAGCTTGAGCCGGGCGACCTCTTCCGGCTTGGGCATCCGGACGTAGATCTCATCAAGTGCCCGAACCAGAGGCTTGCCCAAGTCAGCGAGGACTTGGTTGGTTCCACGCGCGACGTCGACCGGGCTCATGAACTCGCTGTCCTGGACGAAGCTGAGCCGGACGTAAGAGTCGTTGATGTTGTAGGGCTCGCCGTCGATGTACCGGGTCCGGCGGCGCGCGGCGAGCAGCTCGCCCTCGCTGAGCTTCAGCCTGTCCCGAGTCGTGTTGTTGGGCTGGACGATCGAGACCTCGATGTCCTGGGAAGGCTGGCGCCCGTTGCCCTCATCGGCCAAGAGCTGGGTGAAGATGTCGAGGTCAGGCTGCTTGCGCCTGAACTCCTGCTGCGGTCGGTAGACCATCGGGTGTATCTCGCGGACGAAGTACCCGAGGGGTCGGCGGGAAACGATGAGTCCCTCGTTGACGAGGGCGGCCAGGCCCTGGCGCACCGTGTAGCGCGTCGCCCCGTACTTCTCCTGCAGCTCAGCCTCGGTCGGAAGCTGACTTCCGGGGGGCCGCGTGCCATCAGCGATCTCCGCGCGGAGGTCGTCCGCGACCCGCTGGTAGATCGGCGTATTCGTCCTCATGCGACTCATGTGTACTCGCATGATCGGCCATTGTCCAGTCAATGCGAACTCTTCAGACGATGGACTTGACCCCGGCTTCGGACAGTGCCATGGTCATCGCAGCGGGCATTGTCCAGTCAATGCGAATGGGCAAGCAATGCGCTACCTAGTGCTGCCCGCACGCGAAAAACGGCTCCTCCGGCCGATCTGCCAGGACCACCGGAGGAGCCGCCGTAAGGGCCGTTCCAGAAGGGAGCACGACCCCACATGAACATCATCGTCGCAGGTCAGCGCATCGTTACGGACTCCGAGTTCCTGGAGGTCGCCGCCGGTTTCGGTCCCGAGACCGAGCCGCTCGACCTCGCCGAGGAGTTCACCGCCGGCGGACTCGCCAGCCGGGACGCGCTGGACTCCTTCCTCGCCGACTTCCGGGTCGAGAACGACACCGACCAGGAGGACGCCGCGTACTACGCCGAGCTGCTGCGCCGGATGCCGACGCCGCTGCGCCGCCGCTCCGCCCGCCGCGTCACGACCCGGACGGGGGTCGCGGCATGAGGCTCCTCGCCCACACCGCCCTGTTCCTGCTGACCGTGCTGGAGATGGCCCTCGGCATCGTCGCCGGGATGGCCGCCCTGGTCAGCGTCATCACCGAGATGGTGGCCCGCGCGATGGCCGCCGGCGGCGACACCTTCGCCCGGCGCCTCCGCATCCGCCCCGTCTCTCCCCGACTCCGCACCGAGCTGGCGAACGTCCTGTCCGGGATCGCGAACCCGGCGGCTGGAGGTACCCGATGAGCAGCTACCGCGAGGAGCGCCGCGCCGACAAGGTCGCCGAGCGTGCCCAGGACCGCGAGGACATGCGCCTGAAGCTGGAAGCCCAGCTCAAGGCCAAGGAGATCGCCGCCGAGCAGAAGCGCAAGGACGCTGAGGCCAAGGCGGAGCAGGCCCGGAAGGACGCCGAGGCCAAGCGCCGCCAGGAGCTGGCGGACAAGAGGGCCCGGCAGCAGGAGAAGGACCGGAAGAAGGCCGCCCGCCGGGCCAAGGTCGGCAAGCTGACCCGCTGGCTCAACCAGAACCCGGTCACGGTGTTCGTGGGCTTCGTGATGGTCTGCTCGATCGTCCCGGCCGTCATCTCCCAGGTTGGCGCGCTCGCCGACGCCGGGGTGTTCGTCCTCCTGGCCGCGCTGCTCTCGGCGATGCTGGAGGGCACCGCCTGGGCCCTCACCTTCATGGGCAAGCAGGCCGAGGACGCCGGACGGCCGGCGGGCAAGTACCGGGTCGCCACCTGGTGCACCGCCGTCCTCGCGGCCGCGGTGAACTACTGGCACTGGGCCGAGACCCTGCCCGAGCACACCTGGGTCGCGGTCGTCTTCGCCGCGTCGTCCCTCATCGCGATCTACCTGTGGGACATGAAGACCCACGGGTCGCACGGCAAGACCCGCGAAGAGCGGCGACGGGAGAAGGCCCGCCGCAAGCACCTGAAGGACCGCCGGAAGCACCACAAGGACATCGCCGAGGAGGCCGACCGTCTCCTGTCCGCTCTCCCCTTCGAGGCGGTCAGCGAGGAGGAGGCGTTCGCCACCGCGTGGCGCATCCGCAAGGGTGCCGAGCCGGGCCTGTCTGCCGAGATCTACGCGGCGGCCACCGACGCCCGGGTACAGCTCGGCGCAGCCTTCGAACTGGGTGAGCACGTCCGCCCGGAGCTGGTCCGCGCGGGGATGCTCGCGAGCCTCTACAACCCGCTCCCGGGACGCCTCTCGGAGGGCATCCCGACCCTCGGTCCGACCCTTCCGCTTCCGGCTCTCCAGCGGCCCTCTGAGGGCGCTACAGCCCTTGCGGGAATTGGGTTGTACGCATCTGAGGGTGCAAGCGAAAAAGCCCGCGAGAAGGCTTCCGAGAAGGCTTCCCGGAACGCTGGCGACAGCGCCAACGGGAACGCTCGCCGGGGCCGGTCGGACGAGGAGCTGGAGGCGCTTCTGCCGGACGCGCTGAAGGCCGCCGCCGAGCTCGTGGCGGAGGGCAACCCGATCTCCGCTGCGGGCCTGGCGAAGAAGCTCGGCATCCGCCGGGACGACGCCCGGCGGCTGCGGGACCGGGTCATCGCCGAGCGCAAGCTGCGCCTCATCGACGGCGCCGGTGCCGACGAGTCGGCCGCCGTGGCGGGGGCCTGATCCATGGCCCGCCGGATCGCCGACCTGTGGGACCCGAAGGGGGAGCGGCACGACGTGCCGACGTACCCCTGGGGTCTGGCTCCGGACGGCCTGGCGACCCGCGACCAGCTCGTGGCGATGGGGCTGCGGCCCCGGGGCGGCGCGGTCGCTCAGGTGATGTGGTTCAGCCGCCTGTCGCCTGAGCCCCGGTTCGCCCGGCTCTACGAGATCGCCAAGGCCACCCCGCCCAAGCCCCGGACCCCGGGCCAGATCGCTTCCCTCGCGGCGGCGATGCGGGCCCGGAGGACCTGCCCCGAGTGCGGCGAGGTCAAGCCGTACTGCCTCTCGACCTCGCTCGGGGTCTGCACCCCCTGCGCGGACGGCTTCACCACCGCCGCCTGACCGATCTACCGCCCCCCGAAAGCGGCGGGGCCCGGCGCCTCCCTTCCACAGTCGCCGCCGGGCCCCGCCTCCTCCCGAAGGAGAAGCACCAGCATGACCGAGATGCCGACCGGCCGAGGCCACGAGAGCACAGACCTGGCCACCGTCACCTACCTCCCCGGCGCGGGGCCGGCCACGGACGCCAGCCCCCGCCCCGCCGCCCCCGCTTTGGGTGGCACGACCGAGCCCACCGACCGAGCCGCCGTGGTCGAGTCGGCCCGCCGCGTCCTGGAGGGCAGGGTCTCCCCTGCTCCCGTCGACCTGGACAAGGCCGACGTCGACCTGGACGCCTTCGACGACCGCCCGCTGATCCCGACCTGGGCCAAGAGCCCCGAGGGCTGGGCCATGTACGCGGGTGTGGTCTACCGCTCCCGGCAGCGGGCTTTCCGCCGCTGGGTCCGCCGCCAGCGCACCAACCGCGGCCACGTCGCCCAGTTCAAGCGCGGCGCCCGTCGCGTCCAGGACTGGGTGGTCGGGTTCGAGGGCATCCAGACGCAGGCCCTCGCCCACCAGGCGCACGTCGCGGCGAAGGAGGCCCGCGCCGCCGCCCGCGCAGCCCGGTACACCCCGGCGCTGATGAAGAACAAGAAGGAGGTCGCGCTGCGTGAGGCTGACCGGACCCAGACGGTCGCGATGCAGGCGGTGAACGCGCACAAGCAGGCCAAGAAGTACCGCCGCAGGCTGCGGGCGATGCGCGCCGGAGCCGCGTACGGCCCGCCCGTCGCCGCCATCACCGGCGGCTACGTGGAGGCCGGACTGTTCGGCGCATCCGCCGGCGCGCTCGCCACCTTCGCGGGAGGCGCTTTCGCGGGCCGCCACCTCGTCACCGAGGAGACGGACTGGTCGGCCGACTGGCGCTCGCTCGGCGACGGCGACCCCATGACTGCGCCCATGCTGGACGAGGTCTTCCGCCGGGCCAAGGTCATCGGAGCCGAGGAGTCCCTGCACCTGGTGCAGATGCCGATGCTGGACGCCCGCGGCGCTTGGTCCGCCGTGGTCGACCTGCCCCCCGGCATCCCCGCGAAGAAGGCAATGCGCTGCCTGCCCGAGATCGCCGGTGCCCTCGGTGTCGAGGAGGCGCAGGTCAGCCTCACCAAGCCCAAGGGCAAGGGCTCCCGGGCCGGTCGCCTGGAGATCTACGTCTCCAAGGACCTGCCTTTCACCGAGAGCGCCGAGGCTGGCCCGCTGCTCGCCCTGGAGGCCGCCGCCAACTTCTGGGGCCGCATCGCCATCGGCCCCGACGTGCGCGGCCTGCCCATCTCGATCTCCGTGGTCGAGCGCTCC
The DNA here is from genome assembly GCF_040678435.1 of Streptomyces sp. NPDC052682. Classification (NCBI taxonomy): domain Bacteria; kingdom Bacillati; phylum Actinomycetota; class Actinomycetes; order Kitasatosporales; family Streptomycetaceae; genus Streptomyces; species Streptomyces sp. NPDC052682. The sequence goes on along the minus strand of NZ_JBFATS010000035.1, from coordinate 18,338 downwards.
GGCCTGATCGGCGGCGAGCCCGGTGCGGGCAAGTCCGCCAGCGGCAACGTGATCCTGCTCGCGGCGGCCCTCGACCCGCGCGTCATCCTCTGGCTCGCGGACGGCAAGGGCGGCGGCGACCTGGAGCCCTTCGAGCCGCTGTGCGAGTACTTCGAGGGGGACGCCGACCCCGAGGCGTTCTACGAGATGCTCAAGGCCGCAGTCCGCGACATGAAGGACCGCTACGCCCTGCTCAAGAAGCTGGGCAAGCGCAAGGTCACCGAGGAGCTGGCCAACAAGTACCCGCTGCTGCGCCAGAAGCTGCTGTGGGTCGACGAGCTGATGTTCTACACGACCGACGACGACTTCGGGAAGAAGATCACCAAGCTGCTGCGCAACCTCGTCAGCCGAGGCCGGGCGGCCGGGATCATCACCTTCTGCGCCACCCAGAAGCCGGGCTCGGACGTGGTGGACACCTCGCTGCGCGACCTGCTGTCCATCCGGTGGGCGCTGCGCTGCACCACCCCCGAGGCGTCCGACACGATCCTCGGCAAGGGCGCTGCGGCGGCCGGCTACTCGGCGAAGACCATCGAGCCGGAGATGCGCGGTGCCGGTCTGCTGTGGGCGGAGGGCTCCAACCCGGTCATGGTCCGCGCCGACTACTACACCGACGACCAGGTCGAGCTGCTGCTCAAGCGGGCGTACGACCTGCGCGAGGCCGCCGGCACTCTGCCCGAGGGCCCGAAGACCCTCGCCGACCAGCTCCGGGAGCTGGACGACGACGACGCCGCCGTCCTCGCGGTCCTGGTCGACGTCTTCAACGCCTACGACCAGCAGGCGAAGGCCACTGACGCGTCGGCGGCCGTGGACTGGCTGCCCGGGTCCGTCCTGCTGGACGCGCTCCGGGCCGCGGGCCTCGACATCACCGCCGAGAAGCTCGGCGCCCTGGTCGTGCGCACCGCCGACGAGAAGAAGACCAAGAAGGAGTGGGAGGGCAGCCGGGTCAACGGCTACCCCCTCGCGGCCGTGGCCCGCACGGTCCAGGCGAAGTACGGCCTGACCGCCTGATCCACCCCGGACAGACCCTGGACGGCCGCCCGGTTTGGGCAGGTATGCCCCCGGACCGGGCGGCCGTCGACCCGGACGCCGCCCCCCGCGACCTGGACGCGCCCCGTCCAGGACGACTGCCCCGGCGTCCAAGACTCCCAACCCACTGACCTGCGGAAACGCGCGCCCGTCCGGGCCGTGTCCAGGTCTCAGCACTACCCCAAACCATGACAGAACCGACACGACGGAGGACGACCCCGATGGGCGTCAAGTACGTGCTGAGCGAGCCGACCCCGCCCGGCTGGTGGGCCAAGAACAAGGTGATCGTTTGCTCCGTGGCGAGCCTGCTCGCCGGGCTCTACCTCGCGGGCGGCTGCGACCACCAGGCCACCCCCTCCCCCGCGCCGGCGCCGAGCCCGACCGCCACCGCGACCCGTTCGAGCAAGGGCTGAGGGGAGAGCCGCGATGCGCGAGAAGGCCGACCTGAAGCTGCTCGGAATGGCGTACGTCGACGGCCGGGAGCTGCTGTGTTCCGAGTGCGGCAACGGCTTCTCCCTGGAGATCCACAAGCACGGCTTCCGCGAGGTCTCGCCCGCCTGGATCTGCTGCCTGTCATGCGGCAAGGGCGAGGACTCCACGGTCGTCACCAACGGCCTGGTCGACGCCGTCCTCGCCGGATGGGTGAAGCGGCAGAAGGAGGAGGACCGCGACACCTTCACCGCCGAGTGGCGCGGCATCGTCATGACTGGCGAGCTGTGCCCCACGTTCGACATCTACCAGGCGGTCGCTGCGGCCAAGGCGGTCCACGAGGTAGCCGCACCGGAGGTCAAGGCGTGGTGGCGGTCGAAGAAGAAGGCGGCCAAGGCCGAGCTGAAGGCGAAGAGGCAGGCGGTCACCGGCGCGGCGAAGGACAAGGCGCGGGAGACCGCCGACGCCGTGAAGGACAAGGCGGGCGAGGCCGTGAGCACGGCGAAGGCCACCGCGCTCACCACGGCCTGGACGCTGCAGACCGGCGGAGCCGGGCCGACGACCAGCGCCAGGCCCAAGCGCCAGCGCTGCACGGTCAGGGGCTGCCGGGGCGGCAAGGTCACCATCTCGACCCGGGTTCACTCCGCCACCGGGAAGACCACCGAGGTCAAGATCCCGTGCGGCGTCTGCCACCGCAGCAGCACCTGACCTTCCCCGCGCCGGAAGAAAATTCCGGGCGCTGACCAGCACAGACGCACCCTATGCAGACTCTGAGTCTGCGAACCCCTGGACACGCAGACTCGGAGTCTGCATTCTTGAATTACCGCAAGCTGAAAAGCAAGCGGAAACAACAGCGATAGAGCAGACAGGAGAGCACCGTGCCGAACCGCCTGATCAGGGCTTTCATGCGGCTCATGGGGAGGTCCTGGGCCTACGACTCCGTCGACCAGGTCCGCGAGGTCATCGCGAAGCAGTCCTTTGACAGCCTCCAGGAGCGCGCCGAGCTGCACGCCGAGGGCGCCGCCGGCCTCACCGACTCGTACGCCTTCCAGCCCGGCCTGGTTGACCTGCACGACGAGCTGCACGACACCTGGCACTACCTCACGGCCCTGGGGTCCCGGGCCCGGGAGATGGGCTACGCCGCGCTCGCCGGGAACCTGATCGCCGCCGCCGACTCCACCCGCGAGGTCCTCGCCCGCGTGGCCACGGCCGCCGAGGCAACCGTCCCCGCCCCCGAGGTCCCGCTGAGCAGGTAGACACGCCCCGGGGCGGCCGTCTCCCGGCCAAGGATCACCGGCCGCCCCGGGCCCCGTATCCCGCTCCGAACGGCAGCGGGAGGGAGCCCCATCGTCCCTCACGACACCGAAGGAGCCCGCACCATGAGCCCCCGCCCCGACCAGGAGACCCGCACCGCCGCCAAGTCCCGGGTTGCCGAGCTGAAGAAGACCCGGGACCAGGCGCACGAGGACGCCGAGAAGGCCAAGGCCGCCGCCGACGAGTCGATGTGGAAGGACATCGCCGCCGAACTGGACGCGGGCAACCTCCTCCAGCTCGACGTCGTGGAGGCCACGGGCTTCAGCCGGGACCACGTGCTCCGCCGCACCAAGCCGTACCGCAAGCAGGACTGACCGCCCCGGCCCCCGGGCCACCCGCCCGGGGGCCAGGCCTTCGAGAGACGAGGTTGACCGTGAGCACCGACCGCGCCCCCCAGCTGCACACCGAGGCCGCCGCGGTGCAGCCGTATCGGCCGTACGACGTCGACGTCACCCCGCACTACCGCCTCCCCCTCCAGGCCCCGGCCACCGGCCCGGTCGAGCTGTACGACGAGCGCGACCCGGTCGTCTGGGTGCCGGACGCCTACGGCCAGATGGTCCCGATGCGCCGCTCCCAGGCCCCGGCCCCCGTCCAGCCGACCCCGCCGCGCGACCTGAGCCCCCAGCCGCTGTTCGACCCGCGCGCCCAGCGCATCGCCGCCGGCGGCATCCTCGCGGCCGGAACCGGCTGGGGTGTCGGCCAGGCCCTCAACGCCCTCGCCGGGCTCGGCGCGGGCGCCCTGATGTGGCTGGCCATCGCGATCCTCGCCTGCAAGCTCGCGCCCGCCGCCATGAGCCGCACGACGGTCGAGAACCACACGCACGTCACGAACAACAACCGCTGGTTCGGCCGCTCCAACACCACCGTCAACCACTGATCGGAGACCACGATGGCGAGCAAGAAGGCTCTGAATCCGCCGCCGGGCGAGTGCCGACAGTGCTGGTACCACGCCTACGCCTCGCGCGAGGCCCACAAGCGCCTCAAGCCGCGCGAGGACTGCCCGGACTGCGTGGACCACATGCTCAACGGCCACGGCAACATGATCGTGGGGCGCTGACATGAAGCTGCCCTGGATGAGCCGCGCCGACCGGCGCCTCTGGAAGTCCGCGAAGACCGTCGCCGACCTCGGCGAGCTGATGGCCCGCTGGCTGAAGGGCGAGATTGCCTCCCGTCCCGGCTACCAGCCGCGCTTCGGCCCCGACGAGGAGACCGCGCACCTGGTGCCCACCCTCGCCGCGCTGTGCCGGGCCGGGTACGTCACCACCTGCTCGCAGCCGGGGTTCGCCGGTACCGGCGCGGACGGCCTGTGGTGGGAGCAGCGCGCGGCGGTCGAGCTGGTCGTCACCGACCCGGCCCTGCTCCACCGTCTGCTCGGCGCGGTCCGCGCCGCCGGGATGCTCGTGCGGGTCAACGACCACCGCCGCGGCGGCGTCCAGGACCAGCCCGTGGTCGTCACGACCCGGGACGGCGAGCCGGTCACCGCGTTCGGCGGCCGTATCCGGCGGGCGGACATGGCCATCCAGTGGCCCGGCCTCGACCGCAAGCTCTACGACCAGGTCGCGCACGGCACGTACGTCTCGATCGCGGCGCCGGAGTACGGCCCCGCCGGCGAACGGCTCTGGGTCGTCCTCGACCACCTCACCGGCCTGCGCCGCGAGGACCCCGCCAACCCGTGGACCACCACCGCACCGAAGGAGAGCTGAAGTCCAGCCCATCGGCTGACCCGCGCCCGGCGACGCCGCCCCAGGCCAGCGCCCGCCCTCCCCCGCTTTTGGGTGGCAGGAGATCAGCCCGGAACCGGCCCGCAGTCCGGCCGCTTCCGGGCTGTGTGCTGCGCGGCCCGGTGAGACGCACGCCACCCTCGCAGTGCGCCCCGGGAGCGGGCGGCACACCCCGGCCCGCGAGATTCTTTCCGAGCCTGACCAGCACAGACCTGCTCTATGCAGACTCAGAATCTGCGAACCCCTAGACATGCAGACTCAGAGTCTGCATCCTCTAATTACCGCAAGCGAAAAAGCCAGCGGAAACAACAGCGGGAAACCGCGAAGGAGACCAGCACCCATGACCGCAGCCGCAGTCTTCGCCGCCGTGTTCGTCGCGCTCTACATCGCGCACAGCGTCGGTGACCACTGGGTCCAGACCTCCCACCAGGCGGCCCACAAAGGCGAGAACGACAAGACCCCGGGCCAGTCCAGCCGGGCCGGTCGGATCGCCTGCACCCTGCACGTCATCGGACTGACGATCACCAAGGGCATCGCGCTCGCGGCGGTCGTCCTGGTCCTCGACCTCCCCGTCACGGTCACCGGCGTGGTGGCCGGCCTCGGCATCGACGCGGCGACCCACTGGTGGGCGGACCGTCGCAGCACGCTCGCCTGGCTCGCCAAGGTCACCGGCAAGACGGAGTTCCTGGTCCTCGGCACGCCCGCCCACCCGGCGCACCCGGTGACCGGCGAGGGCAAGTACGCGCCGACGCTCGGCACGGGTGCCTACGCGCTGGACCAGAGCTTCCACCACCTGTTCCTCGGCGTCGCCGCGCTCCTCATCGCCGCCCTGTAGCAAGCCACTTCCGCGCAATCCAGCTAGATATCCCGCCGATCACCCCGGAAGGACCCCCGTGGACCAGACTCCGAAGCTCCCCCTCGACCAGGAGCTGCAGGCAGCCGTCGCGATCGTCAGGATCGGTCTCGACCGCATCCGCGACGCCGCGTGCCGCACCGAGGCTGTCGGCCCGCACGCCGCCGCCCTCCAGGCCCTGTACGACCCGACCAAGCCGGACGCGGGAGTGCTCGGCGCGGTCGCCGACGTCATCGGCACCATCACGGTGTCGGTGAGCGAGGTCGATCACGAGGACATCGAGCGTGTCACCGAGCTGCTGGACGAAGCCCAGGGCCACGTCCAGGACAGCACCGGCGACCGCATCCGCCACGCCCTCGACCTCCTGCAGCCCCTGCTCCTGGTCTGCGAAGAGTGCATGAAGCGGCGGCCGGACGTGGAGGTCATCCCCGACCCGTTCTCCACCGCGCTCTACCCGGACGAGCCCGACCACCGGCAGATCCCGCTTTGCCCGCCGTGCGCCACCAAGCGGTTCGAGGACAGCTGACCCAGAACCGGCCCGGCCCATCACCGAGACACGACAGGATGAAGCCCGGGGCCGCTCCAATCGGCCCCGGGCTTCGCCCATGAAGGGAACCAGATGACCACCCCGACCGCCGACTCGCCCGCACGGATCCGCCGGATCTACGACGGCCACGCCGGGCTCTATGCCCCGAGCGTCGTCACCGAGGCCGCGGCCCTGCTGGACGCCTACCTCGCCACCGCCGAGCAGCACGGCCTCGACCGCAAGGCCGCCGACGACGAGGGCTGGCTCGCCCTTGCCGCCGCCGAGGCGGTCTCCCAGAAGTACCGCCGCCCGAAGACCGAGCGGACCTCCGACGAGTTGCAGCAGCTGCTGGCCGCGCTGCGCAGCGCGCTGACCGCCGAGGGCCTGGAGGTCGTGCCCACCCCGGTCCGCATGGGCGTTGGCGTTGCCCCGGTTCCCGGCGGACCCACCTGGGGGATGGGCGGCGGCCTGGCGGTCGCGCTGTACTCGGACAGCGGGTGGGAGCTGATGCTCAACGCCACCCGTACGACCTCCCATTCGATCTGCGCCCCGGTGACGGAGGCCGGCGCCGCCGAGGTCGCCCAGCTCGTGCACGGAGTCCTGCGCGGTGACGTCGCCGACCCGTTTCGTCGGAACCGGTGACGGCATGCCCAACGGCTGGAGGCGAACGGGTACGAGGTGCCCGGCCCGTTCAAGGACTGACGGGACTCTGGCTCGTTGAGCACAAGGAACCCGGGGCCGGTCCGCGGCCCCGGTTCTGGGAGAGAAGGACGGACTGCATGACGAACACGAACACTTCATCCCGCCACCTGCGCGTGGCACCGCTGGGCTTCCTCCCCGAGGACGGCCTGGTGCTCGACCTCGGACACGGCACCGCCGCCGTCACCGTTACCCGCGACGGCTGGAAGGTCGTCCAGGCCGACGCCGAGCTTCCCGAGTTTCGGCGTACCGCCGCTACGAAGCTGCTCCCCCTGCCGGTCCCTGGCGGGTCGTTCACCGAGCTGCGTGAGCTGCTCAACGTTGGGGACGAGGAGTGGGCGAAGGTCGTGGCGTGGCTCCTTGCCGCGCTCCTGCCGGACATCACCCGCCCGGTGCTACTCCTCACCGGCGTGCCGTGCAGCGGGAAGTCGGTGGCGGCCCTGCTGCTTCAGTACCTGGTCGACCCGGGCTCGCCCTTCCGTCGGCTGCCCGCCGACGAGGACGAGTGGATCGCCGCCACGGATGCCGCCCGGGTCATCGGCTTCGACGACGTCGCCCGCGTCCCCGACTGGCAGTCGGACGCCCTGTGCGTGGCCGTGAGCGGTGGCGCCATGACCAAGCGCGGGTTGGGGGAGCCCTTCCCCTTCGTGCCCCGCCCCGACCGGGCATTCATCCTCGCCGGGAGCCTTGCCCCCGACGAGATCCGGGCCGACCTGGCGGACCGCACTGTCGTCGTGGAGCTGCGCCGGCTTACCGAGCGCCGCCCCGAGTCGGAGCTGTGGAAGACGTACACCGAGGCCCGCCCGCGCATCCTCGGCGCACTGCTCGACCTCCTGGTCGCCGTCCTCGGCGCACTGCCGGCGGTCCGGGAAAAGGCAGGGCGCGGTGAACTCCCGCAGCTCCGCATGGCCGACTATGGGTTGGTCCTCGCCGCGCTCGGAGAGGCCACCGGCAGCCGTCCCGAGTAGGACACTCGAATCACCGACCCGAAGGGAGAGCGCAGTGAGCGCCCAACCCGAACACCCGGCGGACAGCCGGATGCCCGCCATCCCGCACACCATCAACGCCATCGGCGACGCGCTGAGCGGCGAACAGCGCGCCCGCTTCTACGGCGAGGTCCTGGCCGCCGAGGAGGACCACGTCCCCCGCGTCATGCGCCGCTGGTGGTGCGCCGCCATGCTCGACCGCGCCCGGGGCGCCGACACCAGCCGGGCCAACGCCGCTGCCGGCCGCAACCTGGTCGCGGTCGAGGACCTCCTGAACCAGGTGGAAAGGCAGGCCGGATGACCGACCAGCCACGGCGCGGCTGGACCGTATGGACCGAGGAAATCCCGGCGAGCGTCATGCTCGATATGCCACCGGATCTCTCCAAAAAGATCCTCAACTTCCTGCTTGCTCTGGGAATTGAGGCGGGCGCCGCTGTCGACGCGGACCGCGAACCGCCCGGTGATCCGATGGATGACCTCGGAGTCCGGTATTCGCTGGAGATCGCAGGCGAACCGGTCATCATCGAATACGCCGTAATCCGCGAGGAACGACAGATCAGAATTCCGGTCCTGGTCTGGTTCCACTGACCGGTAGATGAAGAGACCCCGGCAGGGTTAGTGCCGGGGTCTCTTCGCGTCTCAGCGTAGAGGCCGGCCGCCACGCAGGCAGCCCCGCACGCACCCTGGCCAGCATTCCCGCAAGCCGAAACGCCAGCCGGAACCTCGGCCCCGCCGCCACGGCGGCCGTGCCCGCCCCACGGACCGCCGACGCACGTCGTTGCCCGCTGGACGGGAGCGGACCGACCCCGGCACGTTGAGCGTCTGAGGTCAGTGGCATGGTGCTGTACACCGTCGGTCTGTTGGTCACCTGGTCGTCTGTGGGTTGTGTGGTGACCCTGTTGGTCTCCCTCCGGTTCATGATCGAAAAGAGGGAGAGGACAAAGGGGGTTCCCCTCGCGGGGAACCCCGGCAGGCCGGGGCACAGGAACAAGCGCGCGGGGAGCGCAGCACGGGGAGGGGCGGCCGGTGGCCTGGGTCACGAAGATCACGGAGGACGCGCAGGTCGAGTACCGGCTCAAGCAGCAGGCCGGGTGTGCCGTGGTCGAGTTCGACGGCGAACAGACTGTCGTCCTGGACGATGGTGAGGACCAGGCCGTCGACTACCGGCTGCGCCCCGAGGGCGGGTCCTCACTGGTCTGGATGGGCAGCGGCCTGGAGGCCGTTGGACTCGTAGAAGGCGCCGAGCTGGACGAGGAGGGCAAGCGGGCCGCCCGCCTGCTGATGGCTGGCTGTCACCCCGAGACCGGCGCCCGCCTGATCAAATCCCGCACGTCCGTGCGCGCACACGAAAAGGCTCAGCTGACCACCGCCCGACTTGTCGAGGCCATCGAAAAGGCAGCCGAGGAAAAGGGCGTTGAGCCGGGCGAACTGTTCGAGGGAAGGCCGAAGCAGAAGCGCGTATTCGAGCAGCAGCAGCGCAACGTTCACCGCTTCGGTGACATGCACCGCATGCAGGTGACCACGCTTCACAAACTCGCGCGTGCCGCCGGGATTTCCCTGGACGACGTCTATGGCGAAACGGAACTCGCCACGGCATGGGAGAACAAAGACCTCCGTGTCGATGACCGTGTCCGGGGCTGGGACGTGGTCCTCGACCTCCCCAAGTCCGACAGCGTGGTGCAGGCCCTGATGGACCTGCTCCCGGCGGAGAAGCTGCGCGAGTTGGTTCACCAGGCCAAGGGCGACACCTTCCGGCAGATGGAGCGATGGGCCGGGTACGCGGTCGGCAGCAAGGACGGCGAACCGGTCCGGCTCGCCACCGGGGGACTGCTCGCCTGGAGTGTCGAGCACCAGAGCGCCCGCCCGATCCGGGCCGGGGAGCCCGGCGACCCGCACCTGCACCTGCACGTCACCGTCGCCAACATGGCGCTGTGCGAGGACGGCGAGTGGCGGTCGATCGCCAACAGCGGGAAGGACCTGCACCGCCACGCATCCGCCCTGGACGCCTACTTCAAGGCCCGCGTCCGCGCGCTCACGTACGAGCACTTCGGCATCCGGCGCGTGCGCAACGAACGCACCGGTGCCTGGGAGATCGTCGGCATCCCCGAGCAGGTGAGGGACCACTTCTCCCGCCGGGCCGCGCTCGTCGACGAGAAGGCCGGCGCCGACGCCAGCCGCCAGGAGAAGCAGGCCGTCTCTATGGCGACCAAGCGCGACAAGCTCGACGTCGACGCGACCACGATGCGCGAGAGCTGGAGGCAGCGCGCCGAACAGGTCGTCGACGACGTCGACGCGATGGTGGCCGCGGCTGCCCCCGGTCCGCCCGGCCCGGACGGGGGCGCCGGTCTGGACGGGCCCGGCACCGGCCCGCGCATCCCGCCGCCCGGCGACATCGCGGCCGTCGTGTTCGACCCCAAGGAGGGGCTGACCGCGAACGACAAGACGTTCAGCCGCGCGCAGCTCCTGGCGGCCGTGGCGAACGCGCTGGAGTTCGGGATCGACGCGGACCCGGACAGCCTGGAGCGGCTGTGCGACGACGTCCTGGCGGTCGAGGGCTACGCGGTGCGCGTGCCCACCCTCGGCTCCACTGTCATGTCATCCGTCGACCGCTACACCACGCAGGACATCCTCGACGCCGAGGAGACCGTGCGCCGCCAGGCGCTGGAGCGGTTCGACAGCGGCGCCGTGCAGCTCACCGCCGACCAGGCCGCGGCCGCCATCGACGTCTTCCAGGTCGCCGCCGGGTTCGAGCTGTCCGAGGAACAGGTCGCGGCGGTGACCCGGGTGCTGACCGCCGGGCACGGCATCGACGCCATCGTCGGCGTCGCCGGGGCGGGCAAGTCGACGCTGATGGAGGCGTGCCGGATCGGCTGGGACGCCACCGGCACCACGTACGCCGGCGCGACCCTCGCCGCGGTCGCCGCGAAGAACCTGACCGACGCCTCCGGCATCCCGGCCCGGACCGTGGCGGCCTGGCTCGGCGAGATCGAGAACGGCAACGGGCTGCGCGGCGTCGACGTCCTGGTCGTGGACGAAGCGACGATGGTGGACGACCGCGCGGCGGCCGTGCTGATGACCGAGGCCGCGCGCACCGGCACGAAGGTCGTGAGCATCGGCGACCACCTGCAGTTGCAGGCGATCGGCCCCGGCGGCTGGTTCAGGGAGGCTCACCGCCTGGTCCACGGGCTCACCCTCACCGAGAACCGCCGCCAGGAGGACGCCGCCGAGCGCGCCGCGCTGGAGGTCTGGCGCACCGGCGACCACGAGCTGGCGCTGCGGATGCTCGCCGAGGGCGGGCGCGTGCACCCCGCCGAGACCGCCGAGGAGGCCCGTTCCCAGATCCTCATGGCGTGGGACGAACTGCGCCTGCAGGAGTGGACCGACCCTCACGACCTCATCGCCAACATGGTGGTGCTCGCCGCCCGCAACAGCGACGTCGACGCGCTCAACCTCGGCGCGCAGGCGATCCGCCGCGAGGCCGGCGAACTCGGCGACGAGCACACCTACGCCCTGCCCGGCGGTGACACGCTCACCCTCGCCGTGGGCGACGTCGTCCGCGTCCGGGAGAACGACTACCGCAGTCGTCGCGGAGAAGGCCCGGACATGCTCAACGGCTACCGGGCCGTCATCACGGCGATGGACGCCAACCACCGTGTCGAGATCACCTGGCGTGTCAAGGACGCCAAGGCCCCCGGCGGCTACCGCAACGAGTCCGGCTGGGTGTCCCAGCAGAAGGTCATCGGCGGGGCGCTGTCCCTCGGCTACGCCATGACGATCGCCGCGAGCCAGGGCCTGACGTGCAACACGTCGCTGATGTACGGGCACGGCGCGAACGCCTTTGCCACCTATCCCGGCATCACCCGGGCCCGGCGCCAGAATCACCTGTGGCTGCCGTTGGCCGTACTCGAGGACGAACAGACCCGGGCCCGGCTCGGGGAGTCCCGCACCGAGAAGGAGCGCCTGGAGAGGGCCATCGACGCCTTCGCGCGCTTCCTGGGACAGTCCCGGCCGGACGGCATGGTCTCCGACCTCCTGCAGGAACCGCCAGCCCCCGCCCCGCTCCCCCGGCAGCGCGACCTGTCCGCCGAGGAAGCCCGTGCCGAGTCCGAACGCAGGCTCAGGCAGACCCGCATGGCACAGGCGGGGCGTGCCAAGTCGGTGACCCTCTCCCACCGCCGGGCGCAGAACGAAGCCCTGCGCGAGGAGGAGGCCCGGCGCAACGAGGAGAAGGCCAAGCACCTGCTCGCCCGTATCCAGGCCGGGGCCGAGGAACGCGCGGTCCCGTCCTGGACGAAGCGCATCTACGGCCGCGTCTCCCCGCAGGAGCTGAACCGGCTGATCGCCGAGGGCGACCGGCTCGCCGCCGACGCCGAGGCCATTGCCGCCGAGGCGGAGACCCGGGCCCGGGAACTCGCCGCGCGACTCGACCACGAGAAGGCCACCGGACAGCCCACCCGTGGGCAGCGGTTCGCCGCCGAGGCCGGGGAGGTCCTCGACCAGGCGGACGCCCATGTCGCCACCGCCCGGGAGTATCTGCAGACCGCGTTCGCTGCGGCCCGCCACGCCGATGACCGCGCCCGGCAGCTCGCCAAGCTCGCCGAGAGCGAGGGCAAGAGCCGCATCGCGCTGCGTCTGGCGGGGACGTCGCTGAAGGAGTACCGCCAGCTGACCGAGCGCCTGTCTGGGGAGCGCGCCGGGTACCTCCAGATGGAGGCCGACGCGAAGCGGGACGCCTGGCAGGCCCTGCGGGAGGCATGGGACGTGGTGCAGCAGAGCCGCTTCGCCGAGAGCTTCGGTGTGGCGAGGACCCCGGTGCCCGACCATGTAGAGAAGGTGGCTGAGCGGCTCCTGGAGATGCGCTCCGCCGCCGAACGGCGTGGCCACAGCATGGACAAGCGGGACCGCGACGAGGTCGGCCGCGCCACCCGGCAGGCGGGCGAGTCCCGGGCGAACGCCGCCCTCTTCCGCGCCCAGGCCGCCGATGCCCGCGCCGAGAAGGCTCTGCGCGCCACGATCGCCGAGAAGTACCCGGAGCTGTACGACCGGGAGGTCACCGCACGCCGCGCCCACCAGCAGGCGCAGCAGGCGAAGCAGGCCGTACAGCACCAGCAGGCCGCCGTCACGCACCCGGAGCCGACGCAGTCCAGGGGGCGGGGCCTGCGGTAGACGGGGCGCGCGCCGACTACTTGTCTGCAGTGCCTTCTCTCTCGGCGGACCGGCTCTCCGCCATCGCTGCGCGCGCGGGGTTTCTGGACTTTCTGGACCGCCCTTCGCGCGCCCGCGCGTTGTGCGCGAGCAGCTGCTCGACGCCGGCACCACGACGGAGAGAGATGGTCTTCTGGGGATGGTCTTCTTATGCCGCCGATCGTCCGCATGCGGAAGAACCGCATGCGGGAAATCGCATGACGGTGAACGCATCCCCCGCGTGCGCCTGACGAGAGGGCTGGCCTGCACCGACGTGTACGTACACGTCTGAGTCCTAGCCCGCGATGACCCCGCGACGAGGCCGCGACGCGCGGTGGCTTGCCCGCGACGGCATCGCGGCCCACGGCCTGTTCGTCGTGGCCCCGTCGCGGGGTCATCGCGGGGTCATCGAGGCCGGGGAAGCGGCAGGTGGCTGGGGTTTTGGGACTTTTGGGACCGCCATACGCGGGCGCGCGCGAAGCCGGGATCAACTCGGGCACTTCGCCGTCTCGTTGCTCAACTTGCGCAGGTCCACGCGCGCGTACGCCCGTACGCGACGCCGCACCGGTGGCCTGGTGGCTCCTGGACAGGCAGAAGGCCCCGAGACCGCCCGTGGACGGCTCCGGGGCCCGTTGGTGCCCTGTGGTGCTCTCAGGCGCTCTCAGCGGCTTCCAGCGCCGCTACGGGCTTCGTCGCGGCCGTCTGCTCGTCGTGCTCGCGCAGCATGCGCATGACGGTCGCGGGGGAGGGGTGCTGGCCCTTCTTCTTGCCCTTGGTGATGACGAGCCGGGCCGCCATCTCGCGCAGGCTCAGGCCCTGCTCCCGCAGGTGCAGTGCCATCGCCAGCATGTCGACGTCGGTCACCTTGACGCCGCCGATGGCCTTGCCCTTGGTGCGGGCGGTCTCATGCCCCTCCAGTGTCTTGTCCCGGATGTAGTCGCGCTCCGCTTCCGCCATCGCGGCGAAGAACGCGAACAGGGCTGCCCCGTACCCGGCGGGGTCGTGCTTGCCCTGGAGAGGACCGGTCAGGAACTCCAGCTCGATGCCTGCGTCCCGCAGCTCCTCAGCGACCTTCAGCAGCTCCAGGGCGCCGCGGCCGAGGCGCTTCATCTCGTGTACGACGAGGGTCACCTTCGCGCCCAGGGCGCGGTACTCCCGGGCGGCGGCGAGGGCGGCCTTCATCTCGGGCCGCTCGCGGACCCGGGTGCTGACGTGCTCCTGGAACAGCCGGTGGACGTTTGCCGCGGTGAGGGCGTCGATCTGCGATTGGATCTCCTGCTGCTTCGTGGAGACGCGGGCGTACCCGATGCGGATCTCGGCATCGAGCGCCGGGCCGGTCGACGTCGGCGCCGGCAGTTCCCGCCAGGTGGCCCCGGGATGGCGCACGGCCGGGGTGGCGATGCGCAGCTCGGAGCGGAGCGAGGGCACGAGCTGGAAGCGAGCGGTGTGGTAGCTCACCGCCACTTTCCCGGCCGCCGTACGGCACGGGGAGCCCGCCGGTGCTAGGCACGTCGACATGGGGCAGGGGTTGGCCTCGACAAGGAGGTGGGGAGCGCTGTCCATGATCCCGACTGTTTCATGAATGCGTTTCACTAATCAAGAGCTTGGAAACGGTTCGTGAAACACCTTCGGCCCTGATGCCGCAAGGGGTGTACGCGGTGTTGAAACAGGGACCACCTATGAAACAGGTGGGGGCGCTTGGGGGTGTGACGCGGATCACGGGCGGGCCGTACTGTGCTGGGGGCGACTTCAAGGGCGAAGGCTTGAGAGCCGGGAGACTGCCCGGCGCCAGAGAACGGACCGACGTCCATGACCCCGCTCTACCTTGCCGTGCTCGCCCTCGTACTCCTGTGGAGCCTGGCCGCGTACGCCATCCGCCGAGCGCCCGCCGGCCACGTCCGCCGCGTCCTCCAGGACGGCACCCGAGCCGTGGTGGTACTCGCGCTCGGCTCCCTCGGAGTGCTCCTGGTCGACCCGGCCGACGTGCCGAGCGTCCTGCGGGCGGTCTTGGCGCGGTTCTGAGGGCCACCCCCCTTGACCACCCGCTGGTCAAGGGGGGCAGGGGGGTCACGGCCCTGGAATCGCAGGATCGCCCGCCAGCGACTCCTCATCGCATCCACAGGTGAAGGGGCCGCACTGCTTGCGGAACCACATGACGTCGACCAGCGGCACGTCCTGCATCTGATCGGCAAGGACCTGGCCCTCGCTGTCGACACGGGCGAAGGGGGCGCCGTACTTGGTTCCGCACGTGGTGCACCGCGCATCGAAGTAGTACGAGATCTCGGTGTGCCGGTCGGTCGGAATCACGGGGTACCGGGTGCCGCCGTCGTGGAGTTGGACGGTGAAGCCTTCGCCGCAAGTGCAGGACATGGCGGGATAGTCCCAGCGGCTCAGAGCATCGGCCGACCTCTCGGCGCGGCGCGTACGGGCGATGCCCAAGGTTGACGGACACGGAACTGTTCCACCCAAGGGGGATTCTCCGCAGTTCCAGCGGTCGGCACCGCGGCCGGGCCAGTACGGTCCGCGCATGGGTCGAGAGAAGAAGCACAAGCCGCGTAGGCCGGACAAGCCAACACCGCGGATTGTCGATATGCCGAACGTCCCCGCGGAGATGAAGAAGAACGTGGTCCTCAACCACATCATGTCGACCGGAGACCCGATGGGGCGAGCGGTCCGGGAGCTCGCGGAGCGCAAGTACGGGGAGTTCACCGTGGACGAGCGTGACGTGCTCGATCTCCCCGCTGAAGTACGGGAAGCGGCCTTGAACGATCTGGCGTTCTACGCATCTGCTCAAGTGCCCGCGAGTGCCGCTATGGGCGCACAGGAGGTGGCGGCACGGACGGCAGCGAACTGTCAGCAGGCCCTTGCTCGTCTCCGTCCGCTCATCCAGGCGAAGGGATAGAGCCGGGAACGACTCCCTTCGGGGAGAGCCGTCTCAGCACCTGGTGGACCGCCTGCTGGCCTCACCGGGCGCCTCAGCCGGTGGCCCGTACGCCCTTCCAGCCGGGTCCGAGTCCACGTCGGCGGGCCCGTCCCGAGCGCGGCCCGGGAACCTCGGCGACGCCCTCGGCAGCGGCCGGGGCGAGTCGGCGGCGCAGTGCGGCTGTGGCGGCCGGGACCGCCACGAGGACTCTCGCGGCCTCGGGGTCGATCGCCGCGAGGGCCTCGGCGAGCATGTCGATGGCGTCGGCCGCGTCCTCGACCGCGCCCGTACTCCAGGTCCTCGGCGTCACCGCGTCGACCAGCTCGCACACCGCATCGGCCACGGCCGCGGCCCGCTGCTCGACTCCTAGCCCGGCCTCGCTCAGCTCCATATCGCACCCAACGATCACGCCGTCCGGACGGATGCCCGGCAGCACGGTGAAGGGCCCGCGCAGGTGAACGCGGGCCCTCGTATCGTCCCGGACGGACGAAGTTGCAAGATCTGTCAGGCCGCTGTGGTCGTCCGCCGGCGGCGTCGTCGGGGAAGCTCCGGCTCGCCGTGACCGTCCTCGATCCACCGGGCCCGCCCCCACACCGGCTCGGTGCCCTCGGCGATCCGGTGCAGGAGCGCGACCAAGCCGCGCGCGTCGTCGGCGGCCTGCGCCGTGCACTCCCATGCGACCCATACCCCGCGCTCCTGGTCCCAGGGCTCGCTCGCCATGGAGGTCCACTCGTCCCTCGTCCAGGCGAACCAGTTCCGCCACAGCCGCGAGACGTAGTCGGCCTTCTCGGCGCTCTCGCGGTGCGGGCTCAGCCACGGGTGCAGGCCGTCGCGCTCGCTGCTGACGAGCTGCCCGGGGGGCGTGACGAGCATGGACGGGTAGCGGCTGACCGGTCCCCGGTCGGTCTCGTGGACGACGCGGCGGCCGTCCAGGAGCACATCGAGCCGGTCGAGCAGCGCCCCGCGTTCCGGCGTGCCGTACGCCCCGGCCGTGCCCTCGTGCAGCAGCTCCTGGTCGTGGACGCGGATGACCGCGACGGTCTCCGGCTGCGCGTACTCGCCGGGGCCGGCCGCCACGACGACGAGGGCCGCGCCGGGGTCGGCGACGATCTCCCGGGCGTACCGCTGGGCCTTCGCGTGCGCGGCGTACAGCCCGGCCGCGTACGAGCAGGGCTCGCACCAGCGCCCGCTGCCGAGGGGGTAGTCGCGGCGGTCTCCGCACCGTCGGCACACGTACTGCAGCTCCCGAGCCCGGTCGAGCGCGGCGCGCTGCGCGGGTGAGCATCCCCGCTTGGGCACGGCGGCGCTTTTCTCGTACAGCGGGGCGTAGCAATTGCCGTGGTAGAGCACCTGGCCGACCGGGTCCGAGCCCGGCTTGAGGCCCTGCCGGTCGAGCTGGGTCTTGGTGAAAAGGCCCTCGGGTACGGCGCCCCACCACGTGTAGCGGGTGAGACCGGGGAGCGGCGGGATGGAGCTGGGCAAGACGACCTCCTGAAGCGGATTCCTAGTGCGAAGGTAGAGCCGGAAAGCACCCCGCGCAACAACCCGAAAATGCGGGTTGACCTGCGCATTTAGTGGCGGGTTATCTAGCTTGATTGAACGCTTTTACGCTTGCGGAAATGCTAGCAACTTAGCAAGCGTCGTGAGACTTGTGAGACCGTCCATCGCACGCGCGCGTGAAACCCCGCAGGAAGCGGCCGGGCCCGGCGCGATATCTAGCTAGACTCCGCCGCATGTCACTTCTCCCCTTCGTGATCGCGCTGGAGCCCGAGGACCGCCAGGCCCTCGACGAGGTGGTCAGGAAAGGCCGGAAGGCCGAGGTCGAGTGGCTCGAAGCGGCCCGGGAGCGCGAAGGCGTCCGCTACCTGCGAGGCAAGGCCGCCCGTGAGGCCCGCAGCCGTGTACGCGCCGAGTTCGCCCGGCTCCGGAAGACGGGGAAGCTGGCCGGCACCCGCGACCTGGTCCTCGCGCGCGAGGTCCGCGCCGAGCTGAAGCGCCGCAAGATGAACGGGCCGTACGAGCCAGTGCCCGTCGCCGAGGCCGGGGCGCCCGGCCGCCCGGTGGGCAGCAGTCCCCGCAAGCATGGCCGCTTCGCCGACGAACCCACCAAGCTCAGTGCCCGCCTCGCCGTGCGCCTCCCTGCCGATCTCGGCGAGCAGCTCGTGCGCGCCTGCTACTGGGAGAGCGAGCCCGCCGTGAAGGCCCTACGCGAGTGGCAGGACCGGTGGGGCGACGGGCCGGAGGTCATCATGCGCGAGGCCGAACGCCAAGGCGCACTCACCGTCCTCACCATGTTCGCTGCCGCCCTCGCACCACGCCCCGACGCCGACAGTCTCCTGGAGAAGGCCAAGCTGCAGGACATGGTCGTCACGACGGGCGACATCATCCGCAGTGCCGTGAAGCGCGCCATCCGCTGAAGCCCGGCCCCTCCAGATGCCTGTTCATCTGGGAAGCTGCGCAAAATCTGGCTAGATAAGCCGAACGTACCGCCCGCCCCGGCTTCCCTTGTGCTGGCTTTTCCGCTTGCCGTATTACCGGCGGGAAAGCGTGCGGGTCAGCTTGCGCTTAGGCAAACGGGGTCGGCAATCTTCGGCTTACATGAGGAGAGGAGGACCCTGTGGCCGAAGACCCGGAAATC
>NZ_JBFATS010000034.1:0-32585 GCF_040678435.1 Streptomyces sp. NPDC052682 | reverse complement strand
GCGCGCGCCGCGCCCGCGGGGGGTGGCGCGGGGGGCGCCCTGTGGTTTTGTATTCATACCGGCCGGGCGGCCCGCCCCCCACAACCACCCCCCCCCCCCCCGCTCCCAGTTGGCCCGGTGCTGGGTCCGACGGTCCGTCAGACCTCCACCACCACGGGCAGGATCATCGGCCTGCGCCGGTAGGTGTCGGAGACCCACTTGCCCAGCGTGCGGCGCACCAGCTGCTGGAGCTGGTGGGGTTCGACGACGCCGTCCTGGGCCGAGCGCTCGAGCGACTCCGTGATCTTGGGGATCACCTCGCCGAACGCGGAGTCCTCGATACCGGAGCCGCGGGCCTGGATGTGCGGACCGCCGGTGATCTTGCCGGTGGACGAGTCCATGACCACGAAGACCGAGATGATGCCCTCGTCACCGAGGATCTTGCGGTCCTTCAGGGCCGGCTCGCCGATGTCGCCGACGGACAGGCCGTCGACGTAGACGTAGCCCGCCTGGACCTTGCCGGAGATCTTGGCCTTGCCCTCGATCAGGTCGACGGCCACCCCGTCCTCGGCGATGACGATGCGGTCGTGCGGGACGCCGGTCATGGCGCCCAGCTCGGCGTTGGCGCGCAGGTGGCGCCATTCGCCGTGCACCGGCATCAGGTTCTTCGGACGGCAGATGTTGTAGAAGTACAGCAGCTCGCCCGCGGACGCGTGGCCGGAGACGTGGACCTTGGCGTTGCCCTTGTGGACGACGTTCGCGCCCCAGCGGGTCAGGCCGTTGATCACGCGGTAGACCGCGTTCTCGTTGCCGGGGATCAGGGACGACGCGAGGATCACCGTGTCGCCCTCGACGATGCGGATCTGGTGGTCCCGGTTGGCCATGCGGGACAGGGCGGCCATCGGTTCGCCCTGGGAGCCCGTGCAGACCAGCACCACCTCGTGGTCGGGGAGATCGTCGAGCGTCTTGACGTCCACGACCAGGCCCGGCGGGACCTTCAGATAGCCCAGGTCCCTCGCGATGCCCATGTTGCGGACCATCGAGCGGCCGACGAAGGCGACCCGGCGGCCGTACTCGTACGCCGCGTCCAGGATCTGCTGGATGCGGTGGACGTGACTGGCGAAGCTCGCCACGATGATCCGCTTGCGGGCGCCGGCGAAGACCTGCCGCAGGACGTTGGAGATGTCCCGCTCGTGCGGGGTGAAGCCGGGGACCTCGGCGTTCGTCGAGTCGGAGAGGAGGAGGTCGATGCCCTCCTCGCTCAGCCGGGCGAAGGCGTGCAGGTCCGTGAGGCGGTTGTCCAGCGGCAGCTGGTCCATCTTGAAGTCGCCGGTGTGGACCGCCATGCCCGCGGGAGTGCGGATGGCGACGGCCAGGGCGTCGGGGATGGAGTGGTTGACGGCGACGAACTCGCAGTCGAACGGGCCGATGCGCTCGCGGTGCCCCTCCGCCACCTGCAGGGTGTACGGACGGATGCGGTGCTCCTGGAGCTTGGCCTCGATCAGGGCCAGGGTCAGCTTGGAGCCGATGAGCGGGATGTCGGCCTTCTCGCGCAGGAGGTAGGGGACACCGCCGATGTGGTCCTCGTGGCCGTGTGTGAGGACGATGCCCTCGATGTCGTCGAGGCGGTCCCGGATGGACGAGAAGTCCGGCAGGATCAGGTCGATCCCGGGCTGCTCCTCCTCGGGGAAGAGCACTCCGCAGTCGACGATCAGAAGGCGGCCGCCGTACTCGAAGACCGTCATGTTCCGGCCGATCTCGCCGAGGCCGCCGAGCGGGGTGACCCGCAGGCCGCCTTCGGGGAGGGGCGGGGGCGGGCCCAGTTCAGGATGCGGATGACTCAAAAGACTCTCCTCACCACACGCGCCACGTACCGGTAAGGCACGTGGCGCGCATGACGTTCGTGCAGAAGCAGTTGTCGTTGTGGGATGCGGGCACCGGTGGCCCGCGTATTCAGTTGTGGAGTTTCGTGCGCGGGCGCGGCCGCGCGAAGTCTTGGTGTTAGAGCTGTACCCCGCCTGCGGCGAGATCGACCTTGAGCTGCTCGATCTCTTCGGGCGTGCACTCGACCATGGGGGCGCGCAGCGGGCCGGCGGGCAGACCCTGCAGGGCGAGCGCGGCCTTGGTGGTCATCACGCCCTGGGTGCGGAACACGCCGGTGTAGACCGGGAGCAGCTTCTGGTGGATCTCGGTGGCCTTCTGGACGTCGCCCGAGGTGTACGCCTCGACCAGGGCGCGCAGCTCGGGGGTGACGAGGTGGCCGACGACCGAGACGAAGCCGACCGCGCCCACGGAGAGCAGCGGCAGGTTCAGCATGTCGTCGCCGGAGTACCAGGCGAGGCCGGAGCGGGCGATGGCCCAGCTGGCGCGGCCGAGGTCGCCCTTGGCGTCCTTGTTGGCGACGATTCTGGGGTGCTCGGCGAGCCGGACGAGCGTCTCGGTGTTGATCGGGACGCCGCTGCGGCCGGGGATGTCGTAGAGCATGACGGGCAGCCCGGTGGCGTCGGCGATGGCCGTGAAGTGCCGGTAGAGGCCCTCTTGCGGGGGCTTGTTGTAGTACGGCGTGACGACCAGCAGGCCGTGTGCGCCCACCCGCTCCGCCTCGCGGGCGAGCTCGAGGCTGTGGTGGGTGTCGTTGGTGCCGACGCCGGCCACCACGTGGGCGCGGTCGCCGACCGCCTCCAGGACCGCTCGTACCAGGTCCGATTTCTCCGCGTCGCTGGTGGTGGGCGACTCACCGGTGGTGCCGTTGATGATCAGGCCGTCGTTGCCTGCGTCCACCAGGTGCGTGGCGAGCCGCTGTGCGCCGTCGAGGTCGAGTGCGCCGTCCGCCGTGAAGGGCGTGACCATGGCGGTGAGGACCCGCCCGAAGGGGGTCTGCGGAGTGGAGGTCGGTGCCATGGGTTACACGCTACTCGTTGCTCAGGGCGGGGTCCGCCCTAGGGGCTGGCGACAGATCCTGACACAGGGGGAGCCCGGCACTGCCTGCTCGGGGGTTCAAGCAGTGCCGGACCCGTTTGATCAGGCTAGATGAACTTCTCTAAATGCCGCAATACGGACACTTCACACGGCTGATGCGTACATGTGTCCCGGCTGAGGAGCGAGGTGCGTTACGGAGCCACACGCCCGTTCGTGTTGAAGGCGGCGTGGGTGAGCGGCATGAGGCGGGCCCACTCGGCCTCCATCTTCTCGCCGACCATCTCGATCTCCCGCTGCGGGAAGGAGGGCACCTTGGCCAGCTCGTGCTGGGTGCGCAGGCCGAGGAAGTGCATCAGCGAGCGGGCGTTGCAGGTGGCGTACATCGAGGAGTAGAGGCCGACGGGCAGCACCGAGCGGGCGACCTCGCGGGCGACGCCGGCGGCGAGCATCTGGCGGTACGTGAGGTAGGCCTGGCGGTACGACTCCTCCATGGCCTCGCCGACGAGCTTGTGCTGCTCGGGGGTGCCCTCGACGAACTCGTACTTGCCGGGCCTGCCCTGCTGGACCAGTTTGCGGGAGGTGTCCGGGACGTAGAAGACCGGCTGGAGCTCCCGGTAGCGGCCCGACTCCTCGTTGTAGGACCAGCCGACGCGGTGCCGCATGAACTCGCGGAAGACGAAGATCGGGGCGCTGATGAAGAAGGTCATCGAGTTGTGCTCGAACGGGCTGCCGTGCCGGTCGCGCATGAGGAAGTTGATCAGACCCCTGGAGCGCTCCGGGTCCTTCTTCACCTCGTCGAGCGACTGCTCCCCGAGGGTCGACACCCGGGCCGCGAACAGCACGTCGGAGTCGGCCGCGCTGTGTTTCACCAGCTCCACGGTGACGTCACTGCGGAGCTCGATCTTGAAGTCGTCGTCGGGGGTCTGGGTCACGTTCTGAGGGCCTTCCGGTCTCGTCTCTTGGCGACGCCACTCTACGACCCGTCCTCATCCCGCCCCGAACCGCCGGACCGTCCGATCGGGGGCCGGCCGCTGTGAAGTCGGTGAGAGTGGGCACCTGCCGGGGAGTTCGTTCGTCTCTCATGGTGACAGTCATCCGTTTCCACCCCAGAAGGGAGCTGCACCCCCGATGTCCGGTCGGCGCGAACCCGTACCGTTCGCCTTCCTCGCCGAAACCGACAGGTTCCGCAGCAACGTCGCTCCTCCGCCCCGTGAGCGGGCGTCCGTCGGTCAGATGGCCGGGCGCTGGCTGCTGGGGCTCACCATCATCGCCGCCCTCGTGGGCTCCCTGGTTCTCGGGATGCCCGCGCTGTCCCTCGATCACCCGGCCACGCAGACCCAGCAGTCCCAGGCGTCCGAGAACCGCTGAACCGTCACGGGGCGGGGGCTGACTCCATCCGGACCCCGGCAGTGGTGACCCGGGACACAGATCGGTAGCCTCACCGGGCACAGCCCTGCACGGATCGAGTGAGGACCAGTCGTGCCCCTGCCCTTCCTGACGGCCGACCGCGCTTTCGAGGCGGCGGACGATGTCCCGCTGCCGCACCACGACCGGGACCGCTGGCGGCGTCCGTACCGGCCGGGACCCTGGCGGGTCGGGGTGGCGGCGCTGGCGCTGCTGCTCGCGTCGTTCGTGCTGTTCTCGGCGGTGATCATCGCGGCGACGGCCGCGCTGCCGTCCGCCGCGGTGGTGTTCGGCATCGCGCTGGCCGTCATCGCGGCGGCCCTGCGGCTGCTGCGCGTGGGGGTGTGGGTGAGCCCCCGGGGGCTGCGTCACGTGGCGTTCTTCAGCACGCGGACGGCGCCCTGGGACCAGGTGGTCTCCGTGCGCACGGTGCAGCAGCCGGTGCGCTGGCTGGGGCTGCCCCGGACGGTGCAGGGGCAGGCGCTGCTCCTGGTCCGGCAGGGGCGGACGGCGGACAGGCTGCCGCCGCTGCTGACCACGCACAACGCGGACTTCCTCGCGCGGTCGGCGGCGTTCGACCGGGCCGCGGACGCGGTCGAGGCCTGGGCCGCGGAGCACAGGCCGAGTGCCGCGCCGGTGCACGGCTGACGGCCGGGGTCGCGGAAAGGGGCCGGTGCGCGGGGGATGCGCACCGGCCCCTTCGACGTGGGCCGACGTCTGCCCGCTGGGGCCTCAGGCCTCGATCCGCTTGCCGTCGTGCAGGGCGATCGCGCGCTGCATCGCCTTGCGGGCGCGTGGGGTGTCGCGGGCGTCGTGGTAGGCGACGGCGAGGCGGAACCAGCAGCGCCAGTCGTCGGGCGCCGTTTCGGTCTCGGCCCTGCGCTTGGCGAAGACCTCGTCGGCCGAGTCCCGGTCGATCCGGCCGCTGGGGGTGCGTTTCAGCTCGTCGACGGGCAGGCCGCCCTCGGCGTCGAGTTCGGCGGCGAGCTGGTTGGCCTTGCGGACGAACTGGGTGTTCTTCCACAGGAACCACACGCCGATCGCGGGCAGGATCAGCACCGCGACGCCGAAGGCGACGGTGAGGGGCGTGCCGGTTTCGATGAGCAGGACGCCCCGGCTGCCGACCAGGACGAAGTAGACGACCAGGACGGCGGCCGTGACGGCGTAGGAGATCTTCGCGCGCATGACGGTCAGGGGCTCAGTTCAGGTCCAGGAAGTGTTCCAGGCCGAAGGTGAGGCCCGGAGTGGTCACGACCCGGCGGACACCCAGCAGGATGCCCGGCATGAAGCTGCTGTGGTGCAGTGAGTCATGGCGGATGGTGAGGGTCTCCCCTTCGCCGCCGAGCAGGACCTCCTGGTGGGCCAGCAGGCCGCGCAGGCGCACGGCGTGCACCGGGACGCCGTCGACGCTGGCTCCCCGCGCGCCGTCCAGGGCGGTCACCGTGGCGTCCGGGGCCGGGGCGGTGCCGGCCTGGCGGCGGGCCTCGGCGATGAGCTGGGCGGTGCGGGTGGCGGTGCCGGACGGGGCGTCGACCTTGTTCGGGTGGTGCAGTTCGACGACCTCGACGGACTCGAAGTACGGCGCGGCGATCTGCGCGAACTTCATGGTCAGCACGGCCCCGATGGAGAAGTTCGGCGCGATGAGCACGCCGGTCCGCGGGGACTGGTCCAGCCAGCCCTTCAGCTGCGCGAGGCGGTCGTCGGTCCAGCCCGTCGTACCGACCACGGCGTGGATGCCGTGGCGGACGCAGAAGTCGAGGTTGCCCATGACGGAGGCGGGCGTGGTCAGCTCGACGGCGACCTGGGCGCCGGTCTCGGCCAGCGTCTCCAGTTTGTCGCCCCGGCCGAGGGCGGCGACCAGTTCCATGTCCTCGGCGGCCTCGACCGCCCGTACCGCCTCGGATCCGATACGGCCCTTGGCGCCGAGGACCGCCACGCGCAGCTTGCTCATCTGGTGTGCTTCCTTACCGGTGGGGATTAGGCGACGGCGTCCTGCAGACGGGCCGCCTGCTTGTCCTTCAGCGGGCCGATGACCGACAGCGAGGGCCGTCGTCCCAGGACATCGCGGGCGACCGAACGGACGTCGTCGGGTGTCACCGAGGCTATCCGGGCCAGCATGTCGTCGACGGACATCTGCTCGCCCCAGCACAGCTCGCTCTTGCCGATACGGTTCATCAGCGCGCCCGTGTCCTCCAATCCGAGGACCGTGGAGCCCTGGAGCTGGCCGATGGCGCGGCGGAGCTCGTCGTCGGTGAGGCCGTGCTCGGCGACGTGGTCGAGTTCGTCGCGGCAGATCTTCAGCACGTCGTGCACCTGGGACGGGCGGCAGCCCGCGTACACGCCGAACAGGCCGCAGTCGGCGAAGCCGGAGGTGTACGAGTACACGCTGTAGGCCAGGCCGCGCTTCTCGCGGACCTCCTGGAAGAGCCGGGACGACATGCCGCCGCCGAGCGCCGTGTTGAGCACGCCCAGCGCCCAGCGGCGCTCGTCGGTGCGGGACAGGCCCGGCATGCCGAGGACGATGTGCGCCTGCTCGGTCCTGCGGTCGACCACCTCGACACGGCCCGCGGTGCGCACGGTGCGGCTGCCGCCGCGCGGGGCGACCGGCCGGGCGTCGGCGTCCTTGAAGGCCCCGGCCCTCTCGAAGGCCGCGCGGACCTGGCGTACGACCTTGGTGTGGTCGATGTTGCCGGCGCAGGCGACCACCAGGTGGGTCGGGTCGTAGTGCTTCTTGTAGAAGCGACGGATGCGGTCGGCGGTGAGGGCGTTGACCGTGTCGACCGTGCCGAGGACCGGGCGGCCGAGCGGGGTGTCCCCGAACATCGTCTGCGCGAACAGGTCGTGCACGCAGTCGCCCGGGTCGTCCTCGGTCATCGCGATCTCTTCGAGGATCGCGCCGCGCTCGACGTCGACGTCCTCCTCCAGGATCAGGGAGTCGGTCAGCATGTCGCAGACGACGTCGATGGCGAGCGGCAGGTCGGTGTCGAGCACGCGCGCGTAGTAGCACGTGTACTCCTTGGCCGTGAAGGCGTTCATCTCGCCGCCGACCGCGTCGATGGCGGAGGAGATGTCCAGGGCGGACCTGCTGCTCGTGCCCTTGAAGAGCAGGTGCTCCAGGTAGTGCGTGGCGCCGTTGAGGGCCGGGGTCTCGTCGCGGGAGCCGACGTGCGCCCAGATGCCGAAGGTGGCGGAGCGGACCGAGGGCAGGGTCTCGGTGACGATGCGCAGGCCACCGGGGAGGGTGGTCTTGCGGACGGTGCCGATACCGCCTGCGCCCTTGATCAGGGTTTGGGTACGGGCGACGGCCCGCGCCTCCGAAGAGGTGCGGGCCGTCGCCTGGGAGCTACGCGACGTCACTGGTCGGCGTCGTCCTTCTTCTCGTCCGTGGAGCCTTCCTCGCCCTCGATCACGGGAACGAGGGAGAGCTTGCCGCGGGAGTCGATCTCGGCGATCTCGACCTGGACCTTCTGGCCCACGCCGAGCACGTCCTCGACGTTCTCCACGCGCTTGCCGCCGGCCAGCTTGCGGATCTGCGAGATGTGCAGCAGACCGTCCTTGCCCGGCATCAGGGAGACGAACGCACCGAAGGTGGTCGTCTTCACGACCGTGCCGAGGTAGCGCTCGCCGACCTCTGGCATGGTCGGGTTGGCGATCGAGTTGATCGCCGTACGGGCGGCCTCCGCCGAGGGACCGTCGGCGGCACCGATGTAGATGGTGCCGTCGTCCTCGATGGTGATCTCGGCGCCCGTGTCCTCCTGGATCTGGTTGATCATCTTGCCCTTGGGGCCGATGACCTCGCCGATCTTGTCGACCGGGATCTTGACGGTGATGATCCGCGGGGCGTGCGGGGACATCTCGTCGGGCCGGTCGATGGCCTCCATCATCACGTCGAGGATGTGCAGGCGGGCGTCGCGGGCCTGCTTCAGGGCCGCGGCCAGGACGGAGGCCGGGATGCCGTCCAGCTTGGTGTCGAGCTGGAGGGCGGTGACGAAGTCCTTGGTGCCGGCGACCTTGAAGTCCATGTCGCCGAAGGCGTCCTCCGCACCGAGGATGTCGGTGAGGGTGACGTAGTGCGTCTCGCCGTCGATCTCCTGGGAGATCAGGCCCATGGCGATACCGGCGACCGGGGCCTTCAGCGGCACACCGGCGTTCAGCAGCGACATGGTGGAGGCGCAGACCGAGCCCATGGAGGTCGAGCCGTTCGAGCTGAGCGCCTCGGACACCTGGCGGATCGCGTAGGGGAACTCCTCGCGGGCCGGCAGGACCGGGATCAGGGCGCGCTCGGCGAGGGCGCCGTGGCCGATCTCGCGGCGCTTGGGGGAGCCGACACGGCCGGTCTCGCCGGTGGAGTACGGCGGGAAGTTGTAGTTGTGCATGTAGCGCTTGCGGGTCACCGGCGAGAGGGTGTCCAGCTGCTGCTCCATGCGGAGCATGTTCAGGGTGGTGACGCCCAGGATCTGGGTCTCGCCACGCTCGAACACGGCGGAACCGTGCACCCGCGGGATCGCCTCGACCTCGGCGGCCAGCGTACGGATGTCCGTGACGCCACGGCCGTCGATGCGCTTCTTCTCCTTGATCACGCGCTCGCGGACCAGCTGCTTGGTGAGCGAGCGGTACGCGGCGGAGATCTCCTTCTCGCGGCCCTCGAACTCCGGCAGGAGCTTCTCGGCGGCGAGCTGCTTGACGCGGTCCAGCTCGGCCTCGCGCTCCTGCTTGCCGGCGATGGTGAGCGCCTGGGCGAGCTCGGGCTTGACGGCGGCGGTCAGCGCCTCGAACACGTCGTCCTGGTAGTCCAGGAAGATCGGGAACTCGCCGACCGGCTTGGCGGCCTTGGAGGCGAGGTCCGACTGGGCCCTGCAGAGCACCTTGATGAAGGGCTTCGCGGCCTCCAGACCGGCGGCGACGACCTCCTCGGTGGGCGCCTCGGCGCCGCCCTCGATGAGCTTGATCGTCTTCTCGGTGGCCTCGGCCTCGACCATCATGATCGCGACATCGCCGTCCTCCAGGACGCGGCCCGCGACGACCATGTCGAAGACGGCGTCCTCGAGCTCGCTGTGCGTCGGGAAGGCCACCCACTGGCCGCGGATCAGCGCGACGCGGACGCCGCCGATCGGGCCGGAGAAGGGCAGGCCGGCCAGCTGCGTGGACGCGGAGGCCGCGTTGATCGCGACGACGTCGTACAGGTGGTCGGGGTTGAGCGCCATGATCGTGGCGACGACCTGGATCTCGTTGCGCAGGCCCTTCTTGAAGGACGGGCGCAGCGGGCGGTCGATCAGGCGGCAGGTGAGGATCGCGTCCTCGCTCGGCCGGCCCTCACGGCGGAAGAAGCTGCCGGGGATCTTGCCGGCGGCGTACATCCGCTCCTCGACGTCCACCGTGAGCGGGAAGAAGTCGAGCTGGTCCTTGGGCTGCTTGGATGCGGTGGTGGCCGACAGCACCATGGTGTCGTCGTCCAGGTAGGCCACGGCGGAGCCGGCGGCCTGCTTGGCCAGGCGGCCCGTCTCGAAGCGGATGGTGCGGGTGCCGAAGGCGCCGTTGTCGATGACGGCCTCGGCGTAGTGGGTCTCGTTCTCCACTAGCGTCTTCTCCTCGTCTTCGTCCCTCCTCGCCCGTGTGGCGGGGGGACGGTGGCGGAGAAGCGCGCCGTGCTGTGCGGGCCGGTCTTCGATCGAAGCACCCGGGGCTCGTGCCCGGGCGCCACTACCGAGGACCGGCGGCGGCGAGGTGCGCTTCTCCTCGTTCTTTCGTCGTTCTGTCGTCGTCCGTGACGGCCGTCCGTGATGATCGCCGTGGTGGCGGTCGCCGCGTGGCGGTCGTCGTGGCTCACCGTCGTGGTGACGGTCGTCTTGTCGTGCGTGTTGCCGTTCGTGTGACGACGTACCCGGTTTTCGCCCGGGTCATCACACTGAGTCGTGCCTCTTGCGTTGTGCTACCACACTACAAAGCGTCAGTGACACTCCGCACGTACAGCAAAGGGAGCGGTCCCCCTTTCCCCAGGGAACCGCTCCCTTCACGGCGTCTTACTTGGCGCCCGCCGCGCCGCGGCGGATGCCGAGGCGGTCGACCAGCGTACGGAAACGCTGGATGTCCTTCTTGGCGAGGTACTGCAGCAGGCGGCGGCGCTGACCGACCAGGATCAGCAGACCACGGCGGGAGTGGTGGTCGTGCTTGTGGGTCTTGAGGTGCTCGGTCAGGTCGGAGATCCGACGGGACAGCAGAGCGACCTGGACCTCGGGGGAGCCGGTGTCACCCTCCTTGGTACCGAACTCGGCGATGATCTGCTTCTTCGTAGCGGCGTCGAGCGACACGCGTACTCCTCATAGTCTGTGAGTGGCCACCGAGTGCCCCCGGTCTTCTTCTCGGGGGAGCTTCCGCAACTCGGGAGGCGGGGATCCGCTGGGCGCGGCCTCCAGAGCGGTGGGCTCCGGGGGTGCGTACACAAACGGCCGTCACTCAGGGTACCAGGCAGTGGCGGGCGTCCTGACCCCGGTCGCCGGAACCGCCCAGGTCGGGCGGACCGCCCCACTAGGGTGAGCGCTCGGACCGCTCGCAGGGCGGGGAAGTCCGCACTGCAGGGACGTCCCGCACTGGGGAGAAGACGAGAGAAGAGGTCGCTGCGGCATGGCGGAGACGGCAGAGGAGATCAAGGCCCGCAAGGAGCGGGAGCGGGACGAGCTGTACGCGCTCGACATCTCCGGTGTGGAGTGGCACTGCGCGCCCGGTACGGAGGACCACGAGGAGCGCGTCGAGATCGCCTACCTCCCCGGCGGGGCCGTGGCCATGCGGTCCTCCCTGGACCCGGACACCGTGCTGCGGTACACGGAGGCCGAGTGGAGGGCGTTCGTGCTGGGGGCGCGGGACGGGGAGTTCGATCTGGAGCCGGCGCCGGGGGACGGGGACCCTGCCTCCGGGTGAGGCGTGTGCGAGGGGCGGCACGCGCGTGCCGCCCCTTCCCCGAGGCCGGTGGCCACGTGGTCAGTGTGCGAGTCCGGCGCTCCCGTAGCCGATCACCATGAGCACCGAAGCCTTGGGGTCCTCCTCGTCGCGGGCCAGTTCGCGCCGGGCGAAGAACACCCGGCCCTGCTCCACGACGATGTCCGACTGCTCCGGGTCGCTGAGGTCGAACTCGTCGTCCTCCGGGAGCGTGAAGAGGAGGTAGGGGGTCTCCTTGTCCGTGCGGGGGTTCCAGCTCACCACGGCCGCCGGTGTGAGGACACCGGCCCGCCGGTAGATCAGCAGGTCGTCGCCGCTCATGCGCAGCGGGTGGACCATCTGGAGCCATCGGCCCTCGAACTTGCCCTGCGTCCTGCCGGTCTTGAGGTCGAACGCCACGATCCAGTTCGACGGCTGGTTGATGGCGATGTTCTCCTTGCTGGTGACGTAGGCCTGGGTGCGTCCCACGACCATCCCGTCACAGTTCTCCACCACGCCGAAGAAGCTCGAGGAGAAGTTGCGGGTGCCGCACTTGGCTTCGTAGCCGTCGAGGGAGATGGTGGCACGGTGCTTGCCCCGGCCGTCCAGCGTGATCAGATCGGTCACCATGCTGTCCCCCGCCGCGACGGCGAGCACCGGCGGCTCGGACGAGGGCAGGTAGACGGCCTG
Organism: Streptomyces sp. NPDC052682; assembly: GCF_040678435.1. Classification (NCBI taxonomy): domain Bacteria; kingdom Bacillati; phylum Actinomycetota; class Actinomycetes; order Kitasatosporales; family Streptomycetaceae; genus Streptomyces; species Streptomyces sp. NPDC052682. Next base: position 20,681 of record NZ_JBFATS010000034.1, on the reverse strand, counting down.
GACGCCGCGCGCGACCCGGTACGTCCACTGCGGCTTGCCGGTGCGGGGGTCGAGACGCTGCACACGGTAGGTGACGTCCGGCCGTTGACCGCACACCTGCAGGGCGAGCAGTGCACGTCCGCCGGCGAATCCCTGGTCCGCGCACTGGGCGGCGCTCGTGCCGTTCCAGAGCTGCTTGCCGTCCTTCATGTCGTACGCCACCGAGCCGCTGCCCCAGGCGATGGCGACCACACCCTTAGCGAGGGTCAGGTTGGTGTTCGTCACGTACGCGGAGCCGGCCTCGGGCATCTTCTTCTGCCACAACTTCTTGCCGGTGTTCAGGTCGAAGAAGACCACCTGGTCGCAGACGCCCTTCTTCGCTGTTCCCTCAGGGCGGGGAGGCTGGATGACGACGGCGGTACGGCCGTCCGCGGTGACGTGTCTGCTGGTGGCGCAGATGTGGCCGCCCAGCTCGAGGGTCCAGGCTTTCTCGTCGTACTTCGGGGTGATCTTGTAGCCCTCGATGCGGCGGGCGATGCCCTTGGCGAGGATCTTGCCGGTGGCCCAGGTGCCGGGCGCGTAGAGCGGCTGGGTGTCCGTGGCCTTCGGAAGGTCTTTTTCTCCGTGTTCGACGACCGGTTGGCCCTCGGGTGAGGCGGGGCGCTTCTCGACGGTGGCCCTGATGTCGTCCGGGGCCTGCCGGGCGGCGGCCGGCGTTCCCGTGCCCTGTGCCTTCCCGCCGGGCCACAGCAGCCAGCCGCCGACACAGACGGCGACGGCGGTGACGGCCGCGGCGGCTGCGCCGAGCACGCGTCTGCGGCGTCTCTTCCTCGTCTCGTCCGCCGCAAGGGCGGACTGCGTGTACATCGACGGAGCCGGACCGAAACTCACGCTCGGGGAATCCTTTCCAGGGCAGCGACACAACAGGGGGTTCGGGACGGGCGGTTGGCGGGTTCGTCCTCGCCCTGCGCTGTCAGACCGGGCCCCTACTATGCCTGGTGATCGCTGGAGGGGCAGGAGCGGGGCGAGGGGTGACAGCGTGCACCGAACTGCCCTGCGGTGACCGGTTCGTGGACTGTTGTCGCGTGAAAAAGGGTTGTTTCCGGGCGGGTTGTGCCGGTGTCGGCCGGGGTGGAGGGGTGGACGGGACTGACGAGGGCGGGTCAGTGGTGATTAGGCTGGACCCGGGCGCGATGTCGGACACCGTGGAGCGGACGTCGGTGCCCCAGGGGGAGAGCGGGGGAAGCCGGTGGATCGGATGACCTCGGACGACCTCGAGCAGGGTCGGATGGCTTCGGAACCGCGAGGATTTCGGACTTCTTCGGACCACTTCGGACAACAGGCAAGGGTCGCCCCAGCACGGCATGAGGGTGCTCGACCACACCAGGAGGAACTGTGAGCAGCGAGCGGGACGGGAACCGCGGGGGCTGGGCGACACCCGGCGATGACCAGCCCGACGCGGAGTCCGCAGTGGAGACGACGGGCGAGTTCACCATCGACTACGCGCCGCCAGCCTGGTACACGCAGAACGCTTCGGGGAGTTCGGCGGCGTCGGGTGCGGGGGCGTCCGGCGGGGCCGGGGCTACCGGTGGAGCGGGGGCTTCCGGTGGAGCAGCGGCTTCCGGTGGTGGGGCGGGTACGTCCGGTGCGCCCGGGGCCGCTTCGTCGGAGGCCGGTGCTTCTTCGTCCTCCTCCCCCGCCTCTCCTTCCTCCCCCTCCGCTTCGCCTGCCGGCGTGCCGATGCCGCCGCTGCCGGGGCTGACTCCGCCGCCGCACGCCGCGGGTGCCGCGGGGCCGAGCGCGATTCCGGCTCCGGCGCCCGGGGCTCCGTTCACGCCTCCGGCGCCCGCGCCCGCTCCTGGTGTTCCTTTCACGCCTCCCGCGCCCGCCCCGGGTGCGCCCTTCACCCCGCCGGCACCGCCTTCCGGGAGCCCCGTCGCCATGCCCAAGTTGCCGGTGGGCAGCGGGTTCGAGCCGCAGCAGCCGCAGTCGGAGGAGCGGTCCGAGGAGCGGTCCGGAGCGTCCGGGTCGCCTGCCGCGGACACGGCCTCTCCGGCCGCCGTGCCGCACACTCCGGTGGGCGGGTTCCCGGCGCAGTGGACGCCGCCGGCTCCGCCGCAGGCCCCGGCTGCGTCTGAGGCCTCGGCAGCTTCCGAGGCTGCGGCCGGCGCTGAGGCTCCGGCCGGCCCCGGCTCCGAGGAGGCCGAGTCCGGCAGCGGGGATCTGGAGAGCGGCGCCACCATGCGGTTCTCCGCCGTCGCCCTGAAGCGGGAGATCGCGGAGCGGGCCGCGCAGGCCGAGGCACGCCTGGGGGCGGTGGACGATGCGTCCGCCGGCCGTGTGCCCGATGAGGCGGACGCGGGCGCGGACGCCGGCGGCGCTGCGCAGGGTGCCGATGCTCAGGCTTCCGGGGCCGACGGCAGTGGCGCCGAAGGCGCTGAGGAGAGCCCGGACGGCGAGGGGGCGGTCGCCGGCAGCGACGAAGACGCCGCCCGTTCGGCGGACGAAGCCGACGGTCCGGCCGGGGAAGCCGACGGTCCGGCCGGGGAGGCCGACGGTCCGGCCGGGGAGGCCGACGCTGCCGACCCGGTCAATGCTGCCGACGCGGCCGACACTTCCGACGCCGTCGGTGTTTCCGGTTCCGTCGAGGCTGGTGGTGACGGTGAGGCACGCTCCCAGGGAACCGAGGACACCGAGTCGGCGGTGACCGAGCCGCAGGACGCCGTTCCGGCAGCGGCGGTCCGCGAGGACGACGTGTCCGAGGAGGCCTCGCAGGGCGCCGAGCAGACACGCGATGCCGAGCCTGAGGGCGAGGAGCTGCAGGACGCGGAGCCCCAGGACGCGGTCCCTGCGGCCGAGGAGCCCCCGGCCTCCCCGTCGGGCCCGGCGGAGGACGCCCAGCCCGCGACCGAGGCGCCGTCGGACGCCATGCCCGCGGAGGCGTCACCCCCCGACGCCGTCGGGCACACCGGCACGCCGCAGGACGCCGCCCCGGGCGGCACCCCCGCGGCCTGGACTCCCCCGGCCCCGCAGGGCGGTATGCCGCCGCTGCCGCCGTCGTACCAGCCTGCTGCCCCCGCGCCCGCGCACCAGTGGCCCGCACAGCCGCAACAGCAGCCTGACCAGCAGCCTCAGCCACAGCCCCAGCCGCAGGCACAGCCCCAGCCGCAGCCAGCCGCCGCGCAGGACCAGCCGGCGGCACCGGGCCAGCCGTCCGTGCCGCCCCAGCAGCCGCCGTTCCAGCCCCAGGCGCCGCAGCCCGCGCCCGCCGCGTGGAACCCGGCCGCCGCGCCTCCGCCGCAGCACCCGCAGCCCGGCTACGGCTTCCCGCACCCCGGCGCCCCCGCCCCCGGGGCCCCGAACGCACAGCCCGGCTACGGCTTCCCCCACCCCGGAACGCCGACCCCGCCCACCCCCGACGCGCAGGGCGGTTACGGCTTCCCTCACCCCGGCGCCCCCGCCCCTGCCCCCGAACCCCACGCCCAGCCCGCCGCGCCCACTCCCCCGGCCCAGCCGGGCGGTTACGGCTTCCCGCAGCCCCCGGCCCAGCAGCCGCAGGGGCAGGGCGGGCCGCAGCCCGGCGTCCCGCAGCCCGGCATCCCGCAGCAGGGTCAGCCGCAGCCCGCGCACGCCCCGCAGGACGCCCAGCCGCAGCAGCCCGGCCCGCCCCCGGCCGGCCCCCAGCCCGGCTACGGCTACCCGCAGCCCGGGCAGATCCCGCCGCAGGCCCAGCCGCAGCAGCCGGTCGACCCGCGCGCCGGGGCCGCCTGGCCGCAGCCCGTGCGGCACGACCAGCGGCAGCCGACCAACCCCGGGGCCGCGCCGCTGGGGTACACCGCGGCGGTGGAGCTGTCCTCCGACCGGCTGCTCAACAGCAAGAAGCAGAAGGCGAAGAGCAGCCGTCCCGCGGTTGGCGGCGGCCGGTTCAAGCTGGGCGGCAAGAAGGAGGAGGCCGAGCGGCAGCGGAAGCTGGAGCTGATCCGCACGCCGGTGCTCTCGTGCTACCGGATCGCCGTGATCAGCCTCAAGGGCGGTGTCGGCAAGACGACCACGACCACCGCCCTCGGCTCCACACTCGCCAGCGAGCGGCAGGACAAGATCCTCGCGATCGACGCCAACCCGGACGCCGGCACGCTCGGCCGCCGGGTGCGCCGGGAGACCGGGGCCACGATCCGCGACCTTGTCCAGGCGATCCCGTACCTGAACTCGTACATGGACATCCGGCGGTTCACGTCCCAGGCCCCGTCCGGTCTGGAGATCATCGCCAACGACGTCGACCCGGCGGTGTCCACGACCTTCAACGACGAGGACTACCGGCGCGCGATCGACGTGCTCGGCAAGCAGTACCCGATCATCCTGACCGACTCGGGTACCGGCCTGCTCTACAGCGCCATGCGCGGGGTGCTGGACCTCGCCGACCAGCTCATCATCATCTCGACCCCGTCCGTGGACGGTGCCTCCAGCGCCAGTACGACGCTGGACTGGCTGTCCGCGCACGGGTACCAGGACCTGGTCGCCCGGTCCATCACCGTCATCTCCGGGGTGCGCGAGACCGGCAAGATGATCAAGGTCGAGGACATCGTGGCGCACTTCGAGACCCGCTGCCGGGGCGTCATCGTCGTGCCCTTCGACGAGCACCTGGCCGCCGGTGCCGAGGTCGACCTCGACATGATGCGGCCGAAGGTGCGGGAGGCGTACTTCAACCTCGCGGCGATGGTCGCCGAGGACTTCACGCGTCACCAGCAGGCGCACGGCCTGTGGACCTCGGACGGCAACCCGCCGCCGGTGGCCGCCCCGCCGCTGCCGGGCCAGCCCCTGCCGGGTCAGCCGCCGGCTCCCGGGCAGCAGTTCCCGGGCCAGCCGGGCGCCTACCCGCAGCAGCCGCAGCCCCAGCCCCAGCCCCAACCGGGACAGCCGTACGCCCAGCCGGGACAGCCGTACGCCCCCGGCCAGCCGTACGCGCAGCCAGGACAGCCGGGACAGCCGGGCTACCCCGCCCAGCCGGGGCACCCCGCGCCGCACGGTCAGCCCCCGGCCCAGCCCGGCCAGCCGTACCCGCAGGCCCCGGCCCAGCCGTACCCGCAGCCAGGCCGGCCACACCCCCCGCAGCAGGGTCAGCCGTACCCGCAGCCCGGCCACCCCGGCCAGGCCCCCACGGCCCCGCCGCCCGGTTACGGCTATCCGCAGCCCGGGCAGCCGGACGGCCAGACCCCGCCGCCTGCGCAGCAGTAACCCGGCGCCGCTGCGGCCCCCGTCACCCGATCGGCCCCTTTCGAGGGGCCGATCTTCTTTCCGGCCCGCCCCCTCCTCCTCAGGGGGCGGGCCCGCGCGTGCGGAGGGCGGAAAACCCGTCGTCAGGCGCTGACCAGCAGGGCGTCAGCGGTCTCGACCAATGGTCGGAAAATGCTTGCCGTTTCGACGTTTTCGCAGGCCACACGGGGTGCGCGTGCCGTTGACGCGCGCAGAGGGCGCTGAGACACTCATCAGCCATCTGACGCCTGATCAGACCGTGCCACCCGTCCATCCCGTGCGAGCGACGACGCGAGGTCACCGAGCCATGGACACCACGACACGCAAGCTCCCGGGCCGGGTGCGGCTCGCCGCCGCGGCCGGAGCCGCCGCGCTCACCCTCACCGCCTCCCTCGCAACCCCGCTCGACCCGGCGCCGCGGCAGGCCCAGGCGGCCGACGGCAAGAAGGTGCTGACCGTGGCGGTGGCGCAGAGCGTGGACTCGCTGAGCCCGTTCCTCGCGGTACGGCTGCTCAGTACGAGCATCCACCGGCTCACCTACGAGTACCTGACCGGCTACGACCCGAAGGACAACCGCGTCGTCCCGGGCCTGGCCACCCGCTGGCAGTCGTCGCCGGACAAGCTGACCTGGACGTACACGATCCGTTCCGACTCCACATGGTCGGACGGGAAGAAGGTCACCGCCGAGGACGCGGCCTGGACGTTCACCACGATGATGACCGACGAGGGCGCGGCCACCGCCAACGGCAGCTTCGTCGCCAACTTCCGGAAGGTCACCGCGCCCAGCCCCACCGAGCTGGTCATCGAGCTGAAGAAGCCGCAGGCCACGATGACGGCGCTGGACGTGCCGATCGTGCCGAAGCACGTGTGGGAGAAGGTCGGCGACTTCTCGGAGTTCAACAACGACAAGAAGTTCCCGGTGGTCGGCAACGGGCCGTTCGTCCTCACCGGCTACAAGGCCGACAGCTACGTACGCCTGAAGGCGAACAAGGACTTCTGGCGCGGCGCCCCGAAGTTCGACGAGCTGGTCTTCCGCTACTACAAGGACCAGGACGCGGCCGTCTCCGCGCTGCGCAAGGGCGAGGTCTCCTTCGTCGCCGGACAGCCCGCCCTGACGCCCGCCCAGGCCGCCTCCCTGAAGGGCGAGAAGAACATCCGCGTCAACGACGCCCCGGGCCGGCGCTTCTACGCCCTGGCCACCAACCCGGGGGCGAAGGCGAGGAACGGGCAGAAGTTCGGTGACGGGCACCCGTCCCTGCTGGACCAGCGGGTGCGGCACGCCCTGTTCATGGCCGTGGACCGGAAGACCATCGTCGACAAGGTGTTCCAGGGGCACGCCGTCGAGGGACAGGGCTACCTCCCGCCGCGCTTCGCGCCGTACTTCTGGAAGCCGTCCCCCGAGCAGGAACTGGCGTACGACCCGGCGAAGGCGGCCCGGCTGCTCGACCAGGCGGGTTACCGGAAGAACGGCGACGGCAGGCGGGTCGGCAAGGACGGCAGGCCGATCACCTACCGCGTGCTGTGCCACGCCACCGACCCGAACGACAAGGCGGTCGGCAAGTACCTCCAGGAATGGTGGGGCGCGCTCGGCATCGGCGTCCGGCTCGACTGCCTGGACAACGTGACCGACCCCTGGCTCGCCGGGAAGTACGACCTGGCGTTCGACGGCTGGTCGGTCAACCCGGACCCCGACTTCGTGCTGTCCATCCACACCTGCGCGGCGCTCCCGGCGACCCCGAAGGACACCGGCGCGACCGACAACTTCATCTGCGACAAGCGCTACGACGAGCTCTACGCCCGTCAGCTGGCCGAGTACGACCCCGCCAAACGGGCGGCGATCGTGAAGCAGATGGAGTCGCGGCTGTACGACCTCGGGTACATGAACGTCATGGCGTACCCGAACGCGGTCGAGGCCTACCGCACGGACCAGATCGAGTCGGTCACCACCATGCCGGCGAAGGCGGGCAACATCTACGGGCAGGACGGCTACTGGAGCTGGTGGTCGGCGGTGCCGGCCGAGTCCGGGGAGTCCTCGGACAGCTCCACGGGGGTCGTGGTGGGGATCGTCGCGGGTGTCGCCGTGCTCGCGGGCCTCGGGGTGTGGGTGGCGCTGCGGCGGCGGGCCACCGCCGAGGACCGGGAGTAGGCGGGAGCACGCATGCAGCCACACGCAGGCCTGAACGCGCGATCGGGGGCGTATGACCGCTGAGGCGACCCCCGCGCTGGTCGAGACGTCGGAGCCGGCCCGGACCCGGGCCCGGGGCGGCGCCGCGTACCTGAGGTACGTGGCGGGCAAGGTGGCCGGGGCGGCGGTGTCGCTGCTGGCGGTCCTGGTCACCAGTTTCTTCCTCTTCCGGCTGATCCCCGGCGACCCGGTGAAGACCATGACCGGCGGACGCCAGGTGTCCCAGGAGCAACTGGCCGCCTACCGCAGGGAGTTCGGACTGGACCTGCCGTTGTGGCGGCAGTTCACCGACTACTGCGGCAAGGCGCTCACCGGCGACTTCGGCACGTCATACCAGTTCCGCACCCCGGTGGTCGACAAGATCACCGAGGCGCTGCCGAACACGCTCCTGCTCACCGGGACCGCCTTCGTCCTCTACACCGCCCTCGGCATCCTCCTGGGCACCCGCTCGGCGTGGCGGCACGGCCGGCCGGGCGACCGGGTGCACACCGGCCTGGCGCTGACCCTGTACTCCGTGCCGTCGTTCTGGCTGGGCCTGCTGCTGATCATCACGCTGGCGGTGGGCATCGGGCCGGTGCCGGGGCTGTTCCCCACCGGCGGCATGGAGTCGGGCGGCAAGGAGGGCCTGGCGTACGCGGTCGACGTCGCCCACCATCTGGTGCTGCCGGTGGTGACGCTGGTGGCCGTGGAGTACGGGCAGACGCTGCTGGTCGCCCGGTCGGCGCTGCTGGACGAGATGGGCAGCGACTATCTGACCACCGCGCGGGCCAAGGGGCTGCGCGACGACCTGGTGCGGCGCCGACACGCCGTGCCCAACGCGCTGCTGCCGACCGTCACGCTGATCTTCATCAACCTCGGGCGGACCGTCGCGGGCGTGATCCTGGTGGAGACGGTGTTCTCCTGGCCGGGGCTGGGCGGGCTGTTCTACCAGGCCCTCAGCGTGCCCGACCTGCCGCTGGTGCAGGGGCTGTTCTTCGTGTTCGCCGCCGCGGTGATCGTGATGAACACGCTCGCCGACCTGATCTATCCGCTGCTCGATCCCCGGGTGGGCCGATGACGACGACTTCCGCGGCACCGGGCCCACGGGCGCTGGCCCGGCAGCGGCGCCGGGCCTCCGCCCTGCGGTTCTGGCGGCAGTACCGCACCCACCGGGCGGGGCTGTTCGGGCTGGGCGCGCTGGTGCTGTGCGCCGTGCTGGCGCTGGCCGCGCCGCTGCTGGCCGGCCCGGACGTGGCCAGTGTGACGGGCGCGCCGGGCCGGCCGCTGGAGAGCCCGAGCGCGCGGTTCCCGTTCGGGACGGACCAGTTCGGGCGGAACCTGCTCGGCCTGGTGATCTGGGGAGCCCGCGTCTCGCTGCTGGTCGGGCTGCTGGCGGCCGTGCTGTCGGTGGCGATCGGCACGCTCATCGGGGTGACGGCGGGGCACTTCCGGGGCTGGTACGCGACCGTGATGATGCGGGTCACCGACTGGTTCCTGGTGATGCCGACGCTGGTGCTGGCGATCGCCCTGGCCACCGTGATGTCCCGGTCGCTGACCACGATCGTCGTGGCGATCGGCGTGACGACCTGGCCGACCACGGCCCGGCTGGTGCGGGCCCAGACGCTGGCGGTGGAGACCCGGCCGTACATCGAGCGCGCCAGGGCGCTGGGCGGTGGGCACTGGCACATCATGTCCCGGCACGTCCTGCCGAACGTCATGCCGCTGGTGCTGGCGCAGACCACGCTGATCATCTCCTCGGCCATCCTGGCGGAGGCCACGCTCGCCTTCCTGGGCCTCGGCGATCCGACGGTCGTCTCCTGGGGCGGGCTGCTCCAGGACGCCCGGGAGGCCGGGGCGGTCAGCGCCGGTGACTGGTGGTACCTGGTGCCGCCCGGGGTCGCCATCGCCGTCGTCGCGCTGGCGTTCACGCTGTGCGGACGGGCCGTGGAGTCGGTCCTCAACCCCAGGCTGGGGGTGGCGCGGTGAGTCTGCTCGAGGTCCGGGACCTGACGGTGACGTACGCCGGCGGGGCGGCCGCCGTACGCGGGGTGACTCTGCGGCTGGCGGCGGGCCGGAAGCTGGGGATCGCCGGGGAGTCCGGCTGCGGCAAGTCCACCCTGGCGCTGGCGCTGCTGCGGCTGCTGCCGGCCGGAACGCGGATCACCGGCGGGATCCTGCTGGACGGCGAGGACGTCCTGACGATGAAGTGGGGCCGGGTGAGGGCCGTGCGCTGGGCGGGGGCGTCGATCGTCTTCCAGGGCGCGATGCACTCCCTAAACCCCGTGCACCGCGTCGGCGACCAGATCGCCGAGCCGATCCTGCTGCACCGCAAGGCCACCCCGGCCGGCGCCAAGCGCAGGACCGGCGAGTTGCTGGAGCACGTCGGTCTCCCGGCGGCCCGCGCGGACGCCTACCCGCACGAGCTGTCCGGCGGGCAGCGCCAGCGCGTCATGATCGCCATGGCGCTGGCCTGCGACCCGCGCCTGATCATCGCCGACGAACCGACCACCGCGCTCGACGTGATGATCCAGGCCCAGATCCTGCGCCTGATCGAGCAGCTCGTGGCCGAGCAGGACCTGGGCCTGATCATGATCAGCCATGACCTCGCGGTGCTCGCCGACACCTGCGACCGGCTGGCGGTGATGTACGCGGGCCGGGTGGTCGAGGAGGGCCCGGCCGGGCAGGTGTACGAGGATCCGCGGCACCCGTACGCCCGGGCCCTGTCGGCCGCGTTCCCGCGCATCGGCGATCCGGCCTCGCGGTTCGCGCCGCGCGGCCTGCCGGGCGACCCGCCCGACCCGGCGGCGCTGCCGACCGGCTGTACGTTCCATCCGCGCTGCCCGGTGGCGCTGCCGTCGTGCTCCGTGCGGGACCCGCTGCTGTTGACGGCGGGGCCCGGGCGGCGGGCGGCCTGTGTGCATGTGGACGGCACGGCCGCGGAGCCCCTGGAGGAAGCGAGGCCCACCAGCCCATGACGACACCCCCCGCGCCCCTGCTCAGCGCCCAGGACCTGTACGTCACCTTCCCGGGCCGGCACGGCGCGCCCCGGGCCCGTGCCGTGGACGGGGTCGAGCTGGACATCCGGCCCGGCGAGATCGTCGCCCTGGTCGGCGAGTCCGGCTGCGGCAAGACGACGCTGGCGCGCTGTCTGCTGGGCCTGGTCGAGCCGACGGCGGGTCAGGTGGTGTTCGACGGCCGGCCGCTGGACTACTCGGGCCGGGCCCTGAAGGCGTACCGCAGGCGGGTGCAGCTGGTCCTGCAGGACCCGAGCGGGTCGCTCAACCCCCGGCACACCGTGTACGACGCCGTGGCCGAGGGCCTGCGCATCCACGGCTACGGCGGTGACGAGCGGGCCGCGGTCGCCGGGGCGCTGGCCCGGGCCGGGCTCCGGCCCCCGGAGCGGTTCTTCCTGCGCTACCCGCACGAGCTGTCGGGCGGGCAGCGTCAGCGCGTGGTCATCGCAGGTGCCCTCGTCCTGGAGCCCGAACTCCTCGTCGCCGACGAGCCGGTGGCCTCCCTGGACGCCTCGGTGCGCGGGGAGATCCTCGCCCTGCTGCTGCGCCTGCGCACCGAGCTCGGACTGTCCGCGCTGGTCGTCACGCACGACCTGGGGCTGGCCTGGAACATCGCCGACCGGGTGGCGGTGATGTACCTGGGGCGGATCGTGGAGACGGGCGAGGTCGAGCAGGTGCTGACGGCGCCCCGGCACCCGTACACCCAGGCGCTGTTGTCGGTCCTGCCGGAGGCCCCGGGTGACCCGGTGGTGCTCACCGGCGAACCCCCGGACCCCTCGCGTGTGCCGTCCGGGTGCCGCTTCCACGCCCGTTGCCACATCCTGGCGAGCGGCCAGGCCGGGCGGGCGGGGGTCGCCGGGGCGTGCCGGGAACAGGACCCGGGCGTCCTCGACGGCACCGCGACGGCCCAGGTGGCGTGCCACTGGGCGCACGCCCGGGACCGGGACCAGGTCGCCGGGGAGCCTGCCTGACGCTGCTCCTAGTCCCGCTTCTCCGCCTCGGCGATCAGCTCCCGGCACCGCTGGACGTCCTCGGTCATCTGCTCCAGCAGCGCCTCGAGGGTGTCGAACCTGGCCTGGCCGCGGACGAAGGCCAGGAAGTCGACGGCCACGTGCAGGCCGTACAGGTCGAGGCCGACGCGGTCGATGGCGTACGCCTCCACCGTGCGCTCGGTGCCGTCGAACTGCGGGTTGGTGCCGACGGAGATGGCGGCCGGCATGGCCTCCCCGGCCGCGTGCAGCCAGCCGGCGTACACGCCGTCGGCCGGGATGGCGGTGTGCGGCAGGGTCTCCACGTTGGCCGTGGGGAAGCCCAGTTCGCGGCCGCGCTGGGCGCCGCGCACGACGATGCCCTCCACGCGGTGCGGGCGGCCCAGGATCTCGGCGGCGCCCCGCACGTCGCCCTCGGCGACCAGGCGCCGGGTCAGCGTGGAGGAGAACGGCTCGCCGCCGCCCGCCTCGCCGGTCACGTACAGGTCGACGACCTCGACCTCGAAGTCGTAGACCGTGCCCTGCTCGGCGAGGAACTCCACGTTGCCGGCCGCCTTGTGGCCGAAGCGGAAGTTGGGCCCCTCGACGACGGCCTTGGCGTGCAGCTTGTCGACGAGGACCTTGACGACGAAGTCGGCCGGGGACAGCTTCGAGAACTCGGTGGTGAAGGGGAGGATCAGGACGGCGTCCACGCCCAGCTCGGCCATGAGTTCGGCGCGGCGGTGGTGCGGGGCGAGCAGCGGCGGGTGGCTGCCGGGGCGCACGACCTCGCTGGGGTGCGGGTCGAAGGTGACGACCACGGCGGGCACGCCCAGCTCGCGGGCCCGGTGCACGGCGTGCCGGATGATCAGCTGGTGTCCGCGGTGCACTCCGTCGTAGGAGCCGATGGTGACGACGCTGCGCCCCCAGTCCTGGGGGATGTCCTCCAAGCCACGCCAGCGCTGCACTGTGTCCGCTCCTCGAACCTGTGTACGTCTCTAGGTTTCCTACGCAGGACCAAGGGTGCCATGCCGGGTGCGTCCGGCCCGCATCGGCATGGGGGTGTGACCGGCCGCACGCATGTCACGGGCGCGGATCAGGCGGGGACTGTGGCGCCGGCCAGGGTCTCGAGCGTCCGGCGGGCGCTGGGTCCGACCAGGGCCGTCCACTCCTGGGGGCTTGCGGCGAGCCAGCCGAGCACGCGGGCGGCGAAGCCGGGCAGGTACCGGGCCAGGTCGACCAGGGCGCGGTCGAAGACGGTGGCGCCGGCCGGGGTGCGCACCAGCAGCAGGCCGGTGCGGTGGACGAGGTCACGCAGCTCGTCGCCGTCGTGCCGGGCGGCGGCGCGCAGGAGGGCGTCCAGGACGGCGGGTTCCTGCTCGCGGGCCAGCAGGTGCTCGCGCAGGTCGCGGCGCAGCGGGCGGGAGCCGGGGGTGCCGGGGTCGCCGAGGACGCCGGCGAGCGCCGCCCGCAGCCCGTCGGGGCCGGCGTCCAGCACTGCCGTGACCAGCGGTTCGAGCAGGGCCCGGGAGGCCGGCCCGTGGTCCAGGCGGCGCTCGACGTACGCGGCGAGGTGCCCGGCGAGGTCCGGCCGGTGCCGCACGGCCTGGGCCAGGACCTCGGCGACCGGCCCGGCCAGGTCGGGCGGGGTGGCGTCGGCGAGCGCGCGCAGCGCCTGCGCGCCGTCCGGTCCGCCCAGCCGGGCCCGGAAGGCCTCGAGGACCGGCCCGGGACGGGCGGTGAGCGCTTCCGCCACCAGACTCGGCGTCAGGTAGGGGTCGCCCGCCGCGAAGCGCTCCAGGGCCCGGCCCAGATACCGGGGCCGGGTCTGCGGATCCCCGGCGAGGAGGGCGAGCGCGCCGCCGTGCAGGGCGTGGTCGCCGGGGCACGTGAGCAGGGTGAGCGCGGCGTGCCGCAGCAGGACGCGGTCGGCTTCGGTGCGCGCGTGCGGGGCGGCGCGCAGCGCGTACACGGTGGCCGTGGCCCGCCGGGCCGGACGCGCGTCGCGGATCCACCGGTCGACGGCCCGGCACAGCGCGGACGGCTCCTCCTCGGCCAGCGCGGTGAGCAGCTCGTCGGCGCGCGGGTGCCCGCTGTCGGCGAGCGCGTCGGTCAGGTCGTCCAGGGCGCGGTGCCGGTGGGTGTGCAGCAGCGCCTGCGCGGCCGTGGCGACGGTGGCGTGTGGGGTGGCGGGCAGCGGCCGTTCGTCGTCGAACCAGCGGATGAGGTGCCGTTGTACGGCGGCGGGCTCGGCGGCGAGCAGGTGGGCGACGGCGTCGAGGTAGCGGGGGCCGGGCTCGCACGGGGGGCCGTCGGCGAGGACGAGGCGGCGCAGCAGCGCGAACCGCGCGTCCGGCGCCACCGGCAGCGCGGTCCAGAAGGCGGGCCCGAACTCCGCCGGTACGGTCCGCTCGCGCCGCCGCCAGGCCACGATCCGGTCGGCGAGCAGCCCCAGCACCCCGAGGTACGGCGCCGCGTCGGGCACCCGCGTCAGGGTCAGGGCGAGCAGCCGGGCGGCCCACCAGGAGCGCGGTTCGGCGTCCAGGGCGTGCACCAGGTCGGCGAGCCGGGAGGAGAGCCGGCCGGTGCCGTGCTGGCGGGCCAGGAGGAGCAGGGCCTCGACGACGGGGCCGATGCGGTGGTGCGGCACGGTTGTGCCCTCGTCCGGGGGTGCGGGGGGGGCGGTGGACGAGGGTGAGCAGCGCGTCGTCGAGGTCGAGGTGCAGGCCCTGGATCCAGTCGGCGAGCTCCTCGTGGGCGAAGCGGTACCCGGTCCCGGCGGGCACGAGCAGGCCCTCCTCCAGCACCGCCGCGGCCCAGCCGGTGCCGCCGCCGAGCCGCGCCGGGGCGGCCTGGGAGGGGAACACCGCCTCGAACGACGCCCCGTCCAGCGCGCCCTGCCCCGGTCCGAGGCTGCGCCGGGCGGCCTCGTGGACCTGCCCGGCCACCTTCGCGGCCAGCCGGCGTACGGCGGTGCCGCGCAGTCCGTTCCCGGCGGCGAGCCGGTTCGCGACGCGCAGGCACATCAGGTCCAGGTAGGCGGAGAAGACGTCGTGCCGGTCGAGTTCGACGCCCGCGTCCCAGGCGTCGCCGAGCGCGGCCCGCACCTCGGCGAGCAGCCGCAGTGTGAGCGGGTGCCGGGCGTCGGGGCCGGCCGGCGCGCCGTCCGGGAGGCCGTACCGGGCGCGGGCTCGGCGTGCCTCGTCCGGGGTGAGGTCGTCGAGGTACACGCACGGGGGAAGACCGTCGGGTCCCGCGGCGTCCTCCCCGCCGTGCAGCGCCTCCGCCGGGAACCCCGCGCCCGCGCTCTCCCAGTACTCCGGCCGGCACGCCACCACCAGGCGCACCCCGGTCTCCCCCAGCCACCGCACGCTCGCCGCGGTCCACGAGGCGATCCGGCGGGCGAGCACGGTCGGCATCTCCTCCGGCCCGTCGAGCACGATCAGCAGGGGGCGGCCCCGTTCGCGGGCGAACCGCGCGAGGCGTTCCGGGGTGGTGTCGCCGAGGCCGGCGGCGCCCTGGGCCCGGGAGCCGGCCACGGCCCGGGCGGCCCCCTCCAGCGCCCGGCCCGCCGCGTCCGCCACCGAGGCATCGTCACCCCGCAGGTCCGCGCCGCGCAGCCACAGCGTGGGGAACCCGTCCTCGCGGCGGCGGGCGGCGAGCGCGGCCAGTTCGGTCGTACGGCCGCTGCCGGGCGCCCCGACGAGCCCGAGGACGAGGGCCGGTCCCGCCGTGAACGCGGCGAACCGAGCCGCCGTCGCGGCCCGTTCGACGACCGCCGCCCCGGCGAGGGGCTGCTCCCGCACGGCCGCGGCGACGGTGAGCTCCAGCACGCCGGCGAGGTTGAGGTCGGCGCCGTACCCGGGGACGGTGGCCGCGTTCTCGGCGAGGAGCGCGGCCAGCGGGCCCTCGGCGAGCGGAGCCGGCCCCGGGCCGCACCGCAGCGGTACGGCGAACCCGGCGTCGCGGTCGCCGGAGCGCAGCGCGGTGCCGAGCACGGCGAGCACGCTGCCGGTCGCGGCGTCGAGCACCGGGCCGCCCGCCGCGCCGCCGCCCGGCCGCAGCGCGTCCCGGCCCGCCGTGCCGATCGCCAGCTCCAGTACGTCGTTCAGGCGGTGCGCGCGGCCCGTGGCCGGGTAGGTCACGGTGGTGCTGCCGAGCACGCGCGCCTCACGCCAGCAGCCGGCGGCGATCCTGACGTACGTGCCCGTCTCCACCCGGTCCCGCACGGTGATGGGCAGGGGGCCGACGCCGAGGTCCTCGCAGCGCACCAGCGCCAGGCCGAGGGCGGGCAGCGCCGTCACCGCCTCGGCGGTCACCACGCACGAGCGGTCCCCGGCTCCGCGCAGGTGCAGCAGGGACAGCCCGTCGACGGCTTCGTGGCTGGTGATCACCGTGCCGCGGCGGTCGGCGACGAAGCCGACGCCCCGGGGCCGTCCGGCGGGATCGTGCAGGCGGACCAGGGCCTGCCCGGACGTGCCCGGGAAGTCCTCGGAACGTCGCTGTGCCTCCAGGGACCGGCTCCGTGACGCCACCGCCGAACCTCCCCGCCGTACCTGCGTGCCCTCGCGTTCGACGGTACGGGCGTGAAGATCAGCGGGACAGATCGTCCTGCCATTGCGCCCCCTTCCGCTCCCCCGGTTCACTCCGAGCGCCCGCACGGACGGGTGACGCAGCGGGGTCGGATGGATACCTCTAGGGGTGGGGGAACCGAGGGGGGACCGTGGAGCGGCGGGTCACGGGGATCCGCCGCTCCACGGGCGGAGGCGTCCGAGCGGCCCGGGCCGGTGCGGCCGTCCGCCGGGCCGGTCAGGTGAAGACGGCGACGCTCTTGGCCTTGCCCCGGTGGTGCTCCACCAGGGCGAGGAAGGTCCCCTCGGGGCCGAAGACGGCCACGGGGCCGGCTCCCGCGTACTCGTCGGGCATCTCCAGCCGTACGCCGTTGGTGAGCAGCCGGGCCCGCCGCTCGTCGACGTCCCAGCGCGGGAACGCGGCCGCGGCCGCCTCGCCGATCGGCATCACGGCCAGCTCCTGCTGGAGCTGGTCCAGAGTCTTGGCGGACTCCAGTTTGTACGGCCCGACGCGGGTGCGGCGCAGCGCGGTGAGGTGACCGCCGACGCCGAGGCCGGCGCCCAGGTCGCGGGCCAGGGCGCGGATGTACGTACCGGACGAGCACACCACCGACACGACCAGGTCGAGCACGGGGGTGCCGTCCTCGGCGACGGCGTCCCGGACGTCGTACACGCCGAAGGAGGAGACGGTGACGGGCCGGGCGGGGATGTCGAACTCCTCGCCGTCGCGGGCCCGCTTGTAGGAGCGCACTCCGTTGATCTTGATGGCGCTGACCTTGGACGGCACCTGCATGATGTCGCCGGTCAGCTTGGCGATGCCGGCGTCGATGGCCTCGCGGGTGACCTTGGAGGCGTCGGTGGAGGAGGTGATCTCCCCCTCGGCGTCGTCGGTGAGCGTGGTCTGCCCGAGCCGGATGGTGCCCAGGTACTCCTTCTCGGTCAGCGCGAGGTGGCCGAGGAGCTTGGTCGCCTTCTCGACGCCGAGCACGAGGACGCCCGTGGCCATCGGGTCGAGCGTGCCGGCGTGCCCGACGCGCCGCGTCTTCGCGATGCCGCGCATCTTGGCGACGACGTCGTGCGAAGTGAAGCCCGACGGCTTGTCGACGATGACAAGGCCGTCGGGCGTGGTGTGCTTGCGGGTCATTCGGCGGTGTCGTCCGTCTCGTCGTCTTCGCTGGGCTTCTTGTACGGGTCGGCGCCACCGGCGTACGTCGCGCCCGCGGAGGCCTCGCGCACCTTGGCGTCGGACTGGCGCGCCTTGTCGAGGAGGTCCTCGATGGTGCGCGCGGTGTCCGGCAGGGCGTCCATGACGAAGGTCAGGGTCGGCGTGAACTTCACGCCCGCCGCGCGGCCCACCTCGGAGCGCAGGATGCCCTTGGCGCTCTCCAGACCGGCGGCGGCCGCCGCCCGCTCCTCGTCGTCCCCGTACACCGTGTAGAAGACGGTCGCCTCCCGCAGGTCGCCCGTCACCCGGGTGTCCGTGATGGTGACGTGCGAACCGAGCCGCGGGTCCTTGATCCCGCGCTGCAGCTTCTGGGCCACCACCTCTCGGATGAGGTCCGCCAGCCTCTTGGCCCGCGCGTTGTCGGCCACGTCCGTCTCCCAACCTTTCCTGTTCTACGTTCACTCAGTCGTCGTCGCCGTGGAAACGGCGTCTGACCGAGAGCAGTTCCACTTCGGGGCGGCCGGCGACCAGCCGTTCGCACCGGTCCAGTACGTCGGTGAGGTGCCCCGCGTCGGCGGAGACCACGGCGAGTCCGATGCCGGCTCGCCGGTGGAGGTCCATGTGATCCACCTCGGCCGCGCTCACCGCGTACTTGCGCTGGAGCTCGGCGACGATCGGGCGGACGACGGAGCGTTTCTCCTTCAGCGACCGCACGTCGCCGAGAAGGAGGTCGAAGGACAGCGTCCCCACGTACATGTGTTGTCCGGATGACCCGCCGGTGCGGGATCGAAGGGCTCTGTAGAACCGTACAGCGCCCTCGCCGGGGGCTCGACCGGGTTTTACGCAGGCGCCCTGTGAGGGGCACTACGGCACGCTGGCCGACGGGAACGGGTCCCGTCGGCCAGCGGCAACCGTGGGCGTTACGCCCGCGGCTTCTCGCGCATCTCGTACGTCGCGATGACGTCGTCGACCTTGATGTCGTTGAAGTTTCCGAGGTTGATACCGCCCTCGAAGCCTTCGCGGATCTCGGTGACGTCGTCCTTGAAGCGACGCAGACCCTCGATGGTGAGGTTCTCCGCGATGACCTTGCCGTCGCGGATGAGGCGTGCCTTGCTGTTGCGGCGCACCTCGCCGGAGCGGATGAGGACACCCGCGATGTTGCCCAGCTTGGACGAGCGGAAGACCTCGCGGATCTCCGCCGTACCGAGCTCGACCTCTTCGTACTCCGGCTTGAGCATGCCCTTCAGGGCCGCCTCGATCTCCTCGATCGCCTGGTAGATGACCGAGTAGTACCGGACGTCCACGCCCTCGCGCTCGGCCATCTGCGCCGCGCGGCCGGCCGCGCGGACGTTGAAGCCGATCACGATGGCGTCGGAGCCCATCGCCAGGTCGATGTCCGACTCGGTGACGGCACCCACGCCGCGGTGCAGGACGCGGATGTCGACCTCCTCGCCGACGTCCAGCTGGAGCAGGGAGGACTCGAGGGCCTCGACGGAACCGGAAGCGTCACCCTTGATGATCAGGTTCAGCTGCTGGACCTCGCCGGCCTTGAGCACCTTGTCCAGGTCCTCCAGGGACACGCGGCGCGTGCGCTTGGCGAAGGCCGCGTTGCGCTCGCGGGCGGCACGCTTCTCCGCGATCTGACGGGCCGTACGGTCCTCGTCGACCACGATGAAGTTGTCGCCGGCGCCCGGGACGTTGGTCAGACCCAGGACCTGGACCGGCATCGACGGGCCGGCCTCGGCCACGTTGTTGCCGTTGTCGTCGAGCATGGCCCGGACCCGGCCGTACGCGTCGCCGACCACCATGGTGTCGCCGACCCGCAGGGTGCCGCGCTGGACCAGGACGGTGGCGACGGCGCCGCGGCCGCGGTCCAGACGGGACTCGATCGCGATGCCCTGCGCGTCCTGGTTCGGGTTGGCCCGCAGGTCGAGCGAGGCGTCGGCGGTCAGGACGACCGCTTCCAGCAGCTCGTCGATGTGCAGGCCCTGCTTGGCGGAGATGTCGACGAACATCGTGTCGCCGCCGTACTCCTCGGCCACCAGGCCGTACTCGGTCAGCTGACCGCGCACCTTGGTCGGGTCCGCGCCCTCGACGTCGATCTTGTTGACCGCGACCACGATCGGCACGTCGGCCGCCTTGGCGTGGTTCAGGGCCTCGACCGTCTGCGGCATCACACCGTCGTTGGCCGCGACCACCAGGATCGCGATGTCCGTCGACTTCGCACCACGGGCACGCATGGCGGTGAACGCCTCGTGACCCGGGGTGTCGATGAAGGTGATCTTCCGCTCTTCGTCGTTGACCTCGGTCGTGACCTGGTAGGCACCGATGTGCTGGGTGATGCCACCGGCCTCGCCCGCGATGACGTTCGTCTTGCGGATGGCGTCGAGCAGGCGGGTCTTACCGTGGTCGACGTGACCCATGACGGTCACCACCGGCGGACGGACGACCAGGTCGTCCTCGGAGCCCTCGTCCTCGCCGAACTCGATGTCGAAGGACTCGAGCAGCTCGCGGTCCTCCTCCTCCGGGCTGACGATCTGAACCGTGTAGTTCATCTCGTCGGCCAGGAGCTGGAGCGTCTCGTCGGAGACGGACTGCGTGGCCGTGACCATCTCGCCGAGGTTCATCATGACCGCGACGAGCGACGCCGGGTTGGCGTTGATCTTCTCCGCGAAGTCGGTGAGCGACGCACCGCGCGACAGGCGAATGGTCTCGCCGTTGCCGCGAGGCAGCATCACGCCGCCGACCGACGGGGCCTGCATGGCCTCGTACTCCTGACGGCGCTGCCGCTTCGACTTGCGGCCGCGGCGCGCGGGACCGCCGGGACGGCCGAAGGCGCCCTGCGTGCCACCACGGCCACCGGGACCGCCGGGACGGCCGCCGAAGCCGGGACGGCCACCGCCGCCGGCGAAGCCGCCGCCACCGCCGCCACCGGGACGGCCGGCGAAACCGCCGCCGCCACCGGGACGGCCGGCGCCACCACCGGGACGGCCGGCGAAGCCGCCGCCGCCCGGACGGCCACCGCCGCCGGGACGACCGGCTCCGGCCGGGCCGCGGCCGCCGGGGCCGCCGCCGGGACGCGGGCCGG
The DNA here is from genome assembly GCF_040678435.1 of Streptomyces sp. NPDC052682. NCBI lineage: Bacteria > Bacillati > Actinomycetota > Actinomycetes > Kitasatosporales > Streptomycetaceae > Streptomyces > Streptomyces sp. NPDC052682. Next base: position 482 of record NZ_JBFATS010000034.1, on the reverse strand, counting down.
CAGCGGGACGCTGCGGCATCATGCCGGGGTTGGGACGCGGGCCGGCAGGACCGCCGCCGGGACGCGGACCGCCCTGCGGACGCGGCATCGAGCCCGGGGTCGGACGCGGACCGCCCGGAGCCTGCGGACGCGGACCGCCGCCCTGGGCGCCGGGCGCCTGCGGACGGGGACCGGCGCCGGGGGCGCCGGGGCCACCCGGACGCGCACCCTGCGGACGGGGCGCCTGCGGACGGGCCATGCCGGTGGAGCCGCCGGAAGTGAAGGGGTTGTTGCCCGGGCGCGGACCGGCCGGACGGGCACCCGGACGCGGCGCCTGGCCGCCGGGCCGCGGAGCGCCGCCCTGGGCGGCGGGACGCTGGCCCTGCTGACCCTGGCCGGGACCACTGGGACGGGCACCGGGCTTGGGGGCACCGGGGCGCGCGCCGGGCTTCGGCGCGGCCGGGGACGGGGCCGACGCAGGCGCGGTGAACTCGGGCGCCGCC
>NZ_JBFATS010000033.1:0-48900 GCF_040678435.1 Streptomyces sp. NPDC052682 | reverse complement strand
CCGTGACGCTGGGCGAGCGCTGAGTTGTGCTGACCCGGCCGCGCGCCGGAACGCCGATGCTCGTGCCGGCGCCCTACCGGGCCGGCGGCGACCCGTGCGGCGCGGGCGACTGCTTCGCCGCCACGACCGCCGCCGCGCTGGCCGACGGGCTGCTTCCGGAGGAGGCGCTGCAACGCGCCGTCACCGAGGCCGCCGCCTTCGTCGCCGCGGGCGGTGCGGGCAACCCGGAGCTGTGGGAGAGCGAGCCGGCCGAGTGCGCGGCGGACGATCCCACGACCGACGCGTTCGCGCTGGCCGAGCGGGTCCGCGCCCGGGGCGGGACCGTCGTCGCCACCGGCGGCTGCTTCGACCTGGTGCACGCCGGGCACGTCGGGCTGCTGGAGAGCGCCCGGCGCATCGGCGACTGCCTCATCGTGTGCCTGAACTCCGACGCGTCCGTGGCCCGGCGCAAGGGCCCGGGCCGGCCGCTCAACCCGGCGGCCGACCGGGCCCGGGTGCTGGCCGCGCTCGGCAGTGTCGACGCCGTCGTGGTCTTCGACGAGGACACCCCCGAGGCGGTGCTGGCCCGGCTGCGGCCCGACGTGTGGGTCAAGGGCGGGGACTACTCCGTCCAGGACCTGCCCGAGGCGCGGGTACTGCGCGGCTGGGGCGGGCAGGCGGTCGTCCTGCCGTACCTCGACGGACGCTCCACGACACTGCTGACGCGCAGGGCGGCGAAGGCGGTGGCCGGAGCGCTGAAGTCGTCCTAGGGTCTTGACAGACCCTGGGCCCTGCGGGGCCACGGTGGTGCTCAGGCAGCCGTCCCCAGGGCCGCCTTCTCCGGCATGTCGTCGCCGCCCCCGCGCAGGACCACCGGCGTCACCGTCCGCCGCTCCCGCAGCAGGTACCCCGCCCCGATCGACCCGGCGACGACCAGCCCGCCGGTGACCAGCGCGCCCCGCGCGCCGGCCAGCTCCGTCAGCAGACCCAGCGCGGGCGGTCCACCCAGGCTCCACACCGTGCCGACGCTGCCCCAGACACCGAGCACCCGGCCCCGCAGGTGCGCGGGCGGGTCGGTCTGCAGGACGGCGGTGCCGGCGGTGTCGGAGACGGACTCCACCACGGCCATCGGCAGCACCAGCACCAGCAGGACGGCCAGTGACGGCGACATGCCCGCCACCACCTGCAGCAGCGCCCCGGTGGCGGCCAGCGCGCCCACCAGCCGCACGGACGGGCGGCGCAGCCGGGCCCCGAGCACCGCGCCGAGGATGCCGCCGGCCGCGAGCACCGTCGACACCGTGCCGAACGCCCCCGCGCCGCCCGCGAGCGGCCCGGTGACGAGCACGGCCAGGGTGAGCCCGTAGTTCCGGCCGAAGACCGCGCTGACCCCGGTCACTCCGGCGAGCGCGAGCAGCCGCGGGCGCCGCACGAAGAACGCCAGCCCCTCACGGACGGTCATGCCGGGAGGGTGGTCCCGCCGCTTCGCCGGGCTCCCCGCGGCCTCCCGCACCGCCCCGGACGCCGGACGCAGGAACGGGATCACCGACGCCACGAACAGGAACGACAGCCCGTTGGCGACGTACGCGGCGGACGTGCCGAGGAACCCGACCGTGACACCGGCGAGGGCGGCACCCACCAGCCGTCCCCCCTGGTGCACCAGCGCCCCGACCCCGATCGCCGAGGGCACGTCCTCGACGGGCACCAGGTCGTTGCCCAGCAGGGCACAGGCCGGTCCGTCGACGGTGGCGACCACACCGGTCACGGCGGCCAGCACCAGCAGGGACGTCATGTCGAGCCGGTCCAGCGCCACCAGGACGGCCGTGGTGCACGCGATCGCGCCGAGCAGGGCCTGGCTGACGGCGGCCGTGAGCCGCCGCGGCCACCGGTCGACGGCCGCGCCGCCCAGCACGCTGATGACCAGCGCCGGAGCGGCCTGCACGGACATGGACAGCCCCGTGGCGGCGGCGGACCCGGTGATCTGCAGGACCAGCAGGTTCTGCACCGTCAGCTGCATCCACGTACCGGCGTTCGAGACGAAGTTCGCCAGGGACCACCAGCGCATGCTGCGGTGCCGCAGCGACCGCCAGGGCGAGCGCGAGGCGGGGTGGACGGGCGCGGAGCCGGGCTCGGGCGCGGGGAAGGGCGGGGCGGGGGCAGGCGAGGAAGACACAGTGCGCTATTCGAGGACGAGTCGGACGACTCAGCGGGAGGTGCGACGGGAGCGGGAAGCACCGGCTGCGCTGCGCGGCGGCTCCTCGTCGCGGGGAGGCGCGGACCATCGTGGCAGAAGCGATCGCCCGCCCGGTGACGCTCCGCCGCGCCCGCGACCCCGTACGGGCCCGAACCACCCACCTCTCCGGGGTACTTGCTGCGGTGAGTGTGGTTGATCACAGGAGCGGCGGAACCGCGCGGGATGCGGGTGAACGCGCCGGAACGGGGCACCGGGAAGGGGCACAAGGGAGGGCATGGGAAAGGGGCCCGTCGCCGTGGCGACGGGCCCCTTGCCTCGGCCGCGGTGCCGGCCGGCCTCAGTCCTGCTTCTTGCCGCGGCCGGTCAGCGCGTCCCGCATCCGGTCGACCATCCCGGCGCCCGGGCCCAGCAGCTTGTTCATCGGCGGCTTGTCCGGGGCGGACGGGTGCGGCCGGGTCGGCGCCGTCTTCTTCGCCTGCCGGACCTTGTCGCCCAGCTCGTTGAGCGCGTCCATCGGACAGGCCTGGCGCAGGCTGGGGAAGAGGTTCTCCTCCTCGTCCGCGACATGCATGCGGATCTCGTTCATCAGCATGCCGATCAGCCGGTCGAAGTCCGGGTCGCCCGCGTCGCAGCCCTCCAGGTCCTTCATGATCTGCTCGGCCTTGGCGTGGTCCTCGAGCTCCTTGTCGGCGATGGCGTCGCCGTTGGGCACGTGCTCCCGGACGGCCGGATAGAGGTACTGCTCCTCGGCCACCGAGTGCCGTACGAGTTCGATCGTGGCCTGGTCGGCGTACAGCTTGCGGTCCTGGTGACCGGGCGGCAGCCCCTCGATCTTCCCGAAGAGCTCCTCGACTTCCCGGTGATCGGTCACCAGTTCGTCGATGACGTTTCCTCCGTGTCCCATGTCCTTACCTCCAGCAGGTCGTAGGGGTTCCGGACCGGATCCACCACGCCCCCCGGGTCCCCCGGTCCCCAGGGGGCTAACGCGGGCTCGCGCGCCGGCCGGTCAGACGGGGAGCTTCGCCCTGATCCGTCCGGCGGTCCCGGCCGGGCCGGCCGTCGCGCGCACCGAGCGGCGCAGCAGGCCGGCCTCACGGCGCAGGTCGCGCGTGGCGTGCCGGCCGCGCCACAGCAGCGAGGGGGCGGCGCCGGTGTCGTCGGCTGCGATCAGCAGGCCGCCGAGCATGGCGAGGTTCTTGAGGAAGTGGATGCGCTGCGCACCGCGTTCCGAGGGGTCCTCCGCCTCCCAGAAGCGGTGGGCCGCCAGCGTGGTCGGCACGAGCGTGCCCGCGAGGGCGAGCGCGGCCGGGCGCGGCATCCGGCCGGTGGCCAGCATCAGCCCCGCCGCGACCTGCACCGCGCCGTTGAGCCGCACCACCTGCTCGGTGCGGTCCGGCAGCGCCTGGACGCGTTCCTGCACCGGTTCCACGACGGGCTCGGCGACCGGGGCGAGCTCCTTGGGCTTGCGGACCGCCTCCATGCCGCCCGCGATGAACATCGAGGCCAGCAGGGGACGGCCGAGCACGCGCAACACACTCATGGGCCCTCTCCACAATGTCGGTGGCAACAGCGGTCGCCGGGTTCCCCGCCCGGCCGCGGGACAATCGGCCGAACGGCGCCCGGCGGGCCGTCACCCCGGCCGGGAGGTCTCCTGTACGGGCCGTACGTCGAAACCGCCGTGCCCGTCGAAGCGGACGCTGAACACGGCGTCGAAGCCGTCGGCGGGGGAGGGGCGGCGCAGCCGGGCGTGCGTGGCACGGACGCCGACGTCGGGCACGCGGGCCCGGCCGGTGCGCGCGGCGTTGCGCAGCAGCGAGCCGGCCAGGTCCGGCGGGAACCAGTACGCGGTGACGGTGGCGCCGTGGGCGTGCCCGGCGGCCACCAGGGGGCGCCACTCCTCGGGGGAGGGGTTGGTGTTGTCGACGGCCACCGGCTGCCCGGCCGCCAGCGCCTGCTCGATCAGCCGCATCTGCCGCTGCTGCTTGTGGCGGGCCCCGCGCGCAAAGGCGTCCTTGCTCACCAGGGCGTAACGGTCCTTCAGCCGCTGGGCGTAGAACGCGGACTTGCCCGACGCCTGGAGCCCGACGAGTACGGCGAGGTCGAGCACCGCGCTCAGTCCCCGGCGGACCGCTGGGTCCGGGTCCAGGCGTACTGCAGCCAGTCGGCCACCGTCACCGCGCTCAGCCCGGCGCACACCAGCCGGGCGGCCCTCGGCGCACAGGCGTAGGTGACGGTCAGCGCGCCCGCCACCCAGGCCGACGCGCAGAACGGGCAGGTCACCAGGTCACCGACGGCCCGCCGGAACTCCCCGCCGCGCGGCGTGTCACCGACCTCGCTGCCCTCGCCCTCCTCGGCGCGGCGCGTGAACGGCGCGCGCAGGAAGCTGGTCACCTTGTCCCGGGCCAGCAGCCGGGACCCCTTGAACGCGGCCGTCCCCAGCAGCGCGAGGTCCCAGGGGGGCACCCGGTCGGGCAGCCGCAGCCCACGCCGCCGCGCCGTCACGGCGAACAGCGCGATGCCCGCCGCGAACGTCCCGGTGAGCGCGGCATAACCCTTCAGGGGCACCTCGCCCTGGTCGTCGTATCCGGAGAATCCGGAGAATCCGGAGTCCGCCACGTCCTCGGTGTGTGCGCTGTACGCGGCAGCCGGCTGCGCCATGGCACCTCCTGGCTCGATACTCATCTGGCCCGGCGCGGCCCCGAGTGCCCGGGGCGCCCGGCACCACACCCGTCAGCGCCCCGCCGGATCCGTCTCCCCGCGCCGCGCCCAGGCCTGCTCCCGCAGCTCCGGGCAGAGCAGGACGTCCGCCGCGGTGCACGCCAGGGCCTCGGTCGCGGCGAGCAGCACCTCGCGGGCCCGGTCGGAGGCGGCGGCCGCGGCGAACTCGGGGGTGTGGTCCGAGCCGTCCGCGTCCATGATCGCGACGAAGGGGTGGATGGCGGGCAGCCGCGCGCTGACGTTGCCGATGTCGGACGACCCGAGGAACACGCCCGGCTCGGGCGGGGTCAGGGCGATGCCCGCCCGGGCCAGGTGACGGGCGAACCGTTCGGAGAGCACCTCGCTGTCGCGGAAGTGCTCGTAGCGCACCGTGGCGCGCTCCACCTGGGTGGTGGTGCCCGTGGCCCGGGCGACCCCCTCGGCGCAGCCGCGCAGCTGCTCCGTCAGCTCCTCCAGCGCCCCGGTGGTGGCCGCGCGCAGCCCGAACAGGCCCTCGGCGTACTCCGGGACGATGTTGGTGGCCGTACCGCCGTGCGTGACGATGCCCTGCACGTGCGAGGCCTGCGGCAGACGGCGCCCCAGCACCGCCAGGACGTTGAACAGCTCCACCAGCGCCGCCAGCGCGTCGATCCCCTCCGTCGGACTGCCGGTGGGGTGCGCGGCCCGGCCGTGGAACGCCACCCGGTACTGCACCTGCGCGGTCAGCGGCGCCCGCGCCCAGCTGTACACCCCCGGGTGGAACATCAGCGCGGCGTCCACCCCGTCGAACAGCCCGGCCTCGACCTGCAGCGCCTTGCCGCCGCCGCCCTCCTCGGCGGGGGTGCCCACCGCCAGCACGCTCCCGGCGGTCCCCTCCGGCAGGGCGGCCCGCACCGCCAGCGCCGCGCCGAGACCGGCCGCCGCGATGAGGTTGTGCCCGCAGGCGTGCCCGAGCCCGGGCAGCGCGTCGTACTCCAGCAGCAGGGCCACGGCGGGCCGGCCGCGGCCCGAGCGGGCGGCGAACGCGGTGGGCAGCCCGGCCGCCTCGCGCTCCACCGCGAAACCGGCCCGCTCCAGCTCGCCCGAGAGCAGGGCCGCCGCCCGGTGCTCGGCGAAGGCGTACTCGGGGTCGCCGTGCAGCCGCAGGGCGACCTCCCACAGCGCGTCGGCCCGGGCGGACACCTCCTTGCGGACGGCCTGATGGACGTCGTCGAGCCTGCGGACCACGGGCCGCCTCCTGGGTGCCGGTGTCGCGCGCCGGGCGGGCGCCTGCCCTGGTACGGGTTTCACCGGCGGGTGCCGTGACACCTGCGGGGTTTCGGCCGGCGTCCCGGTGCAATACGAACGGTGTGCCCGCGTGCACGGACCGGGCCGGTTGGGAGGAACGATGGACCACTCGCGCGTGCCGGTGCTGGAGGCGCTCGAGGAGTTCCGGCGTCGAGGCGACGTCGCCTTCGGGCCGCCGGGCCACAAGCAGGGCCGCGGCGTGGACCCGCGTGTGGCCGAGATCGTGGGCCTGGACGTGTTCCGCTCCGACGTGCTCTCCCTCAACGGGCTGGACGACCGCCGCCAGTCGCAGGGCGTCATCAGCGAGGCGCAGGAGCTGATGGCGGACGCGGTCGGCGCCGACCAGGCGTTCTTCTCGACCTGCGGCAGCTCCCTGTCGGTCAAGACCGCCATGCTCGCGGCGGCCGGACCCGGCGAGAAGCTGCTGCTGTCCCGCAACGCCCACAAGTCCGTCATCGCGGCCGTCGTCGTCAACGGCGTCGAACCGATCTGGGTGCACCCCAAGTTCGACGCCGAACGCCACATCGCCCACCCGCCGGAGCCCGACGACGTACGGCGCCGCCTCCAAGAGCACCCGGACGCCAAGGGCATGCTGCTCATCACGCCCACCGACTGGGGATCCTGCGCGGACATCAGGGGAGTGGCCCGGGCGTGCCACGAGTTCGACGTCCCCCTCATCGTCGACGAGGCCTGGGGAGCCCACCTGCCCTTCCACCCGGGCCTGCCCGCCTGGGGCATGGACGCCGAGGCCGACCTGGTGGTCACCAGCGTCCACAAGATGGGCGGCGCGATCGAGCAGAGTTCCGTCTTCCACCTCCAGTACGACCGGATCTCGCCCGAGGCGCTCAAGCAGCGCGAGGACCTGCTCGGCACGACCAGCGCCTCTACCCTGGTGTTCGCCACGCTCGACGGCTGGCGTCGCCAGATGGTCGAACAGGGCCACGCGTTGCTGGACGCCGCGCTGCGCCGCGCCGAACGGATCCGGTCCGCCGCCGCGGACCTGCCCGGCCTGCGGCCGATGGGCCGGGAGATCGTCGAAGAGGGCCTCGCCGCCGACCTCGACCCCCTCAAGATCGTGATCGATGTACGGGAGCTCGGCATCAGCGGCATGCAGGCCGCCGAGTGGCTGCGCACCCACCGCCACGTGGACGTCGGCGGCTCCGACACCTGCCGCATCAGCGCCTCCATCACGCACGCCGACGACGACACCACCGAACAGGTCCTGCTGGACGCCCTGCGCGCCCTGGTGAAGAACGCCGAGTCCATCGAACAGCGCCCGCCGGTAGACCTGCCCGAGCCCGCCGCGCTCGAACTGGAACAGGCCATGCTGCCCCGCGACGCGTTCTTCGCCCCGGTCGAACACGTGCCCGCCGAGCGGGCGGCGGGACGCATCTCCGCGGAGATGATCAGCCCCTACCCGCCCGGTGTCCCGGCGGTGGCCCCCGGCGAGGTGATCACGAAGGAGATCCTCGACTACCTGCGCAGCGGCGTCGAACACGGCGTCCTGATCCCGGACGCGGCCGACTCCTCGGTGCGCACGCTGCGGGTGGTGGCCCGGCGCTGAGGAGCCGCCGCGGCGGCGCACGGATGTCGCCGACGGGGTCGTCGTCCCGGGGGCAGGCGATACGGCGCGCCTGGCGCCGCGCGGGCCGCGCCGGGGTCCTTGGGGCGGCCGAGTGTGTCGCCGGTGCCGTAGGCGTGGTCGGGGCGGCGACGCGCTCACGCAGGGCGGCCGGGTCGCGCACGTGTCGCTGCGCGCGACGCGGTGCGCCTGGGGCAGCCGAGCCCGTCGGGTCGGCGCCCGGTGACGCACGAGGGACCGTGCACGACGCATCCGTACGAAGTCGCCGACGAGGCCGTCGCCCGCGTGGACGACGCGGCGCGCGCACTCGGCGCCCGTGCGCGCGTCGGGCTCCCGGTCGCCGAGCGTGTCGTGCCCGGCGACGTGCTGTGCGTCTGGCCCGGACGGCGGCGACGCGCTCGCGCAGGGCGGCTGAGCGGGGCCGCCGCCGAGGCGCGGGGCGCCCTCGGTGGGCAACCGTACGGTCCCGGCTCCCGGGACACGACCGGCTCCCCGGTGCGCGCGGCACCGGGGAGCCGGCGGTACGGGATCGCGCCGCGGTCAGTCGGCGAGGTCCGGCTTGCCGAACAGCACCGCGTACCCGGTGGGCAGCTGGCTGATGAGCTGGTTCAGCTCGCCGGGGGAGACGTTCTCGGCCAGCGTCGTCAGCACCGCGCCGGCGTCCCACTGCGCCGTGCGCTCACGGGCCCCGGTGCGCTCGGCCACGCGCCGGCAGAACTCCTCCACCCCGTAGCTCTCGGGCTGTTCGCTCGCCGCCGCCGTCAGCTTCGCGTCCAGCGGCGCCGGGAGCTGGGCGGCCAGGTCCTTCGTCTCGGCGGACGTGATGCGCCCGGCCAGGACCTCCAGCACCGCTTCGGCGACCTTCGCCGCCTCCTCCTGGTCCGCGTACTCACCGCGGTCCCTGACCTTCGCGAGGAACTCGTCGTACCGCATGAGGAACGCACCTTTCGTGAGAACGGTTCGTGACTCTCCGCCCGGGTGCCCGACCGCACCGTGCCGACACCCCGTCAGCCCGCTCCCGGGCTGCCGCCCAAGCAGGCAGACAGCGTGAAGACCGGCAGGCGTTACGGGGGTTCACACAACAGGCCGTACCGGGCCCGCTGTCCGTCCACAGGAGAGAGCCGCCGGCGCGTGCCGGCGGCTCTCGGGTGAGGGGGGTGAGGCTGTCAGTCCGCGGTTGTCGCCGATGCCGTGCCGGTCGTCACCCGTTCGCGGACCGGCAGGTGGTAGACGTGGAAGGCCCGGCCGATGACCGGCTGGGCGACGTTGCGCACCTTCACGCCGCCGCTCGTCATCCCGTGCTCCGAGCCGGCGTGGGCGTGCCCGTGCACCGCGAGGTCGGCCCCGGCCGTGTCGATCGCCTCCGCCAGCAGATAACTGCCCAGGAACGGATAGATCTCCAGCGGCTCCCCGGCCAGCGTCTCGGGAACGGGGGAGTAGTGCGTCAGGGCGATCCGTACGTCACAGCCCTGCGTCCCCAACTGCTCCAGCGCGGCCCGCAGCCCGTCGGCACAGTGCCGCGAGTGCCGGACGAACTCCTTCATCACCGGCTCGCCGAACTCCCCGGCGCAGCGGCCGACGAAGCCGCCCCCGAACCCCTTGGTGCCGGCCACACCGATCCGCCTGCCCCCGCTCTCCACGACCGTGCCCTGCCCCTCCAGGACCCGCGCGCCCGCGTCCTCGAGGAGGGCGGTGACCTCGTCCGGCCGGTCGTCGTGGTGATCGTGGTTGCCGAGCACCGCGACCACCGGGACCCCGAGGCCCTCGATCTCCCGGGCCACCACCCGGGCCTCCTCCACCGTGCCGTGCCGGGTGAGGTCCCCGGCCAGCAGCAGGATGTCCGCGCACTCGGGCAGGGTCTCGAACGCGGGACGGAGCACGCCCTGGGTCTCCGGGCTCAGGTGGATGTCTCCGACGGCGGCGATCCGGATCATGCGAGTTCCTCCGCGTGGTCGGGTGTGGACGTGTCGGTGACCACGATGTCGCAGTGCACCGGGTGCCCGGCCAGCTCGTCGCGGGCCAGCCGCAGCACCTCGTCGCGGCAGGTCGCCGAGGGCACGGTGCCGGTGAGCAGCACCGCGTCGCCGCGCACCTCGGCCCGCACGCCGAGCTCACCGAGGTCCCCGCTCGCGAGGTGCTCCTGGAGGTGGGCGACACGGTAGTCCAAGCTCTGCACCACCGGGTCGCCGCCCGCCGGCTGTGCGCCGTGGTTGCTCATGGGTGCTCCTTGTGCGGGTCCTTGTCCGGGCCCTGCTCCGGATCCTGCTCCGGATCCTTCTGCGGGGCGATGACGTTGAGGCGTTCCAGCAGGAAGAGGAAGGCGGCCGGCATGGGCGCGTCCCCGCTCTCGCGCCGTACCAGCTCCCAGTCGACCTTCTCCCGCAGGGCGCGCGCGATGGGCAGCACCGCGCCGAAGTCGCAGTGGTGCTCGGAGAAGGCGGCCAGCAGACTCCACAGCAGGTCGGTCGGGGCCAGTACGGGCATGCGCACCGACTCCACCGACAGCTCCTCGGCGCGCTCCAGCATCCCGGTGGTGACCGGCCGGTGCGCCAGCTCGAAGATGATGTCGACGGGCTGCCCGAAACAGGTCGCCTTGATCAGCCAGTCCTCCGGGGGCGCGTACACCGTCAGCCCCGCCCCGCGCAGGGTGGCGGCGACCGCGTCGGCGTCCTCCGGCCGGATGCAGAAGTCGACGTCGTGCTGGAGGTTCTTCTCGCCGCCGTGGGCGTAGGCGGCCACGCTCCCGGCCAGCGCGAACAGATGACCGTCGCGCTTGAGGAGGGCGCCGACCTGCTTGGCCGCTTCCAGAATCGCCTGGTTGCGGTCCCGGGGCAGGAACCGCTCGGCCTCCTCGGGCCGTGACTCCGGCCCCGGTGTGTCACCGGGTGTCTCCGTGGCCAGGCGGAGGTCGGGGATCCCCGGGCGCCGGACCGGCGCCGCCTCCTCGCCGTTCTGCGTCATGACCACTCCATTCGCTGACCGAAGGTGCTCTGCCTGGTGTGTGCCGGGCCGGTGACGGCCTGTGTGCGACCACTGAGTACCCGGCGCCCCCGCTCCGACACGGGGCGATCCGGCCCCGAGCGCACGGCCGGCCCCGGCTCGGTGAAGGTGATCACAATCGCGGGTGAGACGCGGTGAGAGCGGGTGAGACGCGGTGAGAGGGGTACCCCGGAGCGGCCCCGTGGGTGGCGGACCGCCGGCGAGCGCGCGGGCGGTCAAAGGCCGAATATGGGGCAAAAAGCTGGGAAACTGATTAAAGCCCCTAGGTGACGCGCTCGCGGAGGTCGACATGAACCAGGTCAAGGAACAGACGTCCGATCTTCCCCAGCCGCTGCGAGCCGTCGCCTCCGGCCTGCGCCACCTGCCCGGAGCCCAGCAGGTCGGCAAGGTGGCCGGCGGGACCCTCGACCGTATCGGCGCCGTCTCGCCGCGCGGCCGCCGGATGGCCGTCTACGCCGGGGCGGGCGTGCTCGGCGTGGCCGGCGTCGTGGAGTGGCCGGTGGCGCTGACCGGCGCGGCCGTCGCCTGGCTCACCCAGCCCCGGCCCGAACAGCGGACGGGGCAGGACACGGCGGACGGCGGCGAGGGCACCGCCGACGCCGGGCAGGACAGCGCACCCGCCGCAGCGGCCGGCGGTACGGGAGAGGGAGAGGGCCCGGGCGCCGCGCGGTCCACGCGCTACGGCGCCGGGGACCGGCTGGAGTCCGCCCACTTCCGCCGCAACCGGCCCGAACACCACGTGCACGACGAGCCCGCCAAGGTCGGCGACACCGCGACGGCGTCCGCCCTGAAGCAGGTCGCCGAGGCCACGCACCACGGCCCCGCCACCGAACACCACGGCACCCACACCGAGCCCCCGGGCCGCGAGACGGCCGGGCGGCACGCAGACACCAACGGCCGCGCCACCGGCGACCACCGGTAACCGGCCGAGTCGGGACAACAGGAGATGCTCACACGCTTCGACGTGGCCCCGCTCGCCGGGGCCGTGGCAGGGGCGGCGGCAGGCGCCGCCCGCACCACCGCCCAGGGAGTGACGTCCGCCTACGACACCACGCGCCGGGTCCGCAACGTCGCCCGCAACACCCTGGGCGGCGGCACCCGGTGGCGGGCCGGGCACCGCGTCCACCTGGCGCTGCACCGCCCCGGCGGCGACGTCGCCGCCCTGGCCCGCAAGGTGGCCGCCGAACTCGTCGACCATCCGGACGTGCTGGCGGCCTACTGGGACGAGGGACTGGCCCGCCTGGTCGTGACCGCCGTCGAGGAGGCCGCCACCGACCGCGTCGCCGAGCGGGCCGGCGAGCTCGCCACCCGTCTGGGCCTGGCCGAGGGCGCCGAACCGGAGGCCGAGGAGGAAGCCGCCCACCCGGGCGACCCCCGTGAGGTCCGCGTCGCCGCGGCGGGACTGCTGCTGGACGCCGCCGGCACGGCCGGTGCGCTGGCGGGCCGGTCGCTGCGCCTGCCGCCCTCTCCGCGCATGGTCACCGCGGCGGTGACCCTGCTGCGCGAGAACCCCCGCTTCCGCGCACTGCTCAGGCACCGCTTCGGCCGGACCGGCCGGGAACTGATCCTGGCCGCCGCCAACGCCGCCGTGCACGGCGCCGGGCAGTCCCCCGTCTCGCTCGTCCTGGACGGCCTGCTGCGCAGCGGCCAGCTGGCCGAGGCGGTGGCCCGCGCCGCCGCCTTCGAGGCGCTGCACGACGACGTCTGCCTCCAGGACCGCGCCAGCCTGCCCTGCCCGCCGAGCACCCGGCCGCCCCTGCGGGTCACCCCCGCCAAGGAGTACGCCGCCAACGCCAGCACCGGCAGCCTCGCGGGCGCCCTCGCCACCCTGCTGATCATGCACGACCCGAACGAGGCGGCCGAAGCCGTCCTGGCCGGGTCCCCCAAGGCCGCCCGCTACGGCCCGGCCGCCTTCAACGCGGCCCTCGGCACCTTCCTCGCCCGCTCCGGCATCCTGGTCCGCAGCTCCGAGCGGCTGCGCCAGCTGGAGATCGCCGACTCCCTCGTCCTGCACGCCGACGCCCTGCGCAGCCGGCGGCCCGACGCGGCGGGCGAGTGCGCCCCCGACGACCCGGCCGACGACCCGGTCGACCCCCTGGCCGAGGCGGTCCTCGACGCGGCCCGCCGCGCCGGGCTGCACGTCGTGATCGCCGGCGGCTCCGACCTGAAGGACATCACCCGGCTGGCCGACGAGGTGGCCCCGCCCCGGCGGCCGTTCGGCGACGTCGTACGCACCCTGCAGAGCGACGGGCGCTGCGTGGTCACCGTCGCCCGCCTGGACGAGACCGGCGGCACGGACGTGGCGGACGGACTGCCCGCCGGGGACGTGGCCATCGCGCTCACCGACGCCCGCTCCGCGGTCGCCTGGGGCGCCGACGCGCTCGCGCCCGGCGGACTGGCCGACGTCTGGCGGCTGCTGACCGCGATCCCGGCGGCCCGCCGGGTCGGCCGCCGCTCCCAGGTGCTGGCCCGCGCCGGTGCCGCCCTGTCGGGGCTCATGGTGGCCGGCGGCAGCCGGCCCCGCACCCCCGCCTGGGTGCCGTTCTCCCGGCACACCCCGGTGAACCTCGCCGCGCTGGGCGCCCTGCTGAAGGGCTGGACCGAGGCCGCCCGGGTGGCCCGGGCCACCCCGCCCCCGCCGCGGCTGCACATCCCCTGGCACGCGCTGGAACCCGACGAGGCACGCGCCAGGCTGCGCCGGACCGTGCGGGACGACGTACCGCACGGCCTCGCCCTGCTGGCCGAGCGGTCCCGGCAGGGTGCCGCACGGCTGGCCCGGCACCCCGTCGTGACCCCCGCCCGCTGGACCTGGCAGGCGGCCGGAGCCGTGCGCCGCGAACTCGACGACCCGCTCACCCCGGTCCTCGCCACCGGAGCCGTCGCCTCCGCGCTGCTCGGCTCGCTCGTGGACGCGCTGCTGGTGGTCGGCGCCATGGACATCAACGCCGTCGCCGGCGGCCTGCAGCGGCTGCGCGCCGAGCAGGCCCTGGCCCGGCTGGCCGCCCGGCAGCAGCCCAAGGCCCGCAAGCACAACGGGCAGCGCCGTACGGTCACCGTCGACGCGGCCCGCCTCAAGCCCGGCGACGAGATCAGCCTCGGCGCGGGCGACGTCGTGCCCGCCGACGCCCGGCTGCTGGAGGTGGACGGACTGGAGGTCGACGAGTCCGCCCTCACCGGCGAGTCCCTGCCCGTGGCCAAGACGGTCGACGCCACCCCCGGCGCGCCGGTCGCGCAGCGCGCCTGCATGGTCTTCGAGGGCACCACCGTCGTCGCCGGCCGGGCCACCGCCCTCGTCGTCGACACCGGAGACCAGACCGAGGCCGGCCGCGCCGTCACGCTCGCCGCCCGCACCCCGCCGCCCGCCGGTGTGCAGGCCCGCCTGCAGGAACTCACCCGCAAGGCGCTGCCGGTCACCTTCACCGGCGGCGCGGCGGTGACCGGACTGTCGCTGCTGCGCGGCAGCCCCATCCGGCGCGCCGTCAGCGGCGGTGTCGCGGTGGCCGTCGCCGCCGTCCCGGAGGGACTGCCGCTCGTCGCGACGGTCGCCCAGATGGCCGCCGCCCGCCGGCTGTCCCGGCGCGGTGTGCTGGTGCGCACCCCCCGCACCCTGGAGGCGCTCGGCCGGGTCGACACCGTCTGCTTCGACAAGACCGGCACCCTCACCGAGAACAAACTGCGCCTGGTCCGCGTCGCCACCGCCGACGGCACCGTCCTCGACCCGGACGCCGGGCAGGCCGTGTCCGTCGTGCGGCTGGCCGCCCGGGCCTGCCCGCAGGAGGAGACGGGCCATGGGCGGCGCGTCGCGCACGCCACCGACGAGGCGGTCCTCGCCGTCGCCCCGCCCGACGAGGCCTGGACCCCCGTCGGCGAGCTGCCCTTCGAGGCCAGCCGGGGCTACGCCGCCGCGGTCGGCCGCGACGACGGCCAGGGGGAGCTGCTGGTGGTCAAGGGCGCACCGGAGACCGTCCTGCCCGCCTGCCGGGACCTGCCCGCCGACGCCGACGACAAGGCGCACGAACTGGCCGGGCAGGGGCTGCGCGTCCTCGCCGTGGCGCGGCGGGCCTGCCGTGCGGACGACGCCGAGACCGAACTCGACGCGGCCCTCGGGGACCTGGAGTTCTGCGGCTTCATCGCCCTGGCGGACGTACCGCGCGACACCTCGCACGCCCTGCTCGCGGAACTGCGCCGCTCCGGCATCCTGCCCGTCATGCTCACCGGCGACCACCCGGAGACCGCCCGCGCCATCGCCCTGCAGCTGGGCTGGCCGGCGGAGACCGAGGTGGTCACCGGGGACGAACTCGTCGCCATGGAGCGCGGCGAGCGCGTACGGGTCCTGCGGGGCGCGGGCGTCGTCGCCCGGGTCGCGCCCGAGCAGAAGCTGCACGTCGTCGAGGCGCTGCAGCAGGCCGGCCGGGTCGTGGCGATGACGGGCGACGGGGCCAACGACGCCGCCGCCATCCGCGCCGCCGACGTCGGTGTCGGCGTCGAGGCCCGCGGCAGCGCCGCCGCCCGCAACGCCGCCGACCTGGTGCTGACCACCGGCGACCTGTCGGTGCTGGTGGACGCGGTCGTCGAGGGCCGGGCACTGTGGCGCAGCGTCGCCGACGCGGTGTCCATCCTCATCGGCGGCAACGCCGGTGAGGTCGGCTTCAGCGTCCTGGGCACCCTGCTGGCCGGCGCCTCGCCGCTGTCCACCCGCCAGCTGCTGCTGGTCAACCTGCTCACCGACATGTTCCCGGCCATGGCGGTGGCGGTGACCCCCAGCGACGACCCGGCGACGGCCGAGCACGCCGCGTCCGGGCCGATGGGCCTGGACGTCCTCGGCGTACCCCTGCTGCGCGCCATCCGCCGCCGGGGCGTGACGACCTGCCTCGGCGCGGTCACGGCGTACCTCTTCGGCCGCTTCACCCCCGGCACCGAGCGCCGCTCGACCACCATGGCGCTGTGCGGTGTGGTCGGCGCCCAGCTGGTGCAGACGCTGTCCGGCCGCCGCCACAGCCCGCTGGTGTGGGCCACGGCCCTGGGCTCCGCGGCCGTCCTGGCGGCCCTGGTCCAGACGCCCGGCGTCAGCCACTTCTTCGGCTGCACCCCGCTCGGGCCCCTCGCCTGGACGGGCGTGGCCCTGGCCATCGCCCTGTCGGCCCTGGCCCCGCGCCTGGAACGCCTGGAGCCGGTACGGAACATGTACGCCAACGCCGCCCAGCTCGCCGTGCGCCTGAACCACCTGGCGGAGCAGGCCCGCCGCACCCTGCACAGCGGCATCGCGCGGCCGGTGGCCTGAGGCCTCCTCGCGCAACCGTGTCCCCCGGGGCAGCTGGCCGGACGCCCCGGGGGACACGTCTGCGCCGGGCCCGCTTGCGAACACCGGCCCGGCGGCGGCAGGGTCAGGGCCGTGCCCACTTTGCTGATCGTGCATCACACCCCCTCGCCCACCTGCCAGGCCCTGTTCGAAGCCGTCGTCTCCGGCGCCACGGCGCCCGAGATCGAGGGCGTGAGCGTCGTACGACGCCCGGCACTGTCCGCCACCGTCTCCGACGTGCTCGCCGCCGACGGCTACGTCCTCGGCACCCCGGCGAACCTGGGCTACATGTCCGGCGCCCTCAAGCACTTCTTCGACCAGGTCTACTACCCGTGCCTGGACGCGACCCGCGGCCGCCCCTTCGGCTGCTACGTGCACGGCGGCAACGACGTCACGGGCGCGGTCCGCGGCATCGAGTCGATCACCACGGGCCTCGGCTGGCGCCGCGCCGCCGGCATCGTCACGGTGACCGGCGCACTGGAGAAGGCCGACGCCGAGCGCTGCTGGGAACTGGGCGCAACGCTCGCCGCCGGCCTGATGACCTGAACGCACCGACGAAACGGATCGAGGAACGGGCCGGGGGTCAGTCCCCGTCCAGGCGCCGCCGGTCCTCCTCGTCCCACTTCCGCGTGTCACGCGGCTGCGTGTACGGCTCCTCCTCCGGAGGCATCCCCCCGGCGATGGCCCGCTGCCGGACCGTCTCCGCGTCGAACTCCAGGCCCAGCAGGATGGCCAGGTTGGTGATCCACAGCCACACCAGGAAGACGATGACACCGGCCATCGTGCCGTAGGTCTTGTTGTACGACGCGAAGTTGGCCACGTAGACCGCGAAGCCGGCGGAGGCGATCAGCCAGATCAGCAGGGCCAGGAAACTCCCCGGCGTGATCCACCGGAAGCCCTTCACCTTGGCGTTCGGCGTCGCCCAGTACAGGATCGCGATCATCACGGTGACCAGCAGGACCAGGACGGGCCACTTGGCGATCGACCAGGCCGTCAGCGCGGTGTCCCCGATTCCCAGCGCGGTGCCGGCCTGCCGGGCCAGCCCGCCGGTGAACACCACGATCAGCGCGCTGATCACGGCCAGGACCATGAGCACGACCGTGACGCCCAGCCGCACCGGCAGCACCTTCCACACCGGGCGTCCCTCGGGCATGTCGTAGACGGCGTTCGCCGCGCGGATGAACGCCGCGACGTAGCCGGAGGCCGACCACACGGCGAGCACCAGACCGACGATCGCCATCACCGAGCCGATGCCGGCGTTCCCCTGCAACTGCTCCACGGCCCGGGTGATGATGTCGCGGGCCGAGCCGGGCGTCAGCCGCCGCAGGTTGTCGAGCACACTGCTCGTGGCCGACTTGCCGGCCAGGCCCAGCAGCGACACCAGCACCAGCAGCGCCGGGAAGAGCGCCAGGACGCTGTAGTACGTCAGCGCCGCGGCCCGGTCGGTCAGTTCGTCGTCCTTGAACTCGCGCAGGCTGCCCTTCAGTACCGCCTTCCAGGCCCCCCGCGGCAGCCGCGACGGCGTGTCCGGCGCCGCACGCTCCACCTCGGGCCCCGGCCCGGGCTCCTCCTCTTGCGAGGGCGGGGCGTCCGCGCCGTTCTGTTCTTTTCGTCCGGGAATGTGCAGCTTCACCATGGGCACCGGGTAACCCCGCGCCGTGCGCCTAAGCCAGGGTCGTACCCGGCATTGCCGGGCCGGACCGGAGACGGCGGCGAAAACGGGTTGTGGGAGCGCTGCCCACCCGGCACGATCCTCCCGTGACCTCCTCCGCCTTCGTCCGCCCCTACCGTGCCGAGGACCGCGACGCACTGGAGGACATCTGCGTCCGCACCGGGCACAACGGCCAGGACAGCCGGCCCTTCTACGCCGACCCCGGCATCCTCCCGGTGATCTTCGCCGCCCCGTACGTCCACCTGGAGCCGGAGCTGGCCTTCGTCCTGGACGACGGGCGTGGGCAGGCGGTCGGCTACATCCTGGGCACCGCCGACACCGCCCGCTTCGCCGAGACCTTCCGCGCCGAGTGGCTGCCGCGGTTCGCCGACCGGTACCCGCGGCCCGCGGGGGCACCCGGCACCCCGGACGAGGCGATGGCGGAGCTTTTGCACCGTCCCGAGCGGATGGTCCTGCCGCAACTGGCCGCGTACCCGGCCCATCTTCACATCGACCTGCTGCCCCGGTGGCAGGGCCGCGGCCACGGCCGCGCGCTGATGCGGACGTTCCTGCAGGCCCTCGGCGGCAGGGGAGTGGCGGCGGTTCATCTGGCCATGGCGACCGCCAACACCCCCGCCCGGGCCTTCTACGACCGCGTGGGTTTCCACGAGATCGAGTCCCTCGCGCAGGACGGCCCGGTGACGTATCTCGGCCGGACGACGGGGGAACTCGACCGGCTCTGAACGGCGCCCGTACGCCGAACGCGGCGGCACCGCACCGAACGCACGGAATGCGCCACCGGATGCGGAAGTGGCGCAAACGGGTGTTGCCGCGCCGGGGTGCGAGGCGCAGCCTGTGCAGTGAGTGGGAGCGCTCCCATCGTTCGCTCCTGCGACCCGCGCCTCCGGTGAGCCGGCGACTCGCTCGTCAGCGTGCGGGCGCACCGGAGAACCCCCACATCCGGAAAGAGGAGATCATGAATTGTCATGGTCATGCCCTTGAGGGCCGTCTCAGGGGACCGTCCCGCCTCTCGGTCCTGCTCAGCGTGCTCGCCGCCGCCCTGTTCTGCCTGGTGCCGGGCAGCGGCACCGCCGCCGCCCACGGCTCGGTCGTCGACCCGGCGTCCCGCAACTACGGCTGCTGGCAGCGCTGGGGGAACGACTTCCAGAACCCGGCCATGGCCCAGCAGGACCCCATGTGCTGGCAGGCGTGGCAGGCCAACCCCAACGCCATGTGGAACTGGAACGGCCTCTACCGCAACGGCTCCGGCGGCAACTTCCAGGCCGTCGTCCCCGACGGGCAGCTCTGCAGCGGGGGCCACACCGAGGGCGGCCGGTACAACTCCCTGGACGCCGTCGGCCCCTGGAAGACCACTACGGTCGACGCGAACTTCACCGTCCGGCTGTACGACCAGGCCAGCCACGGCGCCGACTACTTCCTCGTCTATGTCACCCGGCAGGGCTTCGACCCCACCACCCAGCCGCTGACCTGGAAGGACCTCCAGCTGGTCGCCCGCACCGGCCGGTACGCGCCCAGCCAGAACTACGCGATCCCGGTGAGCACGTCGGGTCTGAGCGGCCGCCACGTCGTCTACACGATCTGGCAGGCCTCGCACATGGACCAGACGTACTTCCTGTGCAGCGACGTCACCTTCCGCTGACCCGCGGCACGTTCCCCCGCCGGACGGACGGTGCCCGGCGGGGGAGCGTGCGCGTTGGTTCCGACTACTCGTGCAGCCAGAAGCCTGTCCGGGTCAGCCACAGGTCGAGCAGCGCACGGTCGCCCCGTACGTCGATGCGCTCCTGGACGGGGCGGCCGTAGACGAGCAGCAGCAGGTCCGCGAGCGGGCCGCGCACGAGGACGGCCGCGTCCCCGGCGGCCCGTCGCCAGCGGGGCACGTCGCCGGTGAGGTCGACCAGCCACCGCCCGTCGGGGCAGTCGGTGGCCTCGAAGCACAGCAGGCGGCCCGGGCCCAGCAGAGGATCCCCGGTCTTGGGGTCGTACGCCTCGGGGACCGTGCCGAACCCCATCCACTCGTCGAGCCCGTCCAGGGCGACCGCGCTGTCGAGGTCGTAGCGGACACCCACCGTCCAGGCCGCGTCGGCGCGGTGCACCACGGTCTCGTGCAGCATGCGCCGCGCCCAGAAGACCAGGGGCTGGCCGGGGACGACGGTCCACACCCGGGCGCCGGGCCCGGCCTCGGCGACGGCGTCGGTGAGCCGCCGCGCACCCTCGGCGAGCCAGGCGCCTAGCACGGCCGGGTCCTTGTCGCCGTAGTGGAAGACGTCGTCGACCAGGTCGTGGGGGACCGGTGCGGTGGCGCGGGTACGCACCACGGTCTCGGCCCACCGGTGCGCACCGCCGACGTGCCGTGCCAACTGGCCGAGGTTCCACGCGGGGCAGGTGGGGACGGGCGTGGCCAGGTCGGCGGCACCGAGCAGGGAGCGCAGCAGGTCGGTCTGCGCGAGGATGTCGCCGCAGTAGCGGTCGAGGCTCCTGTAGGTCATGCGGACACGCTATGAGCGGCGGTTCCGTGTAGGCGCGCGAATTTCGGGGGCGGCGCTGGTGGGGGAGCTGGGGTGGGAGATTTTGAGGAGGGCGGTGTGGGTCCGGGCTCGTCCTGCGGGGCCTGGGGACGGCGGGGCGGAGTACGGGGCCGCCGTGTGCCGACGACGGCCTCCTGCGGAGCGGCGGACGCGGTCCCTTCTGGCGGCGGCGCGGGTACGGGCCTGCCGTGTGTCGACGAGGGCCTCCCACGGAGCGGCGAGCGCGAGTCCCTGCGGGTGGGGCCCGCACGGTGCCGACAACGGCCTCCCACGGAGCCGCGAACTTCGGGCACCCGGCCCGCCATCGCCGTCCGGACTCACGCCCCAGGCTCCTGACCTGCGCCGCACCGGGCCCGGGCCCCGCATGGCCGCCTCGGGGCCTTGCGCTCCGGGCACCGGCCCCGGCATGGCGGTCCGGACTCACGCCTCAGGCTCCTGGCCTGCGCCGCACCGGGCCGGGCCCCCGCATGGCCGCCTCCGGGGCTCCCGCTCCGGGCACCGGCGCCGGCATGGCTTGCGCCGCTCCGGGCACCGGCCCGCATCGCCGTCCCCGGCCTCGCGCTCCGGGCACCGGCCCCGGCATGACCGCCCGGACTCACGCCTCAGGCTCCTGATCTGCGCCGCTCCGGGCACCAGCCCCGCATCGCCGCCCCCGGGCCTCGCCCCGGACCCGCATAGCCGTCCCGAGGCTCGCACCCCGGACCCGCATCGCCGCCCCCGGGCCTCGCACCCTGGGCACCGGCCGCGGCATCGCCGTCCCCAGACTCGCACCCCGCCCCCCGACCGACGCCGCAGTCGCCCGGGACCGACAAGGGTTCGGCAGCTAAAGGATTCTGCGCCGGGCAGGCCGCACCCCCTGCTCCGTCCTGGGCGGACGATGTGCCCGCGCGCCGCGCAAGGCGTAGCGTCCGGGTAGGAGTGGCGCGTGGGGTCCGCGGCGCCGCGGGCCGTGCGTTCCCCACCGGCGGGCGGCGGGCAGCCGCCACGCCACCGGACCGGAGGACACCATGTCCGCCATGGACGAGCCGACGCTGGGCGCCGAGTCGCTGGACGACGCCCTGGACACGGCCCTGGCCGACACCGTGCGGGGCACCGGGGCGTCGATCGGCGGCCTGTACCTGATCGACGACGAGCAGGTGCTGCGGCTGGTGGCGCAGTGCGGACTGCCGGAGGAGTTCAGCGCCCCGTGGCAGCGGCTGCCTCTCACCGCTCCCGTGCCGGTCGCCGACGCCATCCGGGAGGACCGGCTGGTGTGGGTCGGCGACCAGGACGAGATGGCCCGCCGCTACCCGCGGATCGCCGCCGTCCTGCCCTACCTGTTCGCCCTGGCCGCGATCCCGCTGAACGGGGTGCGGCGCAGCTGGGGCGGTGTGGTGCTGATGTGGCCCGCCGACCACCCGCGGGAGGTCGCGGCCCGGGAGCGCGGCAACATCACCACCAGCGCGCACCGTCTGGTCCGTCTGCTGGAGGACTCCGTGCAGCAGCCCGCCCTGCCCAACCAGCCGCGCGTGGTGACCGTCTGCGCCGTACGCCACCCGGCGCAGACCGGGCGCGCCGCCCTCGACTACCTGGAACGCCTGCCCGAGGGCGCCCTCGCCCTCGACCTGGAGGGCCGCATCACCTTCGTCACCGCCACCGCGGCCCGGCTGCTCGGCCGCCCCGCAGAGGTGCTGCTGGGCACCCGCCCCTGGCACTCCCTGCCCTGGATGGACGACCCGCTCTACGAGGACCACTACCGCACGGCCGTCGTCAGCCGGGCGCCCGTGTCCTTCACCGCGCACTGCCCGCCGGACCGCTGGCTGACCTTCCAGCTCCACCCCGACGCCAGCGGTATCAGCGTCCGCATCGTCCCCGAGGAGGCGCAGGGCACGGACACCGCACCGCCCACGCCCCCGCGGCGGGCCCCCGCCGCGCCGACCGGCCGGCTGTACCAGCTGGTCCATCTGGCCGCCGCCCTCACCGAGACGGTGACCGTGCGCGACCTCGTCGAGCTGATCGCCCACCAGATCCTGCCCGCCTTCGGCGCCCAGGGCCTGGTGCTGTCCTCCGCCGACGCCGGCCGCCTGAAGATCATCGGCTGCCACGGTTACCCGGCCGAGATCATCGAACGCCTCGACGGCCTGTCCCTGGACACCGACCTCACCCCCGCCGGCCAGGTCCTCGCCAGCGGCACCCCCGCCTTCTTCGCCGGCCCGGAGGAGATGTCCCGCACCTACCCGAGGGCACCCCGGATCAGCGGCAAACAGGCCTGGGCGTTCCTGCCCCTGACCATCCTGGGAAGGCCGGTGGGCTGCTGCATCGTCTCCTACGACCGGCCGCACGCCTTCACCGCCGACGAACGGGCCGTCCTGACCTCCCTGGCCGGCCTGATCGCCCAGGCCCTGGACCGGGCCCGCCTGTACGACACCCAGCAGCGCCTCGTCCAGGAACTCCAGCGGGCCCTCCTGCCGCGCGCCCTGCCCGCCCTGCGCGGCCTCGACGTCGCGGCCCGCTACCTGCCCGCCGGGCACGGCGTCGACGTCGGCGGCGACTTCTACGACCTGCTGCGCCTCGGCGACACGACCGCCGCCGCCGTCATCGGGGACGTGGAGGGCCACAGCATCGCCGCGGCCGCCCTGATGGGCCAGGTCCGCACCGCCATCCACGCCCACGCCACGACCGGCGCGGCACCGCAGGAGGTGCTCACCCGTACCAACCGGCTCCTCGCCGACCTGGACTCCGACCTGCTCGTGTCGTGCCTGTACGCCCACGTCGACCTGGCCCGCCACGAGGTGATCCTGGCCAGCGCGGGCCACGTGCCCCCGCTGCTGCGGCACGCCTCCGGCGGTGCCGGTGTGCTGGACATCGAGCCCGGTCCGCTGCTCGGCATCGACACCGGCACCCGGTACACGGCCACCACCGCCGCCCTGCCGCCGGGCGCCGTGCTGGGCCTGTACACCGACGGCCTGGTGGACGTGCCCGGCACCGACACCGCGCGGGCCATGTCCGCTCTGGCCGCGTCCCTGGCCGCCGCCGGCGACGGCGACCTGGAGCACCTCCTGGACGGCCTCGTCCGCGACGCGACCGCCACCGGCCAGCACCTGGACGACATCACGGTGCTCCTGCTGCGCGCCCGCGCCGAGCACTGAGCCCGCGGGGCCTCAGCCGCGCGGAACTGCGCCGGGCCCCTGCGGGCCGTACGCCGTCAGCAGCAGTGCCACGTCGTCCGGCCGGTCCGGGGTGCGGCGGGCCGCCCTGATCAGCTGGTCGGCGAGATGCTCCACCGACTCCGACGGCGTCCGCGTCAGCCGGTCGCACACCTCCTGGATCCCCGTGTCGATGTCGCTGCCGGGCTGCTCGACCAGCCCGTCCGTGTACAGCACGAGCACGCTGCCGGGCTCCAGGACGACTTCGGTGACCGGGTAGAGCGCGTCGGGCTGGACGCCGAGCATCACACCGCCCGCCAGGTCCAGCGTCGCGGCCCGCCCGTCGGGACGGCGCAGCAGCGGCGGCGGATGACCGGCCCGTACGGCCAGGGCACGGCCGGTGCGCGGATCCAGCTCGACGTAGCAGCAGGTGGCGAAGGCGTCCGCCTCCAGCTCGGTCAGCAGCCGGTTGGTGTGGCTGATGACCTCCTGCGGGGGACGCTCGCTGGCGGCGAAGGCGTGCACGGCGCTGCGCAGCTGCCCCATGACGGCGGCGGCGCCCACACTGTGCCCCTCGACGTCCCCGATGACCAGCGCCACCCCGCGGCCGGTGCGGATCACGTCGTACCAGTCGCCGCCGATGGCCATGCCCTGCGTGCCGGGCAGATACCGGCCGGTCGTGCGCAGGCCCTCGATCAGCGGCAGCCGGTGCGGCAGCAGCCCCTCCTGCAGGCCGCGGGCGACGGCGGACTCCTCGTCGTACAGCCGGGCCCGCTCCAGGGCCTGGGCGACCAGGCCGCTCAGCGCGGTCAGCGCGGACCGCTCGTCGGGCGTGAAACGGTGCGGCGTGTCCCAGCCGAGGATGCAGGAGCCGACCGGGTGGCCGGAGGCGATCAGCGGCAGGAACGACCAGGCGCTCATCCGGTCCAGGGTGATGTCCGGGTAGGCGCCCTGAAGGGCCTGCGGCGACTCGAAGAACAGCGGGAGCCGCGTGGTCAGGGCGTGCACCCCGGGCAGCCGGGTGTCGAGGCCGACACCTTCGAAGGGCAGTAGGAAACCCTCCGGGTAGCCGGACTCCCACAGCAGGTACATCCGGCCCTCGCGGACGGTGTACAGGGCGAGTTCCTGCACCCCGAACGCGGGCACCAGCTGCTCGGAGACCGCCCGGCACACATCGTTCACGGTGACCGCCTCGGTGAGCACGCTGGCCATCTGCACCACGTGGTACAGCGCCCCCGCGCGCGGCGCGGCGGCCGGCTCCGGCAGCGGCGTGCCGACCGCCGTACCCGCGGCGACACCGGAGGTGCCCCGCGCGGTGGGCACCGGCTCGGTGCCCAGGGGCGGCCCGGTGGGGAAGACCCGGCCGGTCAGCCCGTGCACCCCCGGGTACAGCACGAAGCCCAGCCAGCCGTCGGACGGGTGCGGCGCCAGGAACGACACCGGTTCCTGCGACAGCATCGCGGCGCGGTAGCGGTCCTCGTACGCCGGGTCGCGCAGCCAGGTGATCACCTCCCACGGGTAGCGGCCGAGGAGCTCCTCGCGCCGGCAGCCCAGCAGTTCCTCGCAGCGGCGGTTGGCGTAGACGCCCCGGCCGTCCTGGTCGAGGGAGAACAGCCCGTCGGGCAGCCGCTCGGCGGCCTCGGCCGCGGTGATGCCGCCCACCGCGTCGACCAGGGCGCCGACCAGGAGCCGCGCGGCGCCCGGGCCACGCGGTACGAGGTGGCCCCACAGCTCGACCGGCCGGTAGCGGCGCCGGCCGGGGCCCGCGGACTCGTCCAGCACCCGGAAGTGCCGGGACCTGACCCGCCCGGTGGTCAGCGCGTCCCGGCGGCTGGCCCACAGCTCGTGCCGGTCGTCCGGGCTCACCCGGCTCTCGATGTCCGCCAGCGTGCCGCGGAAGTCGGCCCGGCGGATGCCGAGCACGGCGAGCGCCTCGTCGTCGACGGAGCACCGGTCACTGTCCAGGTCCCAGTCGAACAGCCCGACCCGGACGCCGTGCGCGGTCGGCGTGGGCAGCCGCACGCTGACCGGCTCGGCGTCGTACGCCACCCCCGCGCCGACCGCGCCCGGACCCGGCGCGCGGGCCAGGCGGTCCTCCATGTCCTTACGGGCGGCGTCCAGCGCAGTGTCCGCCGCCGCGGCGTCGGCCGGCCCCCGCCCGGCCGCGCACAGCACGACCAGCACACCCACGGTCTCCACACCGACCCGAAGGGGCTGGTAGGCGGAGGCGAAGGAGTACGGCAGTCCGGCCGTGAACTGCGGGAAACGCAGCATCGTCGCCCGCTCGTCGGGCAGCCACAACTGCTCGCCCCTGCGGTAGGCCTCCGCCATGGGCAGGGCCCCGCCCACCGGCACCCGCCACCACGGCTTGAGCAGCGACCGCGGCACCCCGGTCACCACGGACAGGACCAGCGAACGCCGGTCCCGGGAACGCAGGTAGACCAGCCCGCCGTACCCTCGCATGGCCTGCACGGCAGTGGTCAGCGGACCGGCCAGCACGTCCTCGATCCGGGCCACGTCCCCGGCCCGCCCGTCACCATTGCCCCGGCCCGGCTCCCCGGGTGGCCGTGCCCCGTCCGGTGCGGCGGCTGCCTCATCCATCTCGCGTCCTCCCGGTACGGACGCACCGGACACCACTTCGCTCCCCACCAGCATGTGCCATGGGCGGCGGTCCGGCGCGACGGGGCACCCGGGGAGGGCACCCGGGAAGAGGCTCCCGAGGGGAACGCCGGGAGCGCAACCTTTCGGCCAAGCCGGTCGTCTCACCCGATACCAGCACCACTCAGATCTCGGGGGCGACGATGCCACGAACCAGAACAACCAGCACGATAGCCGCGACGCTCGCGCTCCTGGGCGCCACGCTGGCCGCCGCGGCGGCCCCGGCCGGCGCCGCACCGGCCACCCACGCCACCACCACGCTGACCACCACGGCCTGCCCCACGGGCTGGGGCAGCAAGGAGAAGGTGAGCCGCACCTCCACCTCGACACCGGTGAGGAACATCAGGACCGGCCGCCACGCCTGCTTCGACCGGATGGTCGTCGACCTTCCCGGGGCGGGCCGCAGCGGCCTCGGCTACCAGGTCCGCTACGTCGACCGCCTGTACCAGGACGGGTCGGGTCGGGCCATCCCGGTCGGCGGCGGCGCCGTCCTGGAGGTGCGGGTGGCCGCGCCCGCCTACGACCCCGACACCGGCGCCCCCACCTACCCCGGGCGGGCGGGACGCCCGCTGCCGGGTGTCGACCTGACCGGCTACCGCACCTTCCGCGACACCCGCTTCGCCGGCAGTTTCGAGGGCGAGACGCAGATCGGGCTCGGCGTTCGCGCCCGGCTGCCGTTCCGGGTGCTGCCGCTGACCGACCGCATCGTGATCGACGTCGCCCACACCTGGAGCGGAAGGAGCTGAGCCCCGCCCCACCGCGGCGCACTGGGCGACGGCGACCCGTCAGGTGTACTCCGGCTGCCACATGGCGTCCTGCACCTGCTGGATGACGTCGTCCAGGCGCGCACGGGCCACCCCGTCCTGCGCCGCGCGCCGGGCCACGGCCGCCGCCACCGTGGCCGAGGACGCCCGCAGGTTCTCCACCTGCGGCAGCAGCGCGGCGCCCGGCTCGGACAGGTCGGCGAGGTCCGCAATCGCCTCGGCGGCGGCCTGGAGCATGCCGTCGGTGATCCGGGAGGCCCGCGCCACCACCGCGCCCAGACCGAGCCCGGGATAGACGAGCGCGTTGTTGGCCTGCCCGATCCGGTAGGTGGTGCCGTCCAGCTCCACCGGCGGCAGCGGAATCCCGACCGCGACGAGCGCCTTCCCGCCGGTCCACCGCAGCACGTCCTCGGGCATCGCCTCGATCCGCTCGGTGGGGTTGGACAGCGGCAGCACGACGGGCCGCTCCACATGCTGGGCCATGGTCCGCACCACCTCCTCGGTGAACGCGCCGTGCACGGTGGACGTCCCCACCAGCACGGTCGGCCGGACCCGGTCCACCACCTCCCGCAGTCCGACCGGTTCACCGTCGCGGCCGGGCCACTCGTCGTCGGGCCGCGCGTACGGCCGCTGGTAGTCCCGCAGCCCGTCCGTGGACCGCAGCAGCAGGCCCTGCCGGTCCACGCACCAGATGCGGGCCGTCGCCTCGTCGCGCTGGAGACCGTCCCGGACCATCGCGTCCCGCAGCTGGTCGGCGATGCCCACCCCCGCGGTGCCCGCCCCGAACACCACCACCCGCTGGTCGCGCACCGGCGTCCCCGACACCCGGGCGGCGTTCAGCACACAGGCCAGGGCGATGGCGCCGGTGCCCTGCATGTCGTCGTTGAACGTGCACACCTTCTCGCCGTACGTCTCCAGCAGCCGGCGGCCGTTGCCGGGCCCGAAGTCCTCCCAGTGCAGCAGCGCGTGCGGGAACAGGTCCCGCACCGTGTCCACGTACGCGGCGACGAAGGCGTCGTACTCCTTGCCCCGGACCCTGCTGTGCCGGTTGCCGACGTACAACGGGTCGTTGAGCAGCGCCTGGTTGTCGGTGCCGACGTCCAGCATCACCGGCACGGCCCGGCCCGGATGGATGCCGGCGGCGGCCGTGTAGACGGCCAGCTTCCCCACCGAGATCTGCATACCGCCGACGCCCCAGTCCCCGATGCCGAGGATCTGCTCGGCGTCGGTGGCCACCACCAGGTCCACGTCGTCCGGGCCGAGCTCCAGTGCCTCGAACGCCGGCCGCACGTCCTCGGGCCGGTCCACCGACAGGTACACCCCGCGCGGCCGGCGGAACTCGTGGCTGTACCGCTTGATCGCCTCGCCCACGGTCGGGTCGTACACGATCGGCAGCAGCTCGCCCAAGTGGTCGGTGAGCAGACGGTGGTAGAGCACCTCGTTGCGATCGTGCAGCTGCTCCAGATACACGTTCTTCGCCAGGTCGCCGGGCTGCGCCCGCAGCTGCTCCCAGGCGCGCCGGGCCTGCTGCTCCAGCGACAGCGCACCCGGCGGGAGCATCCCCACCAGTCCGTACCGCTCCCGCTCCTCCTGGCTGAAGGCGACGCCCTTGTTGCGCAGGGCGTCGTTCAACACGGCCCGGCCGCGCGGCTCGCGGTGCGAGGGCATGGGCTCTCCCTCCGTCGGCGATGGATTCCGCGCCCGGTTTCCCGACAGGCCGGGCGGCAAACCGGCGACGGTGATCGAAAACGGGGGGTGGTAAGCGCGGCTGTCCGGGTACTCGACGCCTCGGCCCCCCACAGTGCGTATGGGCCTAGGGGCCTCCCGCAGTCGATGAGGAATACGGAGGCACACAGATGAGCACGGTCAAGGAGACGGTGGAAGTCGGCGTCCCCGTCCACACCGCCTACAACCAGTGGACCCAGTTCGAGGAGTTCCCGAACTTCATGGAAGGGGTCGAGGAGGTCAGGCAGCTGGACGACCGCCACAACCACTGGACCACCAAGATCGGTGGTGTCCGCCGGGAGTTCGACACCGAGATCGTCGACCAGCTCCCCGACGAGCGCATCACCTGGCGGACCACCAGCGGTGACACCCACCAGAAGGGCTCGGTCCGTTTCGAGCGCCTGGACGACACCCACACCCGGGTCGAGCTCGTGATGGACATCGAGCCCAGCGGAGCCGTCGAGAAGGTCGCGGACGTCATCGGGACGATCGACCGGCGGGTCAAGGGCGACATGAAGCGCTTCAAGCAGTACATCGAGGAGCGCGGCGGCGAGACCGGATCCTGGCGCGGCCGCGTCCGCCCGGGGGAGACGGGCCAGACCGGCCCCGGTACCGGCCCCGGTCCCGTCCTCTGACGCGGTGATCGCGCCCCCCGCTGCCCCCGGGCAGCCGGGGGCGCGGGCCTGCCGGCCGTCGTGAGGACCGCCCACTCGGCGACACACACGACACAAGCAACACACTCGACTCGATCGTCCGCACGTGCGCGGTGGCGTGGCCAGGGGCCCGTTTCCCCAGGTCACCTGCCGGCAGGCGGGCGATCTCGTCGTTACGGACCTCGCCATGAGCAGGGCCGACCGGGGTACGCGTGACGGACCGTCCGATCGAGTGAAGGGTGAGCGTGTGCGACGGCAGCTGATGTGGATGCTGGTCCTGCGGGGCGGGGCAGCCCTGCTCTTCGGGGTGATCGCGCTGGTGTGGCCGGCGGTGACGGTGGTGGCGCTGGCGCTGCTGTTCGGCGCCTACGCCCTGTTGGACGGAGTGGCGCTGCTGGTCAGCGCGGTCCGCAGGAAAGGGGACCAGGCCCATCGCCTGGCCCACGCGGCGGCAGGCGTGCTGGGCATCGCGGCCGGTGTGTTCACCATCGCCTGGCCGGGCGTGACGGCCCTGGGCCTGGTCGTCCTGGCCGGCGCGTGGTCCGTGATCACCGGCGTGGCGGAGCTCTGGGCGGCGGTGCGTTTCCGCCGCGAACTGCACCACGAGTGGGCGCTGTTCGCGGCCGGCGGCGCGTCGGTCCTCGCCGGCCTCCTCCTGTGGGCCCGGCCGGAGGTGGGGGCGATCACGATCGCGCAGATCATCGGCGTCTACGCGCTGCTCTCCGGCGGACTGCTGCTGACCGCGGCCCGCCACCTGCACGGCACCACCCCGGCGGCCCGCCTGACCCACCACGCCCGGCACGCGTAGGGCGGGGCGCGGCCCGGCAGGCACGGCCGGGCAACAGCACCGGTGTTGACAGCCGACGCCCCGCGCCACCGACGGGACGGAACCGGTGCGGCCCCTGCTTCGCGGAACCGACCGATCACCGCCGTCCCACGGTGCCGTACCCCGAGGGCGCGGGGATGCGGTTGGCCTTCGGGCGCCTGAGGAGGGCTGCTCGTAGGTGCCGTGCCAGCGCGCCGGGGCGACGCGGCGGAGACCACAGAACACCGACCGCCTCCGTCCGACGGCGCCTCACCGCGGGTGGCCGCGCCCGGGAACGAGGGATGCGGCTGGCCTTCGGGCGCCTGAGGAACCGGGTTGCTCCTTAGGGAGCGGACGAGTGCGCGCCGGGGCGACGCGGAGGGGACCACAGAACCGCCGCGGCCTCTGCGTCGCGGACCGACCGACCGCCTCCGTCCGACGGCGCCTCACCGCAGGCGGCCTTCCCACGCCTGAAGCGCCGGGCTGCTCGCCGGTTGCGGCCGAGGTGGCCGGACCGGCACGGAAAGGGAGACCTAGCTGGGCGCCGCGGGGTGATCGCCCGAGTTGATCCTCGGCAGCGGTCGAGCCCGCCGGGCGGGCGCGGAGGGACCGGCACACCCCGCGGCCCGCGAGGGACCCCCGGTCTCGCCCGCGGATGCGCGGGCCGAGGGTGAACGCGTGCCGCCCCCCGACTCCGCGACAACAAGATCCGCCCAGATCAACCGACTTGAGCCGCACGCCACCCCCACCCCAACCGCACCCCGCACACGCCCACCCCTCACTGGAACTCTTGACGCCGAGTACAGCAGTCGCGATCCTCGTCGCGTACTTGCGTTGGTCATGACAAGTCCGACCGCGCCCGTCCGCCGACCGAGAGACGCAGTGGTGACCCATGACCCGACGCCCGTACCGCACCCGCACACACGTCACCGTGGTGTCACTGCTCCTCCTGGTCCTGGCCATGGCCCTCGGCCCCACTTCCAGCTCCGCAGCGGCGGCCGACTGGTGGACCCCGACCGCACGCCCCACCCCCGACTCGCAGATCAACGTCACCGGTGAGCCCTTCACCGGCACCGACGCCCACGGCGAGGTGCGCGGCTTCGTCGACGCCCACAACCACCTCATGGCCAACGAGGCCTTCGGCGGGCGCCTCATCTGCGGCAAACCGTTCTCCGAGGCCGGCATCGCCGACGCGCTCAAGGACTGCCCCGAGCACTACCCCGACGGCTCCCTCGCGGTCTTCGACTTCCTCACCAAGGGCGGAGACGGCCGGCACGACCCGGTCGGCTGGCCCACCTTCAAGGACTGGCCGGCCCACGACTCGCTGACCCACCAGCAGAACTACTACGCCTGGGTGGAACGCGCCTGGCGCGGCGGCCAGCGGATCCTCGTCAACGACCTCGTCACCAACGGCGTGATCTGCTCCGTGTACTTCTTCAAGGACCGCGGCTGCGACGAGATGACCTCGATCCGCCTCCAGGCCAAGCTGACGTACGACCTGCAGGCCTACATCGACCGCATGTACGGCGGCACCGGCAAGGGCTGGTTCCGTATCGTCACCGACAGCGCCCAGGCCCGTCAGGTCGTCCAGCAGGGCAAGCTGGCGGTCATCCTGGGCGTCGAGACCTCCGAGCCGTTCGGCTGCAAGCAGGTCCTGGACATCCCGCAGTGCGACAAGGCGGACATCGACCGCGGGCTGGACGAGCTGTACGCGCTCGGCGTGCGCAGCATGTTCCTGTGCCACAAGTTCGACAACGCGCTGTGCGGCGTCCGCTTCGACGAGGGCACCCTCGGCACCGCCATCAACGTGGGCCAGTTCCTGTCGACCGGCACCTTCTGGAAGACGGAGAAGTGCGCGGGACCGCAGCACGACAACCCCATCGGCGGTGCGGCGGCGCCCGGGGCCGAGAGGAGACTCCCCGCCGGCGTCGAGGTCCCGGCCTACGACGCGCAGGCCCGCTGCAACGTCCGCGGCCTCACCGACCTCGGCGAGTACGCCGTGCGCGGCATGATGAAGCGGAAGATGATGCTCGAGATCGACCACATGAGCGTCAAGGCCACCGGCCGGGTGCTCGACCTGTTCGAGGCCGCGTCCTACCCCGGCGTGCTCTCCTCGCACAGCTGGATGGACCTCAACTGGACCGAGAGGGTCTACCGGCTCGGCGGCTTCGTCGCCCAGTACATGCACGGCTCGGAAGCGTTCACCGCCGAGGCCGCGCGCACCGAGGCGCTGCGCGACAAGTACGGCGTGGGCTACGGCTACGGCACCGACATGAACGGCGTCGGCGGCTGGCCCGCACCGCGCGGCGCGGACACCGCCAACCCCGTGACCTACCCCTTCCGCAGCGTCGACGGCGGCTCGCTGATCGACCGCCAGACCACCGGCGCACGCACCTGGGACCTCAACACCGACGGCGCCGCCCACTACGGCCTCGTCCCCGACTGGATCGAGGACATCCGGCTGGTCGGCGGACAGGACGTGGTCGACGACCTGTTCCGCGGCGCCGAGTCCTACCTGGACACCTGGGCGGCCTCCGAACGGCACCAGGCAGGCGTGAACCTCGCCGCGCACGCCACCGCCACCGCCAGTTCCTCGGAGTGGAACCCGTTCACCAGCTACGCACCGGGCCGGGCCGTGGACGGCGCGCGGGACACCCGCTGGGCCAGTGACTGGAGCGACGACCAGTGGCTGCGGATCGACCTGGGCGCCACGCACCGGGTCGGACGCGTCACCCTCGACTGGGAACGCGCGTACGGCACGTCGTACCGAATCGAGCTCTCCACCGACGGCACGACCTGGCGGACCGCCTGGTCCACCACCTCGGGGGACGGTGGCCTCGACACCGCGGTCTTCACCCCCACCCCCGCCCGCCACGTGCGGATCCACTGCCTGGACCGCGGCACCGACTGGGGCTACTCGCTCCGCGAGGCGGCCGTGCACAGCGGCTGACCCGGACGGCGGGGCCGACGCCACCGCGACCGTGGGTTTCCGCTCCGCTACGGGGGGCATTCGAAGGCAACGGTTCGTGCGGTTCCCCACCATCGAAAGAGCGGTTGCGTGATGTCGGCACCCTCGGTCACCACGGACACGGCAGCGGACCCCCTCGTCTCGCCGGTCAACTCCCACAACGAGTGGGACCCGTTGGAGGAGGTCGTCGTCGGACGCCTCGACGGGGCGACGATCCCCTCCCGCCACCCGGTCGTCGCCTGCAACATGCCCCCGTGGGCCGCGCGCCTGCAGGGGCTCGCCGCAGGCTTCAAGTACCCGCGCGTCCTGGTCGAGCAGGCCCAGGAGGAACTCGACCGGTTCATCGCCGTGTTGCGGTCGCTCGGCGTCACGGTCACCCGCCCGGACGCGGTGGACCACACGCGGCGCTTCGGCACCCCCGACTGGTCGTCACGCGGGTTCTGCAACACCTGCCCCCGTGACAGCATGCTGGTGATCGGCGACGAGATCATCGAGACGCCGATGGCCTGGCCGTGCCGCTACTTCGAGACCCACTCCTACCGCCCGCTGCTGAAGGACTACTTCCGGCGCGGCGCTCGCTGGACGTCGGCTCCCAAACCCCAGCTCACCGACGAACTGTTCGACAATGACTTCCGCATACCCGAGCCCGGTGAGCCGGTGCGCTCCATCCTCACCGAGTTCGAGCCGGTCTTCGACGCGGCGGACTTCGTGCGCGCCGGACGCGATCTGTTCGTCACCCGCAGCAACGTCACCAACCGCATGGGCATCGAGTGGCTGCGCCGCCACCTCGGACCCGGCTACCGCATCCACGAGATCGAGAGCCGCTGCCGTACGCCCATGCACATCGACACCACCTTCATGCTGCTCGCCCCCGGCAAGGCGCTGGTCAATCCGGAGTACGTCGATGTGGACCGCCTGCCCGACGTGCTGGACTCCTGGGACATCCTGGTCGCCCCCGAGCCCGACCCGATCGACGACCGGCTGCTCGGCATCACCTCGATGTGCGGCAAGTGGCTGAGCCTGAACGTCCTCATGATCGACGACACACGGGTCATCGCCGAACGGCACCACACCGGCATGCTGCGCGCCCTGGAGCGATGGGGCTTCGAGCCGATCCCGTGCGACCTGCTGCACTACGCCCCGTTCGGCGGCTCCTTCCACTGCGCCACGCTCGACATCCGGCGCCGCGGCACGCTCGAGTCCTACTTCGACTGACCGGCCCGAGAGGCGGCCCGGCGGGCCCGGCCCCGCCGATCCAGGAGCCCTCGCGGAGCACCACGGTTACCCGGCGGCGACGGCCTGGACGATCCTGCCCACCCTGGCCGTCCCTGCCGAGAGCGCTCGGCAGGATGACGACGGCCATCGGCTCCGGCGCCACCGCACCGCAGGCCCCCGACCAACCCCGGCGGACACGGCACAGCCCCGACCGGACCGTTTCCGCGTCCCGGCCCGGGGGAACCCGGCGAAGCCGGCACACCCGTACCAGGACGGAGGCGAGGGAGATGACCGGCCGCAACGGCGATCCCGCGCACGAGCGCGCCCGGGCGCGCAGCGAGGAGGAACCGGGCGCCCACTCCGGCGCGGAGGACCAGGCGCGGGAGCGGACGATACCCGGCACGGCGAGCGCCAACGAGGGCTACCAGCCCACCCGGGGCACGGTGGCGGGCAACCCCCTGGAGGGGATCGAGGCGGACGACCAGGAGCAGCGGACCGCGCAGGACCGGGGCGACGAGGCGGGCGGCGCCGGGCGCAGCTGACCGGCGACGGCCACCGTGGAGGCGCCTGTGCTGCTCACCTTCGGACACGGCACCGCGGGACGGGACCGGCTCACCGGCCTCCTGCGCCAGGCCGGGGTCGAGTCCGTGGTGGACGTACGCACCGCGCCCGGCAGCCGCCGCAACCCGGACGTGTCCCGGCAGCGGCTCGCCGAGTGGCTGCCGGACAGCGGGATCGGCTACCGGTGGGAACCGGCGCTCGGCGGATTCCGCAAGCTCCCCGCCGACAGCCCCGACACCGTCTGGCGCAACGCCTCCTTCCGCGGCTACGCCGCCCACACCCGCTCCCCGGACTTCGTCGCGGCCATCGACCGGGTGCTGGGCGAGGCGGCGGACGTCCGTACGGCCGTGATGTGCAGCGAGGCGGTGTGGTGGCGCTGCCACCGCCGCCTCATCGCCGACTTCGCGGTCCTGGCCCGCGGGGTACCGGCCGGGCACCTGATGCACGACGGACGGCTGAGCCGCCATGTCCCGACGGCCGGGGTGCGGCTGCGCGAGGACGGCCTCCTCGTCTACGACGACCTCACCGCGGCGGCCCGCGGCGGACGGAGCACCCCCTGACACCGCCCGCGCTCAGCGCGCCGTCGTCAGGTCCCCGGTGACCGGCACGCCCGGCTGCCCGGCGTTGCTGACCACGGCCAGGCGCGGGCCTGCCGGGCCGGGCTGCCACTGGCCACCCACCAGGGGCAGCAGGGCGACGTTCGGGGTTGGGGTCGGCCGTCACGGACAGGGGTTGGTGGGCCGTCTCCAGCAGGGCGTGGGGCAGCCCGAGGGGCTGCAGCCAGGGAGCGCCGGTGGCCTCCTGGTAGGCGGCGGCGAGCTCGGCGCACGTGGTGCCGTCCAGGCTGGAGCGGTAGGGAGGGCCGGGGCTCCAGTACACCAGGGTCGCCACCCGCGCCGCGGCGAGCTCGCCGCGCACGTCGGCGGCGGTCGCGGTGTGGGCGCGGGGGTAGGCCAGCCAGCGCGAACAAGGGCCGGTGGCGTCGGCCCAGCCGCTCGGCGAGCGCCCGCCCGCCGAAGACATGCTGTGTGACCGGCGTGGTCAACCGCAGCGGGTACCAGTCCACCAGAGCGCTCCCTGTCACAGAATCGGCTGCGCCGGTGCGTGCCCCTGGCCCGCCGCCCGAAACGGCGCGCGGGCGCCCTTGCCCGCCCGGCGCCGGTACCCGCCCGTGGTGGCCAGGAACTTCCGCGCGGGATCCGATCGTTCTGCGTGTGGCACACCATGTCCGGTGTGGCCTGATGGGCGAGCGACGAGGGGCGAGCACCCATGGCGATCTGGGACCGGATCAAGGAACAGGCCAAGGGCCTGCAGCAGTCGCAGGGCACGGGCGGCCCCGCGGGCGCGGGGCACGGCCGGCCGGCCGGCCGGGGGTCGCGCGCCCAGCTGGTGAGTGTGCTGAAGTCGCAGCTCGGCTCCCTGAAGAACGAGCTGAAGAGCGGGGCCTACCGCGACGCCAGCATGGCGATGTGCGCACTGGTGGCCGCCGCCGACGGCCAGGTCGATCCGGCCGAGACGCAGCACGTCGAGTCGGTGATCCTGGGCAACGACGTCCTGAAGAACTTCCCGCCGGAGCAGTTGCGCGAGCGGTTCAACCGGCACGTGAACCAGCTCATGAGCAACTTCCCGGCCGGGAAGAACGAAGCGCTCCAGGTGCTGGCCAAGGCCGCGAAGAACCCGACGGAGGCCCGGGCGGTGGTGCAGACCGGCATCGTCATCGCGGGAGCCGACGGCCACTTCTCCCAGGCCGAGGCCTCCGTCATCCGGGAGGCCTGCGGCGTGCTGGGCGTGTCCCCGGCCGAGTTCGGCCTGTGAGGCGGTGAGGACGCCGTGTCAGACGTCGGCGGAGGCATGCGGGCCCCGGGCGGCGAGGCCGGTGCGCACTGCTGTTCCCTTGAGCGGGGTGATCTCCTCGGGTCAGGGTCCTTGCCGGATCGTCCGGTGTGACGGGGAGGACGCGTGGAGCTGCGGGACATCGAGATCTTTCTGACGCTGGCGGAGGAGCTGCACTTCGGCCGGACGGCCGAGCGCCTGCACATCTCGCAGGCCCGGGTCAGCCAGGCCATCGCCAAACAGGAACGCCGCATCGGCGCCGCGCTGTTCGAGCGGACCAGCCGCCGGGTCGAGCTGACCCCGCTGGGCGCGCGGCTGCACGAGGACCTCAAGGCCGGCTACGAGCGGATCCGCGAGGGCGTGGAGTCCGCGAGACAGCGAGCCCGGGGTGAACGGGGTGCGCTGCGGCTGGGCATCTTCGGTCCCAACGCCCACGACCTCGCACCGGTCACCCGGCTGTTCCAGGAGCGGTTCCCCTCCTCCCGTCTCTCCTTCCACGAGGTCGGGTTCAGGGACCCGTTCGGACTGCTGCGCGCCGGGGACGTCGATCTGCAGACCTGCTGGCTGCCCGTGCGGGAGCCCGATCTGACCGTGGGCCCGGTGGTCATCGAGGGACCGCTGTCGCTGATGATCGCCGACACCCATCCGCTGGCCGGCCGGGAGAGCGTGCGCCTGGAGGACCTCGGCGACTGCGTCCTTCCGGCGATCCCCGCACCGGCGCCCGGCTACTGGGTGGGGGCGCTGGAGCCGTTCCACACGCCGAGCGGGCGGCCGATCCCCCGGGGGCCGGTGGTCACGACGTTCCAGGAGGTGGAGGGTTTCGTCCTCTCCGAAGGCCTGGCCGCCGTCGTGCACGCCGACGGGCCCCGCTACTACCCGCGCCCCGGCATCGTCTATCTGCCGATCGAGGACGCCGAGCCCGGCCGGTGGGCGCTGATCTGGCGTACCGGGACCGAGACCGAGCTGTTGCGGGCCTACGTCCAGGCCGCCGAGGACGTCCGCGGGACGCGACCGCCGCGCGACGCCCTCAGCCGGGCGGGGGCGAGCCCTGCCGGGCCGGAGCCGACCCCAGAGTGTCCAGCACGGTGACCAGGGCGGCCTCCTGGTAGGCGAAGTGCCGCTCCAGCCGGCCGATGAGCAGGTCGAGTTCGGCCAGGAGCCCGCAGGGGTCGCCGGCCTCCAGCCGCTCCAGCCGGTCGGCGATGTCCGAGCGCAGGCGTGTGACGACACGGTGCTCCTTGCGCAGCCGGGCCAGCGCGGGCGGCAGGCCGGGGAACGTCTGCTCCGCGGCGGGCAGGGCGCGCCCGTTCCGGCTGTCGTGGAGCACCTGGCAGTGGCCCAGCCAGTGGTCGCGCAGGTCCTTCAGCACATCCGGGACGACGTCGTCCGCCGCCGGCCGCTCCCCGCGTCCCGCGACGAACGCGGCGGCCCGCTCGCGCAGGTCGCCGATCTCCCGGCGCAGCCAGGCCTGCACCCCGGCCGGCTCCCGGCCGGGTCCGTGCACCGCCCGCGCGCGGTCCGCGTCCTCGGCCCGCGGTGCGTCACCGGGTATCCGGGACTCGGGCGCGCAGCGCGTCATCCCTCGCTCCCGCCCTGCCGCGGACCCGCCTGCGGGGAGGAGCCGCCGGCACACGTGAAGGCGTCGGCCTCGACGCGCGGGTCGGTGACCAGGGGCCTGGGCAGGACCACAGGCTCGTGCTCCGGCAGCGGGTGCAGCACGGTCGGGTCGGCAATCGCGGGCATGGCCCTCACGATCCCCCGCCCGGGCGGAGTGATCAACGGCGGTTTCCGGAACGATCCATAACCCCAGGCTTATCGAGGCCCCCTGCTGCGGCACGCGACCGGCACGAGGTGGGCACGACGGTGGTCGACGGATGCCTCGTGCACGAACGGTGACCCCGGGATACCCGCCCACGGCCCGCCGCGGGAACCGATCAGGAGACGGCGTCGTCCTCGCGGTCCGGCCGCACCCCGCCGCTCGCCCGCGCCCGCGACGACGCGTTCCGGGTCACCGAGTCGAAGATCATGCCGAACAGCGTCCAGGCGGTCGCGTCACCCAGCGGGCCCGGCGCCGTCCCCCGGTCCGTGGCCGCGGGGTGCCCGGAGCCGGAGGCCGGCCCGGGCGTGCCGGGGGAGAGCAGGTCGGCCCAGGGGAACACGTCGGCGGGCACCTTTTTCCTCCGTAGGTCACGGCGACACCGGCGCACCACGCCGGCATGTGCTGCCCTGCGGGGGAGTGCAGGGGCCGCGGCGGCCACGCCATCCCCCGGTACGGGCTTCGCCGACCGTGCCACGCGCGGGGCACGCCCCTTCCGTGCGCGCGCCGCACGGCGGCCGTTCTCTCACCCGTACGGACCCATCCCGGCGGGCTTTCCGCCCGCGCGGGCGGCACGCTGGCGATGTGAGCCACGGGAGGCTCCTGCCGCCCGCAGGCGAATGCGGCGTGGTCCCCGCAGCATGGTGCTCGGTGGCCGGCCACACGATCTCGCTCGACGGCAGCCGCCTCCCCCGCGCGGTGGACAGCCGCCCAGTCCTTCCTCAGGGAGCCCCACATGGCAGTGATGACGGAGGAACTCGTACCGGTCCTGGAGGACGCCCGGCAGGCGCACTCCGCCGTCCTCGACCGGTTCCGGGCCGATGCGACGGTCACCCCGCCGGGCCCGCACCGGCAGCTGCTCGAACGCCGGGCCGCCGAGCTGCAAAGGACCCTGCAGCGCCTGGAACGGCAAAAACGCGCCCTGGACTCCCGGGGCGTCCTGGGCACGGCCGCCGGTGTCACCCGTTCGGTCTCCCGGGGAGCCGTGCGCACGGCGATGCTGCCCCTGACCCTCGGGTCGGTCGTCGTACGGGGCGTACTGCCCGGCGGCGGCCCGGCCGACCCGCGCCGAGTGATGAGGAACGCCGAGGACGAGTACGCGATGGCGGCGCGGGCACTGGCCGCCTGCCGGGCCGGAGAGGCTCTCGCGGAGCAGATGGACCACCAGCCCACCGCCGATCTGCTGGCCGCGGTACGCCGCCAGGACGAGGAACTCCTGCGCGAACTGGAGGACAGCCTCACCGCACAGGCCCGCGCCGTCGCCGCGGCCCGCAACGGCCACGGCCCGGGCGCGAAC
This sequence comes from Streptomyces sp. NPDC052682, assembly GCF_040678435.1. NCBI lineage: Bacteria > Bacillati > Actinomycetota > Actinomycetes > Kitasatosporales > Streptomycetaceae > Streptomyces > Streptomyces sp. NPDC052682. Next base: position 9,248 of record NZ_JBFATS010000033.1, on the reverse strand, counting down.
GGCGACGGCCGACCGGGCGGGGCAGCCGCGCAGACGGTGTGGACCGCCCTCGACCGGGCCCGCGACGTCGCCCGCAGCGGCGTGCGCCGCGTCCGGGGCGCGGCCGAGGGCGCGCGGCGGGAGATGCCCGAGCCCAGCCCCATCGCCGAGGAGGTCCTCGGAGCGGTCAGGCGGGAGGAGGACCTGCCGGTCCCCGGCTTCAGCCAGCTCAGCACGGAACAGATCGAAAGGCGGCTGCCCACGCTCTCCCAGCTGGACCTGACGGTGATCGAGGGCTACGAGCGCGCCCACGCCCGCCGCAAGAAGGTGCTGGACGCCATCCAGCGGCTGCGCTCGGCCGAGCCGTGGACCGGCTACGACGCCATGGGCCCGGCCGAGATCACCGCCGGCCTCGAGGACGCCCCCAGCGGCGTGGCCCGGCAGGTGCTGGAGTACGAACGGCGCCACCGGCAGCGCCCGGAGGTCGTCTCCGCCGCGAAGGCACGCCTGACGGCCTGACCGGCAGCACCCTGTCCGTCCCGCCCGTCGGCCCCGGCGCACGCCAGCGCCGGGGCCGGGCTCGTACAGACAACACTCAGAGCCCGGGCCCGGGCGGTTCCCCGGACCCGGGCGCCTGCTCAGCCCCGGGCGGCTGCTGCGCTGCGGTGGCGTCCAGGATCGTGCGGGCGACCAGGTCGGCCGCGTCCAGCATCGGCACATGACCGCAGTCGGGCAGCGGAACCAGACGGGCGTTCGGGATCATGGCGCGTACGCGTTCCGCCTGCCGGGGCGGCAGCAGACGGTCGTGCGTGCCCCAGGCGATGGTCACCGGCACATCGGGGATGTCACCGGTGAACAGCCCCGGTGCCCGCCCGGCCTTCAAGGTCGCCTCGAACCCCGCCGACTCCCGCAGCGTGCGCAGCGCCGCCGCCACCGCGTGCGGCGGGCACGCCTCCCACCGGCCGTACAGCGTGCCGGTCAGCACCGCCCGGGCGGGCGCGGTCCGGACGAGCGCCTCCAGCGCCGGCTGGGGCAGCAGCCGCACCCACTGGCGCGCCGTGCTCACCACGGCGTAGGCGTAGCGGCGTTCGGCGTCGGTCCAGAAACCGGCCGGCGCCAGCGCGGTCACGCTGCGGGCCAGCCCGGCCTGGCCGAGACGCAGGGCGATCAGCCCGCCCAGCGAGTGACCCACCACGTGCGGCCGCTCCACGCCCAGGGCCGCGAACACCGACCCCAGCCAGGCGACGGCCGTCTCCAGGTCACGGGGCACGGCCGGGTCCAGGTCGGGGGACTGGCCGAACCCCGGCAGATCCATCGCGATGACCTCGCGCTGCCCGGTGATCAACGGCACGACCGGGTCCCAGGCCAGCCGGTGGGAGCCCAGCCCGTGCAGCAGCACCACGGGTTCCCCGGCGCCCTGCCGCTCGTACGCCACCGTCACGGACCCGAGATCTCCGGCCCGGCCGTGGACGAACCAGGCGGTGCGCGGCTCGACGACGACATGGCCGCGCTCACCGCCGGACTCCGTGGCGGTCCGCCACCGCGGCAGCGGCCCGCCGAGCAGCAGGCCCCGCAGGTCGGCCGCGGCCTGTCCGACCCGGCCACCGCCGCGGCCGGCCGCCGAAACGAGCGCAGTTATCCAGGCCATCGCCGAACACCTCACCCGTGACGCACTCCGTCCCAGGACGAAGCTCAGGCACCTCGCTGTAACAGCAGACACAGAACGAGTCGCGGGTATTCCCGGCACCCAGCGGCACCGGGAGCGCGCTCGCCGCTCGCTGTTCAGGACGTCCGGGAGGCCATGGCCTCCTGGAACGCCTTCATGCACGGAAAGCAGTGCTTGTCCGTGGATGCCTGCTCACCGGGATCGGGCTCCTTGCGTTTGCGCACCCCGCACAGCGTCAGGGTCTTGTCGGTCGTCAGCACGTGCCACATCGGTTGTCCCGAGGTGTCCGTGCCGCACCACATCTCGTGCATCGTCAGCTCCCTCCGGGGGACGGGAGGTCGCTCCCATCCCAGCACGCACGGGACGGGCCGGCGTCCCAGGGCGGCCGTACGGGTGACACGGAGGGCGCGGGGAGGCACGAGGGGGTCACGGAACCGGCGTCACGGAACCGGCGTCACCGGGCGCAGCCGACGTCCAGGACTTCGATGACCTCGCCGTGGCGGGTGTAGACGAGCCAGCACCACTCGCCGAACGCGGCGGCCAGATCCGAGGCCCGCATGCCACGATCCTGCGCGACCGCCTCGATGAGGGTGATGATCTCCTCGTGCACGTCGTCCGGGACGTCGAACAACACGTTGGCGGCCCGTTGGACCAGTTCGACTCTCATGTCGCCCCCCACGGACGGCAGGAGCAGCAGGCCGCGGAGCTGTTCCTCTCCGCGCGGGCGTGTGGACGCCTGTGACCGAGTGACTCCTGACCAGCATAGGTCCCCGCAGGTCGGGACGGAGGTTCTTACCGAAATTTAAATAGGCTGCCTATATAGGTTGGTGATATGAATCCTGGTGTGGACGAGACGGAGCCCGAGGACATCGCCGCCGCGCTGGCCGAGATCGCCGGGGCCGTGGCCCGGAGCCTGACGGACCGTCGGGGGATGAGTTTCACGACCGCCGCCACGCTGAGCCGGCTGGAGCGGGAAGGCCCCCTCCGGGTGACCGCGCTGGCCGCGGCGGAAGGGGTCGCCCAGCCGTCGATGACCCAGCTCGTCCAGCGGCTGGAGACCCAGGGCCTGGCCACCCGGGTCGGCGACCCCGCCGACGGCCGGGTCACCCTGGTCGCCCTCACGGACGCCGGCCGTGAGGTGCTGGCCGAGCGCAGACGGGCGAGGAACGACACGCTGGTCCGTCTCCTGGCCGCCCTGTCCGAGGAGGAGCGCCGCGCGCTGGGCTCGGCGATGCGCACGGCGCTGCCGCTCGTCCGGCGGATGGCCGGAGAGCCGGCCCCGCCCGGCGGCCCTCGGCCCGAGACGGCCTGAACAGCAAGGCACCGGAGGGAGAGCGGCCGATGGCCACCGAGGAAGCACACCGCACAACCGGAGCACGCGGCGCGTGGAGCGGCGCCGACCACCCCCGCTACAAGTGGGTGGCACTCACCAACACCACACTCGGCATCCTGCTCGCGACCGTGAACAGCTCGATCGTGCTGATCTCCCTGCCGGGCATCTTCACCGGCATCCGGCTCGACCCCCTCCAGCCGGCCAACGTCAGCTACCTGCTGTGGATGCTGATGGGGTACATGCTCGTCACCGCCGTGCTGGTGGTCGCCCTCGGCCGGCTCGGCGACATGTGGGGCCGGGTCCGCATCTACAACGCCGGATTCCTGATCTTCACCCTGACCTCGGTGATCCTCTCCCTCGACCCCTTCCACGGGGCGGGCGGGGCGCTGTGGCTGATCGGCTGGCGGATCGCGCAGGCGCTCGGCGGCGCCATGCTGATGGCCAACTCCGCGGCCATCCTCACCGACGCCTTCCCGGCCCGGCAGCGCGGCATGGCCCTCGGCGTCAACATGGTCGCGGGCATCGCCGGGTCGTTCCTCGGCCTGGTGCTGGGCGGAGCCCTGGTGACATGGAACTGGCGCTCGGTGTTCTGGGTCAACGTGCCGATCGGCCTGCTGGGCACCGTGTGGGCGTACAAGTCGCTGCACGAGACGGGCGTCCGCACCCCGGGCCGGATGGACTGGTGGGGCAACCTCACCTTCGCCGTCGGCCTGACCGCGCTGCTCGCCGGCATCACCTACGGCATCCAGCCGTACGGCGGCCACACCATGGGCTGGACCAACCCCTGGGTGCTGGCCGGGCTGACCGGCGGCGTGGCCGTCCTGGGCGTCTTCTGCCTGGTCGAGGCGAAGGCCGCCGAGCCGATGTTCCCGCTGCGCCTGTTCCGCGACGCCGCCTTCGCGGGCGGCAACGCGGCCGCCCTGCTGGGCGCCGTCGCCCGCGGCGGGCTGCAGTTCATGCTCATCATCTGGCTGCAGGGCATCTGGCTGCCGCTGCACGGCTACGACTACGCCGACACCCCGCTGTGGGCCGGGATCTACATGCTCCCGCTGACCGTCGGCTTCCTCGCCGCCGGGCCGCTCGCGGGACACCTGTCCGACAAGTACGGCGCGCGGTTGTTCGCGGCCGCCGGGTTCGCGGTGATGGCCGTCTCCTTCGCCGGACTGCTCGCCCTGCCCACCGACTTCGACTACCGGCTCTTCGCGCTGCTGATCTTCCTCAACGGCCTCGGCGGGGGCCTGTTCGCCGCCCCCAACACCTCGATCATCATGTCCAGCGTGCCGGCCGAGGCCCGCGGCGCCGCCTCCGGTATGCGCGCCACCTTCCAGAACGCCGGCATGGTGCTGTCCATGGGCGTCTTCTTCTCGCTCATGGTCGCCGGGCTCTCCGGCTCCCTGCCCGAGACGCTCACCTCGGGGCTCACCGCCCAGGGCGTCCCGGCCGGCGCCGCCCACACCGTCGCCCGACTCCCGCCCGTCGGCGTCCTGTTCGCCGCCTTCCTCGGCTACAACCCCATCCAGCACCTGCTCGGCGCCCCCCTCCTGGACCGGCTCCCGGCCGCGCACGCCGCGCACCTGACGGGGCGGGAGTTTTTCCCGCACCTCATCTCGCCGCCCTTCCACGACGGCCTGGTGGTGGTCTTCTCCCTGGCGATCGCGATGTCCCTGGCCGCCGCGGCCGCCTCCCTGATCCGCGGGCGCACCCGGCAGGAACCCCCCGCCGCCGACCGCCGCCCCGGGCCGGTACCCGAGGACCGGCCCCGCGCGGACTTCCGGCCTCATCACCCTTGAGCCCGCGCGCCCTGCGCGGCCTCTCCCGCGCACCGTGGACGGAAAGCGCCCGTCCCCGCGCCGCCCCGCCCCCGCCTACTCGCACTCGGCGAGCGGCGGCTGCGCCCCGGCGGCACCGGTGGCACCGGTGGTCCCCGCGGCCTCCCAGGGGCGCGGTCCGGTGCCGTCCGCCCAGGCCAGCAGGGCCTGCCGGTCCACACACACGATCCCGCACCGTGCGGCGTACTCGGCCGCCGGTGCGGTGAAGTCGCTGGTGGTGACCAGCACGGCGACATCGGCCTCGTGCACGGTGAAGCAGGTGCCGCCGAAGCGCTGCAACTCCTGGGAACCGACCCGATGGGAGTCGCCGTACCGCTTGCACTGGATGACGACCCGGCGTCCGTCGGGAGCCACGGCCACCACATCGGCGCCCAAGTCCCCGGCTCCGCCCACCACTTCGACCGCCGAGCAACCGTCGCGTGCGCACAGCTCGGCGACCGCCGCCTCGAACTCCTCCGGGTCCAGGGCGTCGTAGTCGACGACGACCTCCTCGGCGGGACGCTGACGGGGCAGCACCGCCGTGCGCGGAGGATCCAGCTCGGCGGCGGCCTCCCGCGCCGCCTCGTCGAGCGCGGCGGCGGCCCGGCGCGCCGCTCTCGCCACATGCAGCCGGCGCCGCAGGGCCACGAAGCCGGCGACGCCCACGAGCACCAGCACGCCCACCCAGACGGGACGCCGCTCCACGGCACCGGCCACCGTACGCGCCAGGAAACCCAGCAGGATCAGGATCAGCGCGAGAAAGGTGAAGAACAGGGCGGTCGAGCGGAAGTCGAAGGTACGCCGGGCAGGTGTGGCCACGGTGATGACCCCCCTCACAGGATCGACGGAACGTACCGTGATCGTCTGCCCGAGATCAGCCGTCTCACCGGTGCCGTGAGCCTTCCGACCCGCCCGGTGGTCAGGCTCGCTGCCCGCCGTCTGCGGTGTTCCAGGGCCAGTCGGCGAGAGTGGTGTGCATCTGCCGGGCGGCGGTGGAGAGTCGACTGCCGGCGACTCGGTGCAGGGTCAGGGTCCGGCGGCAGGCAGGGTCGTCGATGCCGATCCAGGCTCCGGGTGCGCTGATGTCGGCGCCGCGCGCCATGGCCGGGATGAGGGTGAGGCCGATCCCGGCGCTGACCAGGCCGGCGAGGGCGGCCGGCTCATCGCCCTCGCAGACGATGCGCGGGCTCAGGTTGCGTCCGGCGAAGAGCAGGTCGAGCAGGCGGCGTTGCCAGTGGCCGGGCCGTGAGATGACGAAGGGCTCCTCGCGCAGCTCTTCGACCTTGACGCAGGTGCGGGAGGCGAGCCGGTGGCCGGGCGGCGCGGCCAGCCATACCGGCTCGTCGTGCAGCCGCACACTGTCCAGCCCCTCACCCAGGATCGGCTGGGAGGCGACGCACAGGTCGACCTCGCGAGCGTTCAGGGCACGGTGCATGTCCGCGGCCGGCATCTGGTGGAGTTCGACGTCGATGTCGGGGTGGGCGTCCTTGTACGCGGCCAGGGGGCCGGTGATGGTCAGGAACGTCTCCGAGGCCAGCCGCACACCGCCGACGCCCTCGCGGGCCGCCTCCGCCACAGCGCGGCGCCCCGCTTGCAGCTCACCCAGTGAGCGCTCGACGTGATCGCGGAAGAGCCGCCCCGACTCGTTGAGCCGGAGACGGCCGGCCCGATCGAACAGCGGCGCGCCGAGTTCGGACTCCAGTCGTGCGATGGTGCGGCTCAACGACGGCTGAGCGATACGCAGTTCCCTGGCCGCTCGGCTCAGGTGCTCCAGCCGTGCGACCACGAGGAACTGCTCGAGTGCATGCAGATCCATCGCCGCCCTCTCCTCTCATAGCGCCGCGAGCATAGCGGCATAGCAATATTGATCTTTGACGTGATCACGTGTCAGGTATGACGGTGTGAGGCGTGACCACCACTGATGAACAGCCACCAACAGCTCTGTCACGCAAGGGAGGTGGCGGCCGACTGTTCCGTTTCGCGGTGACAGTGCACACGGTCGCGGCCTTCGGCCAGCCGGTCTTCGCGGGTGTCTACCTCACCGGGGAGATCGGTGGCCTCGACTGGCACGCCCGCGGCGCCGACGCCGTGTTCACCCTCGGACTGCTCCAAGCGGCCGCCGGCGTCGCGGCCTCGCTGCGGATGCGCCGCCTGTGGCCGACAGCGGTGTCGGTGCTGATCGTGACGGCCGAGACGGTGCAGTACATGGCGGGGTTGTCCGGCCTGCTGTGGGTCCACCTGCCCCTGGGTGTGATGATCATCGCGGCGTTGGCCGTGCTGACCGCCGCGGTCTGGCTACTGCCCATTCCGAGCCGCGCCCCGGCCGACCGGGCCGACGAGGCGGGCGCACCGCGGCGGGACGAGACCCATGTCTGAGCGACCTGGACGCATCCGTCACGACGGCCGGCGCAGCGCGCAGTGGAGCCGCCGCCGCGTGCTCGGACTCGGCGGCGCGCTGGGGCTGGCCACGGCGGGTGGCCTGGCACTGTCCGGCGCCATGGCCCACCGTCCGGCGAGCACCGGCACCCAACTGCGCAGCGCCGTGCCGCTGCCCGAGCCGTACACCGTGCCGCTGCCCGTCCCGCCCGTCCTGCGACCGGCCGCCACCTCGGGGAGCGCCGACCGGTACGAGATCACCCAGCGCCAGGTGTCCGCAGAGATCCTGCCCGGGATCCGAACGGGGCTGTGGACGTACCACGGCACCTTCCCCGGCCCGACGATCGAGTCCCGCCGGGGACGTCCGATCACCGTGGTGCACCGCAACGAGCTGCCCGTTCCGACCGTGGTGCATCTGCATGGCGGGCACACCCCGGCCGCCTCCGACGGTTACCCCACCGACCTCGTCCTCCCGCACGGCCGGCCCGACCCCGCGGCGCACCACCGGCACTCCTCCGGCGCACACGCCATGGCCGATCCCCGCGCCGTCACCAGCCGGGGCATGCGCGAGTACACCTTCCCGATGGACCAGCGTGCCGCGATGCTCTGGTACCACGACCACCGCATGGACTTCACCGCCCCGGCGATCTGGCGCGGTCTGGCCGGGATGCACATCATCCGCGACGACATCGAGGACGCCCTCGACCTGCCCCGCGGAGAACGCGAACTCCCCCTGATGATCGCCGACCGGTCGTTCGCCTCCGACGGCTCTCTGACCTACCCGTCCCTCGACCCCGCACTGCGTGACCGGCCCGGTGTGAAGGCGCCCTACGCCGCCGGCGTGCTCGGCGACGTCATCCTGGTCAACGGCGCCCCCTGGCCGGTCCACGAGGTCGGCACATCCTCCTACCGGCTGCGGCTGCTGAACGCATCCAACGCCCGCCACTACGCGCTGCAGGCCGTCACCGACGACGGACGCCGTCTGGACCTGGTGCAGATCGGTGCCGACCAAGGCCTGCTCGCCGTCCCCGTCACCCACACCACTCTGCCGATCGCACCGGCGGAACGCTACGACGTGGTCGTCGATTTCTCGGACCTGCCAACCGGGAGCCGGGTACGCCTGGTCAACCTGCTCGGCACCGGAGGCACCCGCGAGGTGATGGCCTTCCGTATCGCGCGCCGCGCCCGGAACCACAGTCGCATCCCCGCATCCCTCGCCGACGACCTGCCGGCCTGGCGGCGCTCTGAGGCGACCGCCGTGCGGGACTTCGCCTTCCGCGCCGGACACATGGAACACGGTCGCGGCTGGGTCATCGGCGGGCGCGCCTTCGACCCCTCGCGCACCGACGTCCGCACCCGGCTCGGGGCCGTGGAGGTATGGCGATTGGTCGCCGACGTCCACCACCCCGTCCACCTCCACCTGGTCGGATTCCGGGTGCTGGCCCGCGGCGGGCGCGCGCCTCTGCCGCATGATGCCGGGCTGAAGGACACCATTTCGCTCCGTCCGGGCGAATCGGCGGAGATCATCACCCGCTTCACCGGCTACCGCGGCCGATACCTCTTCCACTGCCACAACGCCGAACACGAGGACATGGGAATGATGGCCAATCTCGACATCACCTGAGCTTCGTACGCGTGCCGTACGGTGAACGAGCGCGGAACGTACGCCTTCATGGGCTAGGGTCTCGGACCGGAGGTGCCGCATGTCCGAGTTGTTCGACGCCGTCGACGCCCTGGTCGCGTCCCGCGCCCCCCTGCCCCCGCCGGAGGAGCGCAGGCGACTGCGCAAGGCTCACGGCCTGACGGTCGAGGAGGTGGCCGCGGCGCTGAAGGTGCGGCGTGCCACGGTGAGCGGCTGGGAGGCGGGCAAGACCGAGCCGCGCCCCCCGGAACGCGACGCGTACGCCCGGCTGCTGAACAGGCTCGCGGAGCTCTATCCCGCCCCCAGCGGCCCGCCCGCGGCCACTTCGGGACCGGACCCGCGCAGCACCGCGCCCGCGCACCCGGCGGCCGACGCGGCGCCGACCGCTTCCGAGGCCGCCCTCCCGCGCCCCGCCGCTGCCGCCTCGCCTGCCGCCCCTCTCGC
>NZ_JBFATS010000032.1:0-54416 GCF_040678435.1 Streptomyces sp. NPDC052682 | reverse complement strand
CCGCCCTCGGGGGAGCCGATCGCCCAGGGCACGCCGACGTCGTCGGGGCCGGGGGTGAGGGTGTTGTTCTTCCCCTTGCGGAAGGTGGTGCCGATGGGGTGGATCGGCGGCAGGTAGACCACGTCGAAGCCCATCGCCGCGATCGCCGGCAGCCGCCGCGCGGCGGTACGGAACGTGCCGTGCGGTTCCTCCTCGGTGCCCTCCGAGCGCGGGAAGAACTCGTACCACGACCCGTACAGCGCCCGCTCCCGCTCCACCAGCAACGGCATCGGATCACTGCTGGTGACGAACTCCCGCAGCGGATGGCGGGCCAGCACCCGGTCCACCTCCGGTGCCGTCGCCGCCGCCAGGCGCTGTGCCGGGGACAGGGACTCGTCGCGCAGGGCCGCCGCCGCGGCCAGCACCACGCCGCGCCCCTGCTCCTTCGGGATCCCGGCGGCGGCCCGCTCGTACAGCGCGGCGCCCTCCTCCAGGACCAGCCCCTGGTCGATGCCGGCCGGAACCTTGATGCCGGCGGTCCGGCGCCAGGTGGTCACCGGGTCGCCCCACGCCTCCACCCGGTACGTCCAGTGGCCCACGGTGTCCGCGCTGACCTCGGCACCCCAGCGGTCCGTGCCGGGGGCCAGCTCCCGCATCGGTGTCCACGGCCCGGGGCGGCCCTCGGGGTCCTTCAGTACGACGTTGGCGGCCACCGCGTCGTGCCCCTCACGGAACACGGTGGCGGTGACCTCGAACGTCTCTCCCACGACCGCTTTGGCCGGCCGTCGGCCGCACTCCACGGCCGGCCGTACGTCCCGTACCGGGATCCGGCCGACCGCCCGGGTCGTCTTCATGGGTCTTCACCTCCGCCGTGCTCGCTGCCGGGCGGGTGCCCGGCCAGGGGACCGAACCAAGGCGGGAAGGCCGTCACCTTCCCGCCGGAAAACGTCGCTCCGCCGTGGGCGGAGTGCGCCGGACCGCTCCGGCCCGGCGGGGCCGCTCCTTCTGCTCCCGCGGAGGGGACTCCCGCGGACGCTCCTGCAGACGGGGGAGGGGCTCCTGGAGCACCGGGGACTCCCGCAACGCGGGCCGGGAGTCCCGCAGATAGGTGACGACGTTCGTCCGCAGGTACCGCTCGGCGGCGTCGGCCGCCTCCCGCGCGCACCGCTTCCCCATCAGCACGCACAGGGTGTAACCCGAGTCCTCGAAGGTGGCCCGCACCGTGTGGTCGGCCGGCGCCGCGAGCATGACGCGTTCCCAGGCCCGGTAACGCCGCAGCTGCCGGGCGACTTCGGCTTTGGCGGGGAGCAGCATGGCGCCGTCCACCTTTCGGGGGTGAGTTCTTCACACATGGTGCACGCGCGATGACGCACCGTCTTGTTGGATCTTCAACCACCATGCGCTCCTATGTGTGCTCGCATGTCTCAGGTGTGCGCTCGTGTTGCACGAACGGACTAGCACCCTCAGGCTGAGGGTGACTCAGAAGCGATCAGTGCTCACGTTCCGTGTTCGGGGCTCGTTTCCGCAGGAGTGCGGAGCGAGAAGGAGCGGGAGCCTCGCGGTGAGGAGCCAACCGATGAAGACCGCAGTGCCCTGCTACTACCACCTCGATGTGGAAGTCAGCCCGGAACGGGTGGGACAGGTCAGCCGCATTCTGGCCGCTCACCTGAGGTACTGGGACCTGGACAACCTGGTCCAGCCCGTCTGCGGCGGCGCCGAGATGCTGCTGCACGCCATCGACGAGCACGCCACCGACAAGAACACCTCCATCGAGATGTGGTGGAACGGCCAGCACCTCATCACCGCCATCGGCGACAACGACCGCGCCCTGCGCCCCGACCAGGAACTGCGCGCCTGCCTGGAGCACCTGGCCGCGATGAGCGACGGCTGGGGCTGCTGCGCCACCGAGACCGGCAGCAAGGTCATCTGGTTCTCGCAGCGCGCCCGTGCGGGCGAACGCGTCCCGCTGGTGCCCACCGCACCGGCTCCGCAGCTCAGCGAGGGCCTGGAGGTGCCCCGCGAGGTGGCGGTCGCCCAGCTGGCGGGCGCGGCCGGGACGCCGGACGAGGTCCTGGAGGAGGCCCGGTGACCCGGCGGTACGAGACCCGGGCAGGGGTGTCCGCGTGGAGCGGGCACCCCTACCCGCTGGGTGCGGCCCACGACGGCCACGGCACCAACTTCGCGCTCTTCAGCGAGGTCGCCGAACGCGTCGAGCTCGTCCTGGTGGACGACGACGGCAGCCACACCCTGGTGCCGCTGACCGAGGTCGACGGCTTCGTGTGGCACGGCTACCTGTCCGGCGTGGGCCCCGGCCAGCGTTACGGCTACCGGGTGCACGGCCCCTGGGCGCCGTCGCTGGGCCACCGCTGCAACCCGGCCAAGCTGCTGCTCGACCCGTACGCCCGGGCGGTGGACGGGCAGATCGACAACCACCCGTCCCTGTACGAGCGGAACCCGGACGGCCCCGACCCGGCCGACAGCGCCGGGCACACGATGCTCGGCGTGGTCACCGACCCGGCCTTCGACTGGGGCGACGACCGCCGCCCCGGCCGGCCGTACGCCGACACGGTGATCTACGAGGCCCACGTCAAGGGCCTGACCCGCACCCACCCCGACGTCCCCGAGGAACTGCGCGGCACCTACGCCGGGCTCGCCCACCCCGCGGTCGTCGAGCACCTGACCAGGCTGGGCGTCACCGCCGTGGAGCTCATGCCGGTGCACCAGTTCGTCCAGGACGGGGTGCTGCAGGACCGCGGCCTGTCGAACTACTGGGGCTACAACACGATCGGCTTCTTCGCGCCCCACAACGGCTACGCCGCCCACGGCAGTCGCGGCCAGCAGGTCGCCGAGTTCAAGCAGATGGTGAAGACCCTGCACGAGGCGGGACTGGAAGTGATCCTCGACGTGGTCTACAACCACACCGCCGAGGGCAACCACATGGGACCCACGCTGTCCTTCCGCGGCATCGACAACTCCTCGTACTACCGCCTGGTGGACGGCGACTGGGAGCACTACTACGACACCACCGGCACCGGCAACAGCCTGCTGATGCGCCACCCCTACGTACTGCAGCTGATCATGGACTCGCTGCGGTACTGGGTCACCGAGATGCACGTCGACGGCTTCCGCTTCGACCTGGCGGCCACCCTGGCGCGGCAGTTCCACGAGGTGGACCGGCTGTCGGCGTTCTTCGACCTCATCCAGCAGGACCCGGTGATCAGCCGCGTCAAGCTGATCGCCGAACCCTGGGACGTGGGCGAGGGCGGCTACCAGGTGGGCAACTTCCCGCCGCTGTGGTCGGAGTGGAACGGCCTGTACCGGGACGCCGTACGGGACTTCTGGCGCGGCGAGGACCACACCCTCGGCGAGTTCGCCTCCCGGCTCACCGGCTCCTCGGACCTGTACCAGCCCAGCCGTCGCCGCCCCCGCGCCAGCGTCAACTTCGTGACGGCGCACGACGGTTTCACCCTGCGCGACCTGGTCTCCTACAACGACAAGCACAACGAGGCCAACGGCGAGGACAACCGGGACGGCGAGTCGGCCAACCGCTCCTGGAACTGCGGCGCCGAGGGCGACACCCGCGATCCGGCCGTCCTGGAGCTGCGCGCCCGCCAGCAGCGCAACTTCCTCGCCACCTTGATGCTGTCCCAGGGCATCCCGATGCTCTGCCACGGCGACGAACTGGGCCGCACCCAGCGCGGCAACAACAACGCCTACTGCCAGGACAACGAGATCTCCTGGATCGACTGGCGGCTCACCGACGAGCAGCGCGCCCTGCTGGACTTCACCCGGTACGTCATCCAGCTGCGCCGGGCCCACCCGGTGCTGCGCCGGCGCCGCTTCTTCCGCGGCGAGACGGTGCGCAACGCCGACCAGCCGCTGCCCGACCTGGTGTGGCTGGCGCCCGACGCCCAGGAGATGGGCGACGACGACTGGCAGCGGGGCGACGCCCACTGCGTCGGCGTCTTCCTCAACGGGGACGCCATCGCCGAACCCGACCCGCGCGGGCGGCGCGTGGTGGACGACTCCTTCCTCCTGCTCCTCAACAGCCACTGGGAGCCCGTGGAGTTCCGTCTGCCGGACCGCACCTACGGCGAGCGCTGGACCGCCCTGATCGACACCGCCGACCCGGAGGCCACCCCCGACGAGGCGGAACACAAGGCGGGCACCCGCCTGACCGTGGAGCCACGCAGCCTGGTCCTGCTGTGCCGCCCGAGCCGCACGCCCCGCTGAGCGGGCCCGGACTCCCTGGGCCGCGGCGCCCTGCCAGGTCCCGGGGGCGGTCGCCCTCGACACCGGGCGCCGAGCCTTGGGAGCCTGGGGCTCGCCGTCCGGTCGGCGGCCGTCGGGCCGCCACGGACGCAGCCTCCGGTCACCGAGTCCGCCTCGACGTGTCAGGCCCGGGGGCGGTCGCCCTCGGGGCAGGGCAGGCAGAGGCGCGGGCGGGCGGGTCGGGAACCTCCGATGCGGCGGCCCGCGCCGCCCAGGGGCGCGTGGTGGGGTGACGGACACGCGCCGAGGCGGTCCGACGTGTCTGACCCGGGGCGGCCGTAGTCGGGGCAGGGCAGTGCCACGGGCCGCACGCGCCTCACAGCCCGCTCGGCCGCTGCTGGGCCACCACGGTCGCGGCCGGCCCTCAGGCCGGGCGCCGAGCCCGAGCCCGGGCCGGGTCAGCCGCGGCGGCGGGCCGTCACCGTGAACTGGGCGCCGTCCGGGTCGCGCAGGACCGCCTCGTCGCTGCCCTTGGACAACACGCTGCCGCCGTGCAGTTCCGCGGCCCGGGCGCACGCGGAGACGTCCGGCACGGTGAAGTGGACCTGCCAGTGCGGCCGGATCGTGGGATCGGGGGCCGCCTCCAGCGCGCCCGACTCGATCCTGGCGACCACGTCCCCGCGGCTGCGCAGCACCACCTCACCGCCCTCGTACTGCACCTCGCAGCAGCCGGGACGCTCCGACGCCCAGTCGAGGACCTCGCCGTAGAAGATCGCGGCGTCGAACGCGTCACGGGTGTGCAGTGTGATGAAGACCGGCTGCGCGTGCCGCCAGGTCTCCCAGTCGGTGAAGAGCTCGCCCTCCCAGATGCCGAAGGTCGCCCCGTCCCGGTCGGCCAGCAGGGCCGCGCGGCCGGGCGGCAGGGAGATCGGCCCGACCGCGACCGTGCCCATGCGCTCCTGCACCCGCGCCGCCGCCTCGTCCGCGCTGGGCACGGCGAAGTACGGCGTCCACGCCACCGCCATCTGGTACATCGTCGCCACCGCGGCGATCCCGGCCACCGGCGAGCCGTCCGCCAGCGCGATCCGGAACCGGTCGCCGAGCCGCGCCGGGCGCCACTGCCAGCCCAGCACGGCCCCGTAGAACTCCTCGGTCGCCTGCACGTCCCGGCTGGTCAGCGTCACCCAGCAGGGCGCTCCGAACACGGAGTGCGTGGACATCTTGGCGGCTGCGGGGGAGGGCATGTCGTCTTCCATGGTGTCGCGTCCTGATCTCGTCGGCCGGCGGCCCACCGGAGGGATGACACCAGTGTCCGACCGGAACCGCCCGGGGCGCCTGCCGAGTACCCCCGCGGCGCCGCCGAAACGGTGGCGCTCCCGCGCGTCCGCCGCCCGGCCCGGTGGCAGCGGACGGCACGCGCGAGGACGATGGATGGGTCGGACCACGGCGCACCGGACCCGGAGGTCACCATGCCCACGGACGGCGGCTCGGAACGGATCCTCCAACTTCAGGAAGAGGTCCAGCAGCTGAAGGAGGCGGTCGTCTCCCACGCCGTCGTGGACCAGGCGATCGGCATGATCGTCGCCCTCGGCCGGGTCTCCCCGGACGAGGGGTGGGCGGTGCTGAGGCAGATCTCCCAGCACACGAACGTCAAACTGCGCAACGTCGCGGAGATGATCCTGATCTGGGGCCGCACCGGCGCCATGGCCCCGGAGATCCGGGCGGAACTGGAAGACGCTCTCGACCGGTTCGGCCCCACACAGATCCCCGGCGCGCCGCCGGAGCGGTGAACCGCCCGGCGGCGCCGGTCGCCGGACCCGGAACCCACCGGGCCGGCCTCAGCGAACCTCCGCCATCAGCTCCTCACGCAGATGGGCGAAGCAGCTGCTGAGCAGCCGGGAGACGTGCATCTGCGAGATGCCGAGCTGTTCGGCGATGCGGCTTTGCGTCATACCCCGGAAGAACCGCAGGTAGAGGATGACCCGCTCGCGCTCCGGGAGTGCCTCCAGGCAGGGCTTGACGGCCACCCGGTTGACGACGGTGTCGAAGGCCGGGTCCGGCCCGCCGATCGCGTCGCCGAGGGCGTAGCCGTCCGTCCCGGGCATCTCCGCCTCCAGCGACAGCGCGGAGAAGCACTCCAGCGCCTCCATGCCGGTCCGCACCTCGGTCTCGCTCAGATGCGCGTGCTCGGCGATCTCGGCGACCGTCGGAGGACGGCCCGGCGTGGTCTGCGACAGCTCCTTGGCCGCCTGCCGCACCCGGTTGCGCAGGTCCTGGACCCGGCGGGGGACGTGCAGCGTCCACATGTGGTCACGGAAGTGGCGCTTGATCTCGCCGGTGACCGTCGGCACGGCGTACGCCTCGAAGGCGTTGCCGCGCGCCGGGTCGTAGTGGTCGACGGCCTTGACCAGGCCCAGGGCCGCCACCTGGTACAGGTCCTCGAGGGCCTCCCCGCGCCCCCGGAAGCGGACGGCGATCCGCTCGGCCATCGGAAGCCAGGCCTCGACCAGTTCGTCCCGCAGCGCCTTGCGCTCGGGCCCTTCGGGCAGCCGTACGAGTCGTTCGAACGCCTCGGCGGTGTCCGGGGCGTCGTCGTGCGGGTGGGGGTGCGGTTTGGTGCTGCCGGCGATACGCATGATGCGCACCTCCCTGAGCAGGTGCCGAGTGGACAAGACACCGTGGGAAACGCCGGGCTCGGACCTGGCGGACGACGCCGGGGCCGGAAACGGGCCGGTTCCCACGGACGTGCCTCCTGTCCGAAGCACTGTGGTGCCCTTTCCCGGGCACCTAGGTACCGAAACAAATCGGCTTATATCCACGTCAATCGTACCCGGGTGATTCCCAGATGTTCTCTTGACCGGCCGTTGGGCCTGTTAGCTCTGTTACAGAGATAACCTCGGCCGCATGGAGCCGGAGAACATCCCGGAGGAGCCGGGGAAGCCGGAGGAGCCGGAGGAGCTGGCCGACGCGCTCGTCGCGGTGCAGCGGCTGATCCGCCGGCGTCTGCGCCACGAGATGCCCGACCCGCCGCTGCGCGGGGCCGAGGTGGAGCTGCTGCGGCTGGTCGTGGCGCGACCCGGCATCGGCGTCTCGCGGGCCGCCCGGGAGCTGCGCCTGGCGGGCAACTCGGTGTCGACGCTGGTCAACCAGCTGGCCCGGGCCGGATACCTGGTCCGGGAGACGAACCCGGCCGACCGCAGGGCCGCCCGTCTGCTGCCCACTCCGGCGGCTGGGACACGGCTGGCGGAGTGGCGCGCCCGCCGTGCCGCCCTCGTACGGCGCCAGGTGGCCCGGCTCGACGCGGCGGACCGGCAGGCGCTGTACGCGGCCCTGCCCGCCCTGCGCAAGCTCGCCGACACCCTGCACGAGGAGGCCGAGGAACCATGACGCGGGACACCGCCCCCGACCACGCCGTCGCCTGCACCGGGCTCGTCCACTGCTTCGGCGCGGCCAGGGCCGTCGACGGGCTCGACCTCACCGTCCACCAGGGCGAGGTCTTCGGGCTGCTCGGCCCCAACGGCGCCGGCAAGACCACCGCCATCCGCTGCATCACCACGCTGCTGCCGGTACCGGCCGGCACGGTCCGCGTCTTCGGCCACGACGCCGCCCGGGACCGCATGGCCGTACGGCGTCTGCTCGGGTACGTCCCGCAGCAGCTGTCCGCCGACGCCTCCCTCACCGGCCGCGAGAACGTCGCCCTGTTCGCCCGGGTCTTCGACGTGCCCCGCCGGGAGCGCGCCGCGCGCGTCGGCCAGGCCCTGGCCGCGGTCGGCCTGGCGGACGCCGCCGACCGGCCGGCGGGCACGTACTCCGGCGGCATGGTCCGCCGGCTCGAACTCGCCCAGGCGCTGGTCAGCGCGCCCCGGCTGCTGATCCTCGACGAACCCACGATCGGCCTGGACCCGATCGCCCGCACGGGGGTGTGGGAGCACATCGACGCCGTCCGGGCCGTCACCGGCATGACCGTGCTGGTCACCACGCACTACATGGACGAGGCCGACCGGTACTGCGACCGGGTCGCCCTGATGCACCGGGGCCGGATCCGGGCCCTCGGCACCCCGGCGGAGCTCAGGAAGGGCCTCGCCGAACGCCGGGGCGGCGGCCCGCTGCCGACCCTGGAGGACGTCTTCCGCGACGTGGCCGGCAGCGGCCTCGACGACGAGACAGGAGATTTCCGCGATGTCCGAAGCACCCGCCGCACCGCACGCCGTCTCGGGTGACGACATCGGCCTGCTGGTACGGCCGCCCCAGGCCCGCGCCGGCTGGCGGCTGCTGCCCGCCCGCGTCGGCGCGATGTGCGCCGTCGAACTGCAGAAGCTGCGCCACGACCGCACCGAGCTGTACACCCGTGCCGTCCAGCCCGCCCTCTGGCTGCTGATCTTCGGTCAGACCTTCACCCGCATCCGGGCGATCCCCACCGGCGGCATCCCCTACGTGGACTACCTGGCACCCGGCATCATCGCCCAGTCCGCGATGTTCATCGCCATCTTCTACGGCATCATGATCATCTGGGAGCGCGACGCCGGCGTCCTCAGCAAACTGCTGGTCACCCCGACCCCGCGGTCGGCGCTGATCACCGGCAAGGCGTTCGCCGCCGGGGTGAAGTCGCTCGTCCAGGCCGCCGTCGTCCTCGTCATCGCCGCCCTGCTGGGCGTGGCGCTGACCTGGAACCCGCTCAAGCTGCTCGGCGTCGCCGTGATCGTGGTCCTCGGTTCGGCCTTCTTCTCGTGCCTGTCGATGACCATCGCCGGCATCGTCCTCAGCCGCGACCGGCTGATGGGCATCGGGCAGGCGATCACGATGCCGCTGTTCTTCGGCTCCAACGCCCTGTACCCGGTGTCGGTCATGCCCGGCTGGCTCCAGGCGGTCAGCGAGGCCAACCCGCTCAGCTACGAGGTGGACGCCCTGCGCGGCCTCCTCCTGGGCACCCCCCACCACCTGACGGCCGACTTTCTGGTCCTGCTCGTGGCCGCCGCGCTCGGCATCACCGCGGCCTCCGCGCTGCTGGGCCGGCTGGCCCGTTGATCTTGGTGCTGCGACGTGATGTACCGCACGCCGCAGCAAGCGCTTTCAGCGCGTGTCGGCGAGTTCTCGCTGCGCACGGCTTGATCAGCGATCAAAAGGGGTGAACTACCTGGCCACAGCGCATTCCGCTCATTTGACAGTGCCCTGAGCACACAGATAGGAAGCAGCTTCCAGAGGTCGAGAGGTGCACTGTGTACGAGCCGAACGTGGTCGGGGACTGGCAGGAGTACGACGAGCATGCCGGTCTGCGGGTCCGCGTCCACCGTCTGGAACTCGCCGAGCCGCCGCGGGGACGTGACGACGCGGCAGAGGGCCTGACGTACTTCAGCCTCCGCGTGACGGTCGAGAACCGCGGCAGCCGCCACTACGGCATCCACCTCGAGGACGGCCAGGTCGACGTGCGGATCGGCCCCGACGGGGAGAGCGCCTTCCTGGACTGGCGCAACTCGCAGTTCATCGAGGGCTTCGACGTCTACCCGCTGCGGCGGGTCACCGCCGTGCTGTACGCCGCGGGCCCGGAGGCGTCCCTGAGCCACGTGGACGTCCAGGTGCAGCTGCGGGTCGAGGAGGAGTGGACCGGCCGGCGGCTGTGGGCGGGCGGCATCGGGGTCCAGGAGGGCACCGCCGGGGCGCAGCCGGGGGCGGCGCGGGAGAGCCTCGCCCAGCAGGTGAGCGTCTTTCTGCGGGACCAGGCGGAGGAAGGCACCGCCTGACTCCGCGAGATGCGCGCCGGGGGCGGTCAGTGGGGGATGCCGTCGATGATCTCGCGGGCGCCCTGCCGCAGCAGCGCCACGGCGACCGAGGTGCCGAGCGTGGCCGGGTCCAGCCGGCCCGCCCACTCGTGGGCGTTCAGGCGGGTCTTGCCGTCCGGGGTGAACACACAGGCCCGCAGGGACAGTTCGCCGCCGCGGTCCACGCGCGCGTACCCGGCGATCGGGCTGTTGCAGTGCCCCTGCAGCACGTGCAGGAACATGCGTTCCGCGGTGGCCTCCCGGTGGGTGTCGGGGTCGCCGAGGTCGCTGACGGCGTCGATGAGGTCGGTGTCGTCCTCGCGGCACTGCAGGGCGAGGATGCCCGCGCCGATGGGCGGCATCATCGCCTCGGGGGAGAGCACCTCGCTGATCACGTCCCGGCGGCCGATGCGCTCCAGGCCGGAGACGGCGAGCAGCAGCGCGTCCGCCTCACCGGCGGCGAGCTTCTCCAGGCGCCGGTTGGCGTTGCCGCGGAACGGCACGCACTCCAGGTGCGGATGGGTGGCGGCCAGTTGCGCGACCCGGCGCACCGAGGAGGTGCCGATGCGGGTGCCCTCGGGCAGTTCGTCGAGGGTGAGCCCGCCCGGGTGGACGAGGGCGTCGCGGATGTCGTCCCGCTTCAGGAACGCGGCGAACACCGTACCGGCCGGGAGCGGACGGTCGGCGGGCACGTCCTTGACGCAGTGCACCGCGAGATCGGCCTCGCCGGCGAGCAGCGCGGCGTCCACCTCCTTGGTGAACGCGCCCTTGCCCTCGACCTTCGACAGGTCGCCCAGCCACTTGTCCCCGGTGGTCTTCACGGGAACGACCTCGGTGCGCACACCGGGGTGGAGGGCGGCCAACTCGGCCCGGACGCGCTCCACTTGGGCAAGCGCCATCGGCGAGTCGCGGGAGACGATGCGGATCAGTTCGGGGACGGACATGCCGACACGATAGACCCTCCGCAAGGGGCCCCGTGCCGAACCGGCCCCCGCAAGGCCGCCGTCGGGCCGTTCGTGACGCGTTCCTCAGGGGGCTTCTCCTTCGGCCGTGCCGGCCCCGCACCCCAAGTGGCCCTCGATCCACGGCGGGTACGAGGACGTGGTCGCCGTCGGGGTGCGGGGCCGGCGCGGCGAGGCCGAGCGCCCCGCATGTCCGCGCAGTGGGGGACGCCGCTCAGCCGAGCGGTTCGCTCAGCTCCACCGCGCGCTGGGCCGCGGCCAGGGCCCGCTCGTCGCCGGCGTCGAGGGCGGTGTCGGTGAACTTGATGACGTGCTCGTCGCCGTGTGCCAGGGCCCGCTCCAGCACCTCGCCGGCCGTCAGGCGGGCGGGCGGGGCGTAGGCGACCGGTGCGGCGGGGGCGTACATCGCGGTGACCGCCGCGGTGGCCGTCCACGCCGCGTGCAGGCTCGGCACCCACAGCGCGCGGGGCAGGGAGTCCAGCGTGCGCAGCACGGCGTTGGGGGCGGTGGCCGCGTGCACCAGCATGGTCGGCTCGCCGTGGCCGTGGGACGCGTAGCGGTGGGTCGCGGCCCGGACCAGCTCGGCGAGGCGTTCCCGGGCCGTGCCCGGGTCGGTCACCTCGTCCGCCCAGCGGGGCAGGTGCCGCAGGGCGGCCAGCCGGTCGGGGAATCCGCCCCGCGGGTCGGGCAGCGGCACGACGGCGTCCAGGGAGGCCGCCGCGCTCGGCGCGCCGGGCAGCGGGGCGATGCCGGACACGGGGCGGTGCCGGGCCGCCCAGTAGCCCAGCCCGTGCGCGAGTTCGGTCAGCCGGGGCTCGTTCTCCTCCCGCTCCAGGGCGCGTACGGCGTGGCCGACCCGGATGACCGGATGGGTGGAGCCGCCGTACATCCCGGGCAGCAGACGCGGCCACCAGGTGGCCAGGACCTCGCGCCACGGGCGGTCGGACAGCGCCCGGGTGAAGTAGGCGATCCAGTCCGCCGCCCGGCGCGGATCGCCCAGCGCCTGCGGCCAGTCGGCGTCCGTCACGGGCGCCACGGGGGACGGGAAGTCCTCCAGCTTGTGCCGGTACCGGTCCAGCCAGCGGTGCACCGCCCCGGCCTGACCCCGCGCGGCGAGCGCCTCGACGACCATGGGCGCGTGGTTGGTGAGCCGGCCGAGCCGCTCCGGTCCGGAGGAGTGCAGCCGTTCCAGTGCCTCTTCGAGCGTTCCGTTCGTGTCGTGCCTGTCCATGAGGGGGACGTTAGGCGGGACGGCCGCCGCAGCGGATCGGCCTCGCGACGGGAACGGGCCCCGGCCGCAGACCTAGGTCGGCCCGGTGCGGACGACGGCCTGGTCTCCCCGTGGACCGAACAGGTGCAGGATCTCCACGGCGTTGTCGTCCGCCGGGCCGAACCAGTGGGGCTCGGCGGTGTCGAACTCGGCCACTTCGCCGGGCCGCAGCGTGAGGTCCTGCGCTCCGAGGGCCGGGCGCAGCCGGCCGGCGAGGACGTGGAGCCACGCGTAGCCCTCGTGACGCTCCCGCGCCCCTTGTGCAGGGGCCGCAGGTGCTCCCGGGGGTCGCCGCTGGCCGGCGCAGCCGTGGCCCGATGCCGTCGAGGATCTGTTCCAGCTCCGCGTCCCTGGATTGCGTGTTCACGGGCTCGGTTTTGCAGTGTCCGCAAAATTCCTGGGCTTCGGACGGTGCCCGGGCTGAGTCTTGCCGGGCACTGTTCCCCGACCTCAGAGGTAGACCGTGACCGCGACGACACTCCCTGCCCGACCCGCGCTGAGCGCGCGCAGACGCTGGACGGTCGTGGCCGTCTGCTGCCTGAGCATGTTCCTGGTGGGCCTGGACACCACCATCGTCAATGTGGGCCTGCCGGCCATCGGGCGCGGCCTGGGGGCCGACACGCGCCGTCTCGAATGGATCGTGGACGCCTACACCCTGGTCCTCGCCAGTCTGCTGATCTCCTCCGGCGCGCTGGCGGACCGCTTCGGACGCCGCCGGGTGTTCCAGTGCGGGCTGGCCACGTTCGGCGCGGCATCCCTGGTCTGCGCGCTCGCCCCGTCGGCGGGCGTACTCATCGCGGCCCGCGCGCTGCAGGGCATCGGCGCCTCGATGCTCAGCCCCGTGGCGCTCGCGATCGTGGTGAACGCGATGCCCGACCCTAAGGAGCGGGCTCAGGCGATCGGCATCTGGGCGTCCGTGTTCGGACTGAGCATGGCCGCCGGCCCCCTCACGGGCGGCGCGCTGCTCGCAGGGCTCGACTGGCGGGCGCTGTTCTGGGTCAACACACCCGTCATCGCTGCCGCTTTGCTGCTCAGCGCGGTGTTCGTGCCGGAGTCCCGGGCACCGCGGGCCCGGCGGCTCGACCTGCCCGGCCAGGCGCTGCTGACCGTGGTCCTCGCCCTCGTGGTCGGCGTCCTGATCGAAGGGCCGCGCATCGGCTGGACGTCGCCCGCGGCGTCGGCGGGGTACGCGGCTGCCGCCGTGGCGACCGGCGCATTCGTGTGGGTGGAGTCCCGCCGGCGGGAGCCGCTGATGGACCTGCGGCTCTTCGCGAGCCCGGTCTTCAGCGGTGCCGTCGTCGGTGCGGTGGCGGTCTTCGTCGCCCTGAACGCGGCCCTGTTGCTGAACACCCTCTACCTGCAGCACACCCGGCAATGGACGCCGCTGGCCGTCGGCGTGGCCACCCTTCCGCTGGCCGTGGGGGCGACCGTCTGCGCGCCCTGGTCCGGGCGCATGGTCGGCCGCGCGGGCCCGCGGCTGCCGCTGCTCCTCGCCGGCGGTTTCCTCATGGCCGGCGGGCTGTGCCTGGTCCGCCTCACCCCGCACACGAGCGTGGTCCTGCTGCTGGCCGCCTACGCGCTCATCGGCATCGGGTTCGGCTTCGCCAACGCCCCGATCACCAACACCGCCGTCAACGGCCTGCCACCCGCCCGGGCCGGCGTGGCCGGGGCGGTCACCTCCACCGCACGGCAACTCGGCTCCGCCCTCGGCGTGGCCCTCGCCGGCGGCCTGGTCACGGCCACCGGCCCGACGGGGTTCGCACACGCGTCCCGCCCGGGCTGGCTCCTGGTCGCCGCCTGTGGCGTCCTGCTCCTCCTCGTCGCCCACCTGTCGCGGCCGGGAACGGCCACCCCGAATCCCGCCTCGCCACACGTGCGGTGAGCCGTGAGACGCACCGCCGTTGGCCGCGCAGGGGTTCGAGCAGCCTGCGTCCCGCGGCGGGAGCCCGCGCGACTCACGCGTTCGGGTCGAAGGGGATGCCGGACGGCTTGGCCGCCGCCAGGTGGGAGGCGAAACTCCCGTCCTTCAGGCCGAAGTGGGCGCTGCCGAAGTCGTACGCGCCGAGCTTGTCGCGCAGTCCGGGCGGATAGCCGTTCCAGCCCACCAACGGCGGGTACTGCCAGGTGCCCTTGTGGTTCTCCGGCGGCTCGTCGCGCGCGCCCGCCAGGCGGAAGCAGTGCGTGCCGATGCCGTCCTTGTGGTAGACGACCTTCGGGTGCGTGCCGTCGAAGCGGACCGCGGAGCGCGCGTGCACGGCGAACGAGCCGTGCTGGGACGTCGAGACGTACTGGACGGTGTCGTCGCGCACCCACACCACCACGTGCTCCCAGTCGTGCCGGTGCCCGCCGAGGCTGCTGCCCGGGAGGGCCTGGTCCTTCTCGAAGTACAGGGCGTACATGACGGCGCACCAGCCGTTGTTGCACGTGGCCCGCGCGTAGCTGTTGGTGTGGTCGAGGTCGAAGGCGTCGCGGCAGCCGCCGTTGAGGGCGCCGGTCGGCTTCAGGCCGCCGTTGACGGTGCCGTCCGTTCCGATGGCGGGCGTGGGGTAGCAGCCGTCGGTGTCGTAGTCGTAAGCGGGTTGGTAGGTCCGCTCCAGCGCGTCGGCGTCGGCGGGCAGGGCCGGGGGCGGGGCGGCGAACGCGGTGGCGGGGAAGGCGATGACCAGGGCGGCGGCACCGGCCAGGCCGGTGAGCCATCGTCTGCGGTGGGTTCGGGGTGTCGGGGACGGCACTGCGTCCTCCTCTGGGTCCGGGCGCAGCCCAACGGCTGGGGGGAACAGGGGAGTTCAGCATCCCGATTGGACGCGTCCATGCCAAGAGGGCGGTGGTGTCGTCTCCGTGGTGACAGGCACTCGGCGGTGGCCGCCGGTTCAGCCGAGGTCGTCCGGGAGGTCGGCCGCGGCCTCCTCCGGCGCGAGGTCGGGCCGCAGCCGCACCCAGGAGGGCTGGCGCAGCATCCCCTCCCGGGTGCGGGTGCTGTAGCGGACCTCGCCGACCAGCGAGGGCGTCACCCAGTGCGCGCCCGGCGCCGACGGGACCGGGTCGAAGGGGCACACGTCGGTCGCCGCCGCCCGCAGCAGCGCGGCCAGTTCGGTGCGCTCGGTCTCGCTCCAGCCGGTGCCGACCCCGCCGACGTACCGCAGCCGCCCTGCGGCCCGTTGGCCGACCAGGACCGCGCCCGGCAGGCCGGTCAGGCGTCCCCTGCCGGGCAGCCAGCCGCCGATCAGCACGTCCTCGGTGCGCATGTTGCGGATCTTGATCCACGCCCGGGAGCGCACGCCCGGCTCGTACACCGAGTCCAGCCGCTTGCACACCAGGCCCTCCAGGCCGTGCTCCCGGGTGGCGCGCAGGGCCTCGGCGCCGTGCCCGACGAGCGCGGCCGGGGTGGACCAGGACGGGCCCTCCAGTCCGAGATCCTCCAGGGCGGTGCGGCGCCCGGTGTAGGGCAGGCGGAGCAGGGAGCGCCGGCCGAGGTGCATCAGGTCGAACAGCACGAGGTGGACGGGGACCGTTGCCGCGCGCCGGGCCGCCCTGCCGGGCGCGTGGGCGAGCCCCATCCGGGACTGCAGCAACTGGAAGCTCGCCCGGCCCTGTTCGTCCAGCGCGAGGATTTCGCCGTCCAGGACGGCGGCCGTGGTGCCCAGGGCGGTGCCGAGCGGCAGCAGCTCGGGGTAGGCGGCCGTAATGTCCCGCCCGGACCGGGCGCGCAGCAGCGCGCTGCCGTCGCCGGGCAGGTAGACCACCACGCGCTGGCCGTCCTGCTTGGTCTCGTACGCCCAGCGCGTGTCCTGCGAGGCGGGCGGCAGGGTGCCGGGTGTGGCGAGCATGGGAGGGATCAGCGGCAGGTCCACGGGTGAGGTGTGGACGGCCCCAGGCGTCCTCACGCGCGTTGCACACGCCTTTCCCCTGATCGGCGCCACCCGCCCGGCGGGCGCCGCCAGGCGTACGACGGTGTCGCGCACGGCCCTCAGGTGTGGGGGGCGCTCCACGGGAGGGCGGGGCGCCCTCGCCCTTCGGTCCCCGGCTTCCCGCGTGACCCGGAGCGATCGAGAGCGAGCGGCGCTAACCCGCGTTACCCCCCTGGCCGGCCTCCCAACCGGTACCACGCCTGACGGTCCTGGCGCGCGCCGCCCGCCCCAGCCGCGGCCGCCCTGCTGTAGCAGATCCTCGACAGGCCACCGACCCGGGCCGCTGCGGGCTGGAGGGGCCGGCCGCCGGCTGACGAGGGGGCCTCGCACGCGTGGCTGCTGCACGTGACCGGCCGGCGTCGCCCGCGTCCCCGCCGCCAGCGCATCCGGCTCACCGAGGCGGGCCGGAGGCCACCGGCCGGGTCACCGGCTCCGGAGCCCGCCGCGGCATGCAGCCGGCTCTGGCCACCGGTCGCCGGAGGAACTGCCCCGGCTCGGCCCCTCTCCCACGCGCACCCGCACGCCGTGGCCGGAGCTGCTCGCGCACGCCGTGGACGACGACGCCCCACCGCGGGCCGGGCCCCCACCACGGGCCGGGCCCCCCACCGCGGGCCGGGCCCCCCACCGCGGGCCGGGGGCCCGCCGGGCACGGACCGGCCGGCTCGCTCACCTTCCTCCCGGAGCGCGGGCGTCCACCGGATCGGAAGCCGGCGGCCCCGGTGGGACGGGCTCGCGCAGCCCGCGCAGCAGGAGTGCTCCCGCGACGCCGGAGTGATCCCAACGACAGACCCCAGGGCCGGCTCCCTCACAGGCGCAGGCGACGTGCGGCCGGTTTCCCCACGCCCCGATCCGGACGACGGGCCCTGGCGCCGCCGGACACGACACCCCCCGGTACCCCCCTGCCTACCGCCCAGTAGGATCACGCGGCAGGTCATCAGAGGAGGAACCGTGTCCCGGTCCGCACGCTCGCCCCTGCTGCTCGCCGGCCTACTGGCCACCGCGGGCGTCGCCCACTTCGCCGTGCCGCGCCCGTTCGACGCCATCGTTCCGCGCTGCCTGCCCGGCACGGCCCGGAGCTGGACCTACGCGAGCGGCGCGGCCGAGCTCGCGCTGGCCGCGGGCCTGGCCCGGCCCCGCACCCGCAGGGCCGCCGCGCTGGCCACCGCGGCGTTCTTCGCCGCTGTGTTCCCCGCCAACGTCCAGATGGCCGCCGACTGGCGGGACCGCCCCGCCCCGCTGAAGGCCCTGGCGCTCGGACGGCTGCCGCTGCAGGTGCCGCTCGTGCTGTGGGCGCGCGGCGTCGCACGCGACGCCCGGCACGACGTCGTACGGGACGGGCAGGGCCGGTCGTGAGCGGGCGGATCGAGGCCGGGGACACGGTCGAGGACTTCGCCCTGCCGGACGAGACCGGCACCGTGCGCCGGCTGTCCGAGCTGCTCGCCGAGGGGCCGGTCGTGCTGTTCTTCTACCCCGCCGCCCTCACCCCGGGCTGCACCGCGCAGGCCTGCCACTTCCGTGACCTGGCCGCCGAGTTCGCCGCCGTCGGCGCCCGGCCGGTGGGCATCAGCGGGGACCCCGCCGAGCGGCAGCAGGAGTTCACCGCACGGCACGGCCTGGGCATGCCGCTGCTGTCCGACGCCGACGGCACGGTCCGCGAGCGGTTCGGCGTCCTGCGGGGCTTCTCCCTGGCGCCGACCAGGCGCACCACGTTCGTCCTCGCGCAGGACGGCACCGTCCTCGACGTCGTCCGCAGCGAGCTGCGGATGAACGCCCACGCCGACCGGGCCCTGGCCGCCCTCCGCGCCCACCGGACCGCCTGACCTCGGGGGATCCCGTTCCCCGGCGGGCCGTCCCGGCCGGCGGGTTCCGCGCGGTTGAAGCAAGGACGTCATCGGATCATCCTGGACGCTATGGAGCACGCCTCCGCCGCGGTGGTCATCGACGCCCGCGGCTTTGTGACGGGGTGGAGCGAGGGAGCCCGGCGGCTGACCGGATACCCGGCCGAGGAGGCCGTGGGGCGGGCCGTGCGGGACCTGCTCGCCGAGGACGTGCCGCCCGCGGCGACGCCGTCGCTCACGGGCGTCGTACGCGTGCGGCACCGCGACGGTTCTCCGGTGGCGCTGCTGGTGAGCGCCTGCCCCGTGACGGCAGCGGACGGCACACCGGGCGGATACGTGATCACCGCGCGGCCGCCCGGGGAGCCGGAGACCAGCCTGGCCGGCCAGGCCTTCCAGCAGGCGTCGATGTCGATGTCCGTCTTCGACACCCGCCAGCGCTACCTGCGGCTCAACGCGGAGGCCTGCCGGGTCATGGGCGTGTCCGAGGAGGTCCTGCTCGGCCGCCACTTCCCGGAGACGGTGTGGGCGGCCGAGCACACCCTGGGCTTCACCTGGCACCTGCGCCACGTCGTCGAGACGGACCGGCCCATCCGCTACGAGAGCTACGGGGGCGCCCCGGCGCTCAACCGGGAGCACGCCTGGACCACCGAGATGTGGCCGGTGCACGACACCTCCGGCGAGCTGGTCGGCACCGCCCTGGCCGCGTTCGACAGCACCGAGCAGTACTGGGCCCGGCAGCGGCTGGCCCTGCTGAACGAGGCGGCGGCCAGTATCGGCACCACCCTGGACCTGGTGCGCACCGCCGAGGAACTCATCGAGATCGTGGTGCCCCGGTTCGCCGACTTCGCCAGCATCGACCTGCTCGACTGGGTCCTCGGCGCGGAGGAACCGCCGGTGATGCCCGGCGCCGAGGTGGCGCTGCGCCGGGTCGCCCACGGCTCCGTCACCGAGGGCACCCCGGAAGCGGCCGTGCACCTGGGGGAGCGGGACGTCTACCCGCCGTACTCCGCGCCCGCCCGGGCGATACGGGAGGGCCGGGTCGTCCTCGGCCAGGCCGGCGAACCGTCGTTCACGCGGTGGGTCGCGGAACGCGACGCGCGCGCCCCCCAGGGCCGTGCCCACCGCCGGGGCGTGCACTCGATGATGGCGGTACCGCTGCGCGCCCGCGGCATCACCCTGGGCGTAGCCGTGGCCGTACGCATCGCGCAGCCGGACGACTACGGCGCCGACGACGCGGTCTTCGCCGAGGAACTCGCCAGCCGCGCCGCCGTCTGCATCGACAACGCCCGCCGTTTCGCCCGCGAGCGCACCACCGCGCTGGCCCTGCAGCACAGCCTGCTGCCCCGGGGCCTGCCCGGCCAGGCCGCCGTGGAGGTCGCCCACCGCTACCTGCCCACCGGCTCGGCGGCCGGCATCGGCGGCGACTGGTTCGACGTCATCCCGCTGTCCGGCAGCCGGGTCGCCCTGGTCGTCGGCGACGTCGTCGGCCACGGCATCCCCTCCTCGGCCACCATGGGCCGGCTCTGCACGGCCGTGCGCACCCTCGCCGACGTGGACCTGCCGCCCGACGAACTCCTCACCCACCTCGACGATCTGGTCACCCACCTCGCCACCGGCGACGAGGCCGACGACGTCGCCGAACTCGGCGCGACCTGCCTGTACGCCGTCTACGACCCCGTCACGCGCCGCCTGACCACGGCCGCCGCCGGACACCCCCCGCCCGCCCTCGTGCTGCCCGACGGCACCACCCGGCTCGTCCCCCTCACGGCCGGGCCGCCGCTCGGCGTCGGCGGGCTGCCCTTCGAGGCGACGGAGCTCGAGCTGCCCGAGGGCTCCGTCGTCGCCCTCTACACCGACGGCCTCGTCGAGGACCGCGACCGGGACGTCGACCACGCCACCGGCGAACTGTGCCGCGCCCTGTCCGTGCCCGCCGACTCGCTCGACGCCCTGTGCGACACGGTCCTGAAGGCCGTGATGCCGGAGGAGCCCAGCGACGACGTGGCGCTGCTGCTGGCCCGCACCCGGGCGCTGGGCACGGACCAGGTCGCCACCTGGGACGTCGAGCCGGACCCCGCCCGCGTGGCCGCCACCCGGCAGGCCGCCACCGAGCAGCTGGCCGCGTGGGGCCTGGACGACGCCGCGTTCGTCACCGAACTCGTCGTCAGCGAACTGGTCACCAACGCCATCCGGTACGGCGCCCCGCCCATCACGCTGCGCCTGATCCGCGACCGGACGCTCATCTGCGAGGTGTCGGACGGCAGTTCCACCTCCCCGCACCTGCGCCGGGCGCACGCCTTCGACGAGGGCGGCCGGGGCCTGCTGCTGGTCGCCCAGCTCACCCAGCGCTGGGGCAGCCGGCAGACCGCCCGCGGCAAGACCATCTGGTGCGAGCAGTCCCTAACCCCGCTGTTCTGACCGGCGCACGAGCATGCCGGCGGTCCGGCGGCCCGGATAGGGTGAGGAAAGATCAACCCGGACCGGTGGGGGATGAGGGCGGCGGACGGCATGAGCGGCGCGGAGGAGAAACGGCCGACGGGACCGGCACGTCCCACCTCGCGGGACGTGGCCCGCCTCGCCGGCGTGTCGCACACCGCCGTCTCCTTCGTGTTCAACGGGCGCGCCGAGGGCAACCTCTCGCCCGCCACCCAGGAACGCATCCGGCAGGCCGCCGCCCAGCTCGGCTACCGCCCCGACCCCGTCGCCCGCGGCCTGCGCCGCCGCCGTACGGCGGTGATCGGACTGGTCACCGACGAGATCGCCTCCTCGCCGTTCGCGGGCCGGCTGCTGCGCGGCGCCATGGAGACCGCCTGGGCCGGTGAGCACCTGGTGCTCACCGTGGACTGCGGCGGCGACCCGGCCAAGGAGGACGCGGCGGTCGCCGAACTCCTCGACCGCAGGGTCGACGGCATCATCTACGCGGCGATGTCCCTGCGCCGCGTCCGCGTCCCCGAGGGCCTGCACCGTACCCACTCCGTGCTGGCCAACTGCCTGCCCGAGGACGGCTCACTGCCCTGCGTCATCCCCGCCGAACGCGCCGGGGGCCGTACGGCGGCCCGGCTGCTGCTGGAGCGGGGACACCGCCGCCTCGCCCTGGTCGGCGGCCAGGACGACATCGCCTACGGCGAGCGGCTGCGCGGCTTCCGCGACGCGCTGCGCGCCGAGGGCGTCACCGTGCCCCCGGACTGGGTGGTGCGCACCGGCGGGGAGATCTCCAGCGGCTACGAGGGCGCCACCCGGCTGCTCGACGGAGTGCCCGCCGAACGGCGCCCCACCGGCCTGTTCTGCTACAACGACCGGGTCGCGGCGGGCGCCCTGCACGCCGCGACCCGGCTCGGGATCGCCGTCCCCGGGGACCTGTCGGTGGTGGGCTACGACGATCAGGAGCACATGGCCGCCCACCTCACCCCGCCCCTGACGACGGTCGCGCTGCCGCACCGGGCGATGGGCGAGACCGCCGCCCGGCTGCTGCTGGACGCCATCGCCACCGGACGCACGCCGCCCGCCACCACCCGGCGCATCGCCTGCCCGGTGATCAACCGCGCGTCGGTGGGACCAGCGCCCATCCCGTGACGGCCGCGCCCGGGTCCGGCACGGCCAGCTCCCGGACGTCGCCGGGACGCTGGTAGACCCGCTCGGTGATCATCGCCCGGTCGCCCGCGAACAGCTCGTACAGCGAGCCGTCCACGAGGACGCGCAAGGCCAGCTCCGGCCCGCCCGGCACGCGCACCACGATCGGCGCCGCGTCCCCGCCCTGCGCGCGGGGCCAGCCGGCGCGGTCGAAGGTCACGGTGCCCTCGCCCGGGTCGAGCCGGACGGTGAGCTCGGCGCCGCCGGCCGAGCGCAGCAGCGTCACGGTCGTCTCCGCGCGGGCCGTGACCGACAGGTCGTACGCCGGCGGGAGCGTGCCGCGGCCCGGGGCGGTGACGAACGGCTCGGGGGCGCGCAGCAGGCCGAGTTCCGGGGCGGGGGTGACGCGGAGGGCGCCGTCCGGGTGGACGTCGACGACGCGGGGCGCGGTCAGCACCCCGGCCCACCCGGCGCGCTCCGCCTCCTGCTGCGTCCGGGCCTCCCACGACCAGCCCCACATCAGGGCGCGGTGCGGCTCCTGCAGCACGGCGGGTGCGTAGAAGTCACGGCCGTGGTCGAGCCGGCCGCCGGTACGGGTGTCGAAGCGCAGCTCGGTGTCCCCGCGCAGACGGCCCGTCAGGTACCCGGTGCTGATCGGCGAGCCGTCCCACAGCGACACCACCAGCACCCACGCGCCGCTCGGCGTGGCGTACAGCTGCGGGCACTCCCAGCCGGTCGCGCCGGGGCCGAACACCTCGGCGGCGACCGGGTCGGTGCCGTCCAGGAGCACACCGGCGAAGCGCCAGTCGCCCAGGTCGTCGCAGTCGTACAGCAGGACCGACGGGGTGCCGTCGGCGTGCCCGGCCCCGACCAGTGCCCAGCGCCGCCCGCCGTGCCGGAAGACGAACGGGTCGCGGAACATCACCACGTCCAGCCCCGGGGGCGGGCCGGTCACCACCGGCGTGGGCAGCGGTCGCCACTCGGCCAGCGCCGGGTCCCGCGGGTCCGCCGCCCGGGCCAGGCAGATCGTGCCGCAGCCGGTGTGGTGACGGTCGACGCCCGTGTACACGGCGGTGGGCACCCCGCCGTCGTCGACGACGCACCCCGACCAGCAGCCCGCCTCGTCCGGGCCGCCCGGGCTCGGGGCGAGCGCGATCGGATGGTGTTCCCAGTGCGCCAGGTCGGGGCTGGAGACGTGGCCCCAGTGGACGTTGGCGTGCACCGGCGCGTCCGGGTTGTGCTGGTAGAAGAGGTGGTAGCGGCCGCGCCAGCGGAACGGGCCGTTGGGGTCGTTGATCCAGTTGGCGGGCGGGCGGACCCGGAAGCGCGGGGCGTCGGGGTGGTGCGGGGGAGCGGCGAGGCTCAACGGTTGACTCCTGCGGAGGTGATGCCCTCGCGCAGAGGGCGCTGGCCGACGACGAACACGGCGACGGCGGGGATCATGGACAGCACGACACCGGCGAGCACGACCGAGACGGAGCCGGTGCCGAGGTTGCCCTGGAGGGAGACCATGCCCAGCGGCAACGTGTAGTTCTGGGCGGAGGTCTCCAGGATCAGCGGCCGGAAGAACTCGTTCCAGTGGTAGTTGAAGGCGAGCACGCCGACGATCGCCAGCCCGGGCGTGGCCAGCGGCGCGTACACCGACCGGAAGGTGCGCCACGGCCCGGCGCCGTCCAGCATGGCCGCCTCGCCGAGGTCCTTGGGCATGCCCAGGAAGTACTGGCGCATCAGGAACGTGCCGAAGGCGGTGGGGAACGCCGGGACGATCAGCCCGAGCAGGGTGTCGGTCAGGCTCATCGACTTCAGCACCAGGAACACCGGCACGATGGTGACCTGCAACGGCACCATCATGGTCGCCAGGACCAGCGCGAACAGCGGCTTCTTGAAGCGGAACTCCAGGCGCGCGAAGGCGTATCCGGCCAGGCCCGCCGTGACCATCTGGCCGACGGCGATCAGCGCGGTGACCAGGGTGGAGTTCAGGGCGAGCAGCCACACGTCGAGCTGGTCGAACACCCCGCGGTAGGCCTCCGCCGACGGGTGCGCGGGGATGAGCTGCGGCGGCAGGCTGAAGGCGTCGGCGGGGGTGCGCAGCGAGGTGGACACGGTCCACAGCACCGGGCCGAGCGTCAGCAGGGCGCACACGGTCAGCCCGGCGATGCGCGCCCAGGGCGCGAGCCCGTACCGCACACGGCTGAAGGACAGGGTTGCTTGGCTCATGGGACTCACCCGGCTCACTGGTAGTGGACGAAACGCCGGCTGAGCCGGAACTGAAGGGCGGTCACCGCCATGATGAGGACGAACAGCAGCACCCCCACCGCTGACGCCTCACCGAAGCGGAGCTGCTCGAAGGCGGTCTCGTAGATCACCATCACGACGGTGCGGGTGGAGTCGCCGGGCCCGCCGTCGGTCAGCACGTACGGCTGCTCGAAGACCTGCAGGGCGTTGATGATGCCGACCACCGACGCCACCAGCAGGGTCGGCGACAGCAGGGGCAGCGTCACGTGCAGGTGCTTGCGCAGTCCCGTGGCGCCGTCCAGGGCGGAGGCTTCGTGGATCTCCTTGGGGATGTTGTTCAGGCCGCCGACGAACAGCAGGAACGAGAAGCCGAACTGCTGCCACACGTAGACCAGGACGACCGTCGCCATCGCCGCGTGCTCCGACGTCAGCCACGGCACCGGCGCGACGCCGACGAAGCCGAGCAGCCAGTTGACGACCCCGAAGTCCTGGTTGAACAGGTACTTCATCACCACCGAGATCGAGGCGGCGGACAGCACCAGCGGGAAGAAGAACGCCGAGCGGAACACCGAGCGCAGCCACCCGGGCATCCGGCCGTTCAGGGTGAGGGCCAGCACCAGCGCGACGGTCAGCTGCAGCGCGACCGCGAGGACCATGAACACCAGCGTGTTGCGGAACGACACCAGGACGGTGGAGTCGCCGAACATCTCCCGGTAGTTGGCGGCGCCCGCGAAGCGCGGGGAGTCGATCACGTTCCAGTGGAACAGGCTCAGCACCACCGACCCGGCGATCGGCAGGACCGTGAAGACGACGATGCCGACGATGGTCGGCGCCAGGAACAGCGTGGCCAGCAGCCGGGAGCCGCGGTCGCGGGCGGAGGTGCCCGGGGGGAGGGCGGCGCGCGGCGCCGCGGGGCGCGTCTTCGCCGGGGCGGCCGGGATCTGGATGTTCGTCATACCTCACGCTCCATGGCCTTCTCCAGGTCGGCCTGCATCCGGCGCAGCGCGGGACGCACCGCGCGCGGCGCGGACAGGGCGGTGCCGGTGTGCTTGAGCAGGACCTGCTCCACCTCGGCGACCTGCGGCGGCGCGGGGATCGGCCCGGTGTCGGGGAACCGGTCGAGGGTGTCGTAGAAGACCCGCCAGTGCGCCGGGCCGGTCGTGCGGTAGCGGTCGGCCGTCAGCATCGAACGGCGGGCCGGGGTCGTCTGGTTGGTTTCGAACAGCCGCATGAGGGTGTCCCTGCGGGCCGCGTACTTGATGAACTCCCAGGCCTCCTCCTGCTTCCTGGACGTGCGCAGCAGGGCGTAGCCGGCCGCGCCGTACTGCATGCGCTGGGTGCGCCAGCGCGGGAAGTACTGCACGTCGAAACCGTCGGGCCGCATGCCCGCCAGGTGCAGGCCGCCCGCCCAGAAGCCGCCCGCGGGCGTCACCCCGACCCGGCCGGTGGAGAACACGCCGATGAGGTTCTGCCCGTTGCCGCCCTCGGGGCGGGTGCACAGGCCCTCCTGGATCAGCCCGGCGAGGTAGTCGTACGCCTCCTCCACCCGGTCGTGGGTGGCCTGCGGGGTGGTCCACCGGAAGCCCCCGCCGCGTCCGCGCCGCTGCTCGGCCGGGTAGAAGCCGTTCCACAGCCAGGCGCCGCCGGGTGCCTTGGACTCGGCGAGCAGGTTGGTGTCGTTCGCGAACAGCCAGGGCACCACCCCGCCCCACAGCCGGTTGGTCCAGAAGTACGGCGTGAACTGCGAGCCGCTCGACTTCTTCATCTCCCGCAGCAGCGCGGTGAAGTCGTCGCGGGTCCAGTCCGGCGGCGGGAAGCCGGCGCCCGCCCGTCGCAGCACCTGGGTGTTGAGGTAGATGTCGGCCGCGTTGAACTCCACCGGCAGCTGGTAGAGGCTGCCCTCGTACATCATCGACTCCACCAGCGAGGGGTGGACGTCGGCGAAGTACTCCTTCAGCTCGGCCGCGTCCCGCTTCACCCACCGGTCCAGGGCCACGCCGAGCCGCTGCGCGAACAACTGGACGCCCTCGGTGGCCACGTAGACGAGGTCGGGGGCGGTGCCCGCGGCGACCTGGGTGAGGATCTTGGCGAAGAAGTCGGACCAGTCGACGGCTTGGACGGCGTTGATCCGGAGCTTGATGTCCGGGTGCAGCTTGCTGAAGCCCTCGGTGAGCGTGCGGATGGCCGCCGGCCCGTAGGCGGGGCCGAGGGTGGCGACGACGAGGGAGCCGTCGTCGCGGCCGGGGATGTCGGCTCCGGTGAGCCGGTCCCAGCTCGCGGCGGTGCCGGCCAGGGCGGCGGCGCCTGCGCCGTAGGCGCCGTACCGCAGCACGGCACGGCGGGTGAGGTGCGCGTCGGTCATCGGCGGGCCTAACTCGTGTTAGTAAGAGTGATGCCCCGATGATGGGAACGCGTTACGAGCATGTCAAGACGAGGGAACGCCCGGACTTTAACGAGTTAGGTCACCGAGGCCCTGTCGCTCGGGGCCTGGATCGCTGCCACGCTCTTCCGGGAAGGACCCCACCACGAGCAGCGGAGTACGTATGACGACGGACGGTCGGACGGCGGAGCAGGCGGCAAGGGAGGCCGGAGTGGAGGTGCGACCGGTCGCCGGGCACATCGGAGCCGAGATCACCGGCGTCGACCTGGCCGGTGACCTCGACGACACGGTGATCGCCGCGATCCGGGCGGCGGTGCTGCGCTGGAAGGTGGTGTTCTTCCGCGGGCAGCGCCTCGACCACGCCGCCCACGTGGCGTTCGCGCGCCGCTTCGGTGCACCGGTGGTGCTGCCGCGGCGCGGCAAGGCCTCGCCCCCCGACGTGCCGGAGATCGAGACCACCGCCGACCGGCTGGAGCTGGGCGGCCGGTTCGGCATGGAGCACGACGAGTGGCTGCGGCGCCGCCGCCCCACCCTGCTGCGCGGCTGGCACTGCGACCACGGCGCCCGGATCGATCCGCCGGCCGCGACGATCCTGCGCGCCGAGACCGTCCCGCCCTACGGCGGTGACACCCAGTGGTCCAATCTGGCCGCCGCGTACGCCGGACTGTCCGCCCCCGTACGGCGGTTCGCCGACGGGCTGCGCGCCGAGCACCGGCTGGGCGTCGGCTACCAGCCCCGGCCCGGCGACGACGCCTACGTCCGCCACCTGCTGGACCACCAGGTCGCCACGCTGCACCCGCTGGTACGGGTCCACCCGGAGACGGGCGAGCGGATCCTGTACGTCAACGGCTACTACGTCGAGCAGATCGACGGCCTGTCCCGGCCCGAGTCCCGCGCGATCCTGGACATGCTGCTGGAGCAGGCGGTCCGTCCCGAGTACACGGTCCGGTTCCGCTGGGAGCCGGGCAGCGTGGCCTTCTGGGACAACCGGGCCACCATCCACCTCGCCCCGGGCGACACCGCCCACCTCGGCCATCCCCGGATCATGCACCGGGTGATGCTCGCCGGGGACATCCCGGTCGGGGTGGACGGCAGGCCCTCGGAGGCGATCACCGGCAGCGCGCCCGGCCACTGGTGACCTTCAGGCGGCGGGCCGCCACCCGAGCGCGGGCCCGAGCCTGGTGGCCATGTCGGTGAGGATCTGTACGTAGTCCTCGGGCGCGAAGGTGAAAGGCAGCGCGAACGCCACCTCGTCCACCTCCCGGAACGCGGCGTGCGCGTGGAGCCGTTCGGCGATCTGCTCCGAGGTGCCCACCAGGTCGGGCGCGAACACCAGCCGCGCCGGGCCCTGCGGTGACGCGGTACGGGGCGTGCGCGCGGCGGCGTACTGCTCGTACCGCGCGCGCTGCCCGGGCGTGGCCGAGTCGGTGGGGATGACGACCAGGCCCTGGGAGACGCGGGCGGCCTCGCCGTCGGGGTGGTGGGCGCGGAAGGCGCGGATGTGGGAGAGCTGGATCTCAGCGAAGTCCGCCGTGCCGCCGGGGTCCTCGGCCTTGACCACGCTGCTGGTCAGGAAGTTCATGCCGTGCTCACCGGCCCACCGCGCCGAGCGCAGGCTGCCGCCGCCGTACCACAGGCGGCGGTCCAGTCCGGGGGAGTGCGGCTGCACCCGGTCGGAGAAGACCTCGAAGCCCTCGGCCCCGCTGAAGTCCGTCACCGGCTTGCCGCGCACGAAGTCCAGCAGCCGCTCCACCCGCCCGTACCCGAAGTCCTCCGCCTCGGCCGTGTCCGGGTACAGCGCGCCCTTGACCTGCTCGTAGTGCAGGGGCGGGCCCACACTGACGCCCGGGTTGAGACGCCCGCCGGACAGCAGGTCGACGGTCGCCAGGTCCTCGGCCAGCCGCAGCGGGTTCTCCCAGCCGAGCGGGATGACCGCGGTGCCGAGCTCGATGCGGCGGGTGCGCTGCGAGGCCGCCGCGAGCACGGCGACGGGGGAGGAGATGCCGTACTGCAGATGCCGGTGACGCACCCACGCGCTGTCGAACCCGAGCCGCTCGCCCAGCTCGATGAGCTCCAGCGTGGACTCGTGGCCCCGGCGCGGATCCGCCTCGTCGAACAGGCCGATGGTGAGGAAACCCAGCTTCGCCAGCGGGCGTGAGGTCGGCGGCATGGACCCATCTCCTTGAAGGTTCAATGGCGTATGCCGGTGCCAACCCGATCGCGGCCGGCGCTGTTCCCGCCGTCGGCCGTCGGTCAGCGCAGGGGAATGATCACCTCGTCCTCGACCGGCGGGTCGATCTCCTGAGCGCGGTTGCCGGTGGCCGCGAAGCAGCGCAGCCGGACGGCGTCCGGGGAGACGTCCAGGCGCAGGAAGCACTTGAAGAACGGTGGGCTGTACGTCGCCGACCCCGGGGAGAACAGCTGGGTGTAGATCTTGCGGACGGGCAGCCGGAAGCGCCTGGCCCGGTCGGGGCGGCGCGCGGTGCCGAGCAGTCCGGCGACCAGGCGGACGCGCCGGGTGACGCGGACCGGTGCGCCCGGGGCGCGGGTGGGCGGGATGCCGAGCCGTTCGGCGATCACGGCCGTGGCCTCGGCCTCGGTGAGCGTGAAGAAGCGGCGCAGCCGCAGCCGGCGGCCGTAGAGCCCGCTGTAGAAGGCCAGGGAGTCGCCGCGCAGCGGATAGCAGCGGAAGTCCGCTTCGGTGACACCCGCGACCGACACCCGGGGGATGGTGTGGGTGGCGTGCATGAACGCCCCGCCGCCGCCCGCCACCACGTACTGCAGCATCCGGCCGTCGTCCAGCCGCACCGGGTAGCGCTGGTAGTTGTGGATGTCGCCGCCGATCGCCGCCACGTAGTGGTGGGCGGGGTCGCGGACGATGTCGTCGACGGTGCCGCCCCCTTCGATCGCGCAGGGCTCGTGCCGGCCGTCCACGTACAGCGGTGAGCCCGTGACGAGGATTTTGGGGCGGGGCCCCTGGGAGACCTCGCGCAGCCAGGCGCCCTGCTCGGCGTCGACCGTGCCCAGCAGACCCGTGTCGATGCCGACGATCCGCACCGGCCCGGCGTCGATCGCCCAGTACGGGCCGGGCTGGACGGCCTGCTGGCCGGGCGCCGAGCGCAGCTTGCGGGCCTCGGCCAGGTGCGCGCCGTCGTCCGGGCGTGGCCGGTGCCACAGCCGGGACCGCAGCCAGGCCCGGGTCAGCGGGCGCGGTCTCGGCTCGGGCGGCAGGGGCGGGGCGTCGTCGCAGAAGACCCGCATGAAACCGCCGAGGTCCTCGTACCAGTCGTGGTTGCCGGGTATCGCGTAGATGGGCGCCCGGTAGTCCCGGTACGGGCGGAAGAACTTGG
Source organism: Streptomyces sp. NPDC052682 (assembly GCF_040678435.1). NCBI lineage: Bacteria > Bacillati > Actinomycetota > Actinomycetes > Kitasatosporales > Streptomycetaceae > Streptomyces > Streptomyces sp. NPDC052682. The sequence continues at coordinate 24,959 of NZ_JBFATS010000032.1, read as the reverse complement.
GGCCGTAGTCGTCGGCGCTGCCCACCGGGTAGATCACGTCGCTGGCCAGCACGGCGAAGGCGGTGTCCTGGCCCACCGTCAGCAGGCCCGGCACGACGGCGTACTGGGGGTCGTCGCCCTCGCCGGTGTCGCCGATGACCAGGAAGGAGAACCGGTCCGGGTCGGCGCGCCGGATCACCTTGTCGGCGGGGGCGCCGGCGGCCTCCTGCCGGGCCACCCAGCGGGCGCGGGTGCGGCCGGTGGGATCGCCGAACCAGCAGGCCAGGACGCCGTTGCGGGCGGCCCACAGGATCCGGGGGTTCAGCCAGGAGATCTTCTCGGCCCGGGACGGCATCGACTGCCGGTACGTGCCGGGTTCCGCGGTGCCCCAGCCGGCGCCTTCGGCGGTATCGCGTGAGGAGTCGGACACCGGTGCACCGTAGCAATGATCCACTGCCGGGCCGGAGCCGGGCCGGTACGGCGTGCGGTCCGGCCGGCAGACCGCTTCACCGGCCGGACGCCGTACGCGGCAGGGGTCAGAAGACGCGGTGCAGCAGGTCGAGCAGCGCCGCCCAGTGCCGCTCCTCGGCGTCCTTGTCGTACGCGGCCGTGTCGGCCTGCGTGAAACCGTGGTGCGCCCCGGTGTACACCTCGCAGCGGTGGCGGACGCCGGCCGCCGTCAGGGCCTGCTCCAGGCGCTCGATCTGCTCCGGGGGCAGCGCGTGGTCCTGGTCGGCGTGGCCGAAGTACACCTCTGCGGTGACCCGGCCGGCCACCAGGTGCGGGCTGTCCGGCGCATCGGTCGCCAGCCGGCCGCCGTGGAAGCCGGCGATCGCGGCCACCCGGTCCGGATAGGTGCCGGCGGTCCGCAGGGCCAGGCCGGCGCCCATGCAGTAGCCGGTCAGCGCGACCGGCCCGTCCGCCGCCACCGGGGACTGCGCCAGCCACCGCAGGTACGCGCCGGCGTCCCGCATCGCCGACTCGGGCGTCAGCGACCGCAGGACCGGACCGAGCCGCTCGAAGATCTCCGGACGCGCCTGCGGATCGATGAACTCGGGCAGTTCGACCACCGGGGCACGCCCGTGCCGGTAGAACACGTTGGGCACCAGCACCGTGTAGCCCTCCCCGGCCAGCCGGTCGGCCATCGCGCGCAGCCGCGGGCGCAGACCGAAGGCGTCCATGTAGAACAGCACCGCGGGCCGGGGCGTCCCGTCGGCGGGGTGCGCCAGATACGCGTCGGCGGTGCCGTCCTCGGTGGGGATCTCGACAGCGGTTCCCTGTACGGCGGTCATGGCTGGGCTGCCTCCCTCGCGCGGGCGTCGGCCGGGGTCCGCACCCCGGCCGGGCTGGATCATGGTCATCCTGACACGCCCGGCCGGAGGCGCTCCGGGCGCCCCCGGCGCGCGAACCGTCGGCCGTGCGGCCGCTACTCGAACCGCGAGACGTCCCCCGCTCCCCGGCGTACGACCTCCGCCTCCCCGCCCGAGAAGTCGATGACGGTCGTCGGTTCGGTGCCGCACTCCCCGGAGTCGACCACCGCGTCCACGACGTGGTCGAGCCGGTCCTTGATCTCCCAGCCCTGCGTCATCGGCTCGTCCTCGCCGGGCAGCAGCAGCGTGCTGGACAGCAGGGGCTCGCCGAGCTCGGCGAGCAGGGCCTGGGTGACGACGTGGTCGGGGATGCGCACGCCGACGGTCTTCTTCTTCGGGTGCTGCAGGACCCGCGGCACCTCCTTCGTCGCGGGCAGGATGAACGTGTAGCTGCCCGGGGTCGACGCCTTGATGACGCGGAACACGTCGTTGTCGATGCGGACGAACTGGCCCAGCTGCGCGAAGTCCTGGCACACCAGCGTGAAGTGGTGCCGGTCGTCCAGCTTGCGGATCGTGCGGATCCGGTCGATGCCGTCCCGGTTGCCGATCCGGCAGCCCAGTGCGTAGCAGGAGTCCGTGGGGTACGCGACCAGCGCGCCCGAGCGGATGCTGTCGGCGACCTGGGAGATGGTGCGGGGCTGGGGGTTGTCGGGGTGCACGTCGAAGTACTTCGCCATCCGCCGAGCTTAAGCCCGCACCCGCCCGCCGGGCGCACAGGCCCGGCCCGGCCCCGGGCGGGACACCACCCCGGACGATCCGCTGCGGCGGTGAGGTAACGTCCCCGACCGACGAACCGGGGGAGGCACGAGCGAGCACGAGGAGAGCACCCAGGTGGCCGCAGGAGAGGGCGGGAAGGACGGGACGGGGCCCGGCGGGACACACCCGGCCTGGGCCGAGGAGCTGCTGGACCATCTGCGCCCGGCCGGGCGGGACATCGGCAGGGTCGTCTCCTGGCTCGCCGGCACCCTGCACGCGGCCGCGGCCCTGCTGGACGCCCGCGGCTCCCTCCTCGCCGGCACCCGGCTGCCGCTGGAGGAGGGCCTCCTGGCGGACCTCGCCCGGCGCCGGATCGCCTCCGCCGCCTGGCAGGACCAGGGCCGCCACCTGCGCCTGGTCCGGGTCGGGCACCCGGCGGGACCCTGCGTGCTGGCCGTCTCCCGTGCCGCCCCCTTCGACCGGCGCAGCTCCGACATCGTCACGCACACCGCCCAGGTGCTCGAACTGCTCCTTGCGGCCCACGAGTCGGCCGAGGCGGAACAGCGGCTGCGGCGCGCCACCGCCGATCTGCGCCTGGCGATCCTGCAACTGCTGATGGTCGAGGACACCATCGCCGCCCGGCGCGTCGCCGCCGGGCTGTGGCCGGGCCTGCTCGACACCGACACGGCGTGCGTCTACGTCGTCGACAGCAGCCCCGAGGAGCGGGACCGGCTCGCCGAGGAGTGCCTGGCCGTCATGGGCGAGAACGCCCTGGTGGTGCGCTGCCCCGCGATGGCCGGGCACGTGATCGTCGTCGGGCTCCGCTCCACCACGGGTACCGCGCTGCGCGAGCTGGTCGGCCGGCACCCCGGCGTCTTCCTCGGCGGCAGCACCCGGCAGAGCCTGGCCCACACCGCCACCGCCTACGGACAGGCCGTCAGCGCCCTCGCCGTCGCCCACTTCCGGCCGGACAAGACGGCGGTGTACGCCGAACGCACCCACCCCGAGCGGCTGATGGACCCGCGGGCGCTGCGCCGCTGGACGGCCCGCACGCTCAGCCCGCTCGACCCGCTGCCGCACCACACCCGAGCCGAGCTGCTCGCCACCACCCGGCTCGGCCTGGAGTTCACCGCCGTCAGCACGGCCAAGGTGCTCGGCGTCAGCCGCAACACCGTCCGGGCCCGCATGGAACGCGTCGAGGCCCTGCTCGGCACGGACTTCACCGACCTCACCGTCCGCGCGCTCGTCCACCTGGCGCTCAACACCCAGGTCGCCCTGCCCGACGGGCCCCCCGGCGCGGACGCCGCGTCCCCGGAACCCCGGCTCGGCGACCTGCTGGCCGGCACCGGCCTGCGCATCTGGGCGCGGGACCTGCTGGGCCGGCTCGACACCGACGCCCGCAACCTGCGCCGCACGCTGCGCACCTGGATCGCCGCCGGCGGCAACGCCGAGCGCGCCGCACAGGCCCTGGGCGTGCACGCCCAGACCGTGCGCGAACACGTCCGCAGCGCCGAACCCGTCCTCGAACGCCGGCTGCTCGCCGCCGGCACCGACCTGTACGAGGTGGTGCTCGCCCACCTGGCGGTGGGTGACCTCGATCTGCCGGCCATCCCCGGGGCTCCCGTGCGCGGGGCGAAAGCGAACTCTTCGGACGCACCTGTGCACGGTTGAGTGCTGCGGCCCGGGCAGCGGGCACCGACACGATTCACAAAGCCTGCCGCGTGCCCCTAGGTTCGACCTGCCGCCAGGGCGCGACCGGAACGGGGGACCGGTCGGCCCGGGCGGCCGCTCAGCAGCACGCCAGGACCCCGTCTCTTCCAGGACCCGTACCGGATTCTCCCGCTCAGCCGCGCAGCCGGACCGGGATCTCCTGCCAGCCGAAGGCGATGAACGACGGCACCTGCCGCAGTTCCTCCGCGGCGGTGGCCAGGCGCAGTGCGGGGAACCGGTCGAACAGCGCGGGCAGTGCCGTCAGTGCCTCCACGCGGGCCAGCGGCGCGCCGACGCAGCGGTGCACCCCGATGCCGAAGGCCAGATGGTCGTCGGCGGACCGGGTCGCGTCGAAGGCGTCCGCGTCCGGCCCGTAGTGCGCCGGGTCGAGCCCCGCGGCGGCGAACGTCGTGAGGATGGCGTCGCCCGCGGAAAGGGTCACCTCGCCCACGGTCAGGTCGGTGACCGCGAACCGCAGCGGCAGCGAGGCGATCGACGGGTGCACGCGCAGGGTCTCGTCGACGACGGCGTCCCAGGAGATCTCCCCGGACCGCACCCGCGCCAGCTGCTCCGGGTGCCGGAGCAGGGCGACCACCGCGTTGCCGATCAGGTTGACGGTGGTCTCGAAACCGGCCCCTATGACCAGCAGCAGCGTGTACAGCAGCTCCTCGTCGCTGAGCTTGTCGCCGTCCTCGTCCCGGACCCGGATCAGCTCCGTCGTCATGTCGTCGCCGGGGTGCTCCCGCTTGTACGCGATCAGCGCGCCCAGCACCGTGCCGATCTGCCGCTGCACGGACGCCGCGTGCTCGGGGCCCGGGTCGGAGGTGTCCATGATGGCCGCGATCAGCCGGCCGGTGTCCTGGCGCAACTGCTCGGGCACGCCGAACAGTTCGCAGATCATCCGCATCGGCAGCGGATGGGCGAACCGCTCCCGCAGGTCGGCCACCTCGTCACCGGCCGCCTCCAGGGCGTCGAGCAGCTCCGCGGTGAGCGCCTGCACACGGGGCCGCATCGCCTCGGTGCGCCGGTGCGTGAAGCTCGGCGCGACCAGCTTGCGCAGCCGGGCGTGGTCGGGGCCGTAGCTGGAGAGCATGTTGACGACGCCCACCCAGCCCAGGATCCAGGTCCAGGAGGGGTGTTCGCCGATCTCGGGCCACAGCCGCCAGTGCTGACGGGGATCCTTGCTGACCCGGGGATCGAGGATGAGCTCCTTCAGTACGTCGTACCGGGTGGGCGCCCAGGCGGGGATGCCGCCGGGTAACTCCACCGGCACGATCGGGCCGAGGGCGCGCAGCCGGGCGGTCTCCGCGGGGATGTCGGCGCCCAGCGGGTCGAGGGCTATGCGGTCGGTGGCGGTCACGAGGGGCCTCCTGGCTGGTCGGGAGTACGAGGGCTGAAACGCACGGGCAGCGCCGTGAGCGAGCGGTGGAACGGGCCGGGTCGCCAGGTGAGACGTTCACGGCGCGCAACGGGTTCGAGGTCGGGCAGCCACTGGATGAGCTGTTCGATCGCCTCGGTGGCGATGAGCAGCGTGTGCTGCTTGACCGGGCAGGCGTGCGGCCCGGCCGACCAGGACAGGTGCGAGGCGTCCCCCGGGCGGCGGGACGCGCCGTACCGCTGCTCGGCGGTGTGGGCCAGCGCCCCGTAGGAGATGACCACCGGCACCGCGGCCCGGATCCACACGCCGTGGAAGGCGACCGGCCGGCGGGCGTAGTGGATGCCGTAGTTGGCCAGCGGTGTCTCGTGGTGCAGCACGTCCAGCACCGCGTCCATCACGGGGCGGGCGCCGCTGGTCAGCGTCGAGGAGTACACCGGGTTGCCGAGGATCCTGGACAGCGCGTTCGACACCAGGTTCGCGGTCGGCTCGTGGCCCGCGCCGAGGGTGAGGAAGACCTGCCAGGTGACCTCCTCCGGGGTCAGCCCGGCCGGGTGGTCCAGCAGCCAGCTGGGCAGGTCGTCGCCGCGCCGCCGGATCTTGGCCGCGATCAGCTCCAGCACGTACCCGGCGAACTCGGCCTCGCCCTCGGCGGCCTCCGGGCCGCTCTCGATCAGCTTGCCGAGGGCCGCGTTCAGCCGGTCGCTCTGCTCGTCGGGCAGCCCGAACAGGCTGTTGAACACCAGCGCCATCAGCGGCCGGGCGAACTCGCCCACCAGGTCGGCCTCGCCGCGCGGCCCGATCCGGCGCACCAGCAGGCGCACCGCCCGCTGCACCCGCGCCCGCAGGTCGTGCGGTTCGACCAGGTCGAAGGCGTCGAGGAGACTGGTGCGGTAGCGGACGTGGGCGGCGCCGTCCGCGAACAGCGTGTTGGGCCGCCAGCGCATCATGCCGAGCACCGGCGAGTCGTCCGGGACCGTGGCCTGCCACGGCCGGGGGTCGTGGGAGAACGTCTCGGTGTCGTGCAGCAGGTCCAGCGCGGCCCGCCGGTCGGTGACGACGTACGCCGGCACCCCGGGCGCCAGCTCCGCCCAGCCGATCGGGCCCTGGGCGCGCAGCGCGGCGTAGTAGCGGTAGGGGTCCTCGGCGAAGCCGTCCTCCCACAGCCGGACGGGTGTGGTGAGGGAGAAGGCCTGCTCGGCGGGGGAGTGGGTGGTCACCGGCGCTCCCGGGCGGGACGGTCGGCCAGGTGCTGGACCAGCGCGAGCAGCGCGTCCACGCAGGAGCCGTGTTCCCGCGCGTCGCAGGTCACCATCGGCGTGTCCGGCTCCAGGTCCAGGGCGGTACGCAGCTGCTCCTCGGTGTGGTGGCGGGGCGCGTCCGGGAAGGTGTTGAAGGCGACCGCGTACGGCAGCCCCGACTCCTCCACCATCCCCAGCACGTCGAACGAGGCGTCGATGCGGCGGGCGTCGACCAGCACGAGCGCGCCGAGCGCCCCGTAGGCGACGTCGTCCCACAGCGCCCGGAACCGCTCCTGCCCGGGCGTGCCGAACAGGTACAGCACGATCCCGCCCGGCAGGCTGATCCGCCCGAAGTCGATGGCGACGGTCGTGGTGGTCTTCTCCCGCACCCCGGCCAGGTCGTCCACCGGCGCGGACGCCTCGGTGAGCTGTTCCTCGGTGTGCAGCGGCCGGATCTCGGAGACGGAGCCGATCAGGGTGGTCTTGCCCACCCCGAACGGGCCGGTCACCAGGATCTTCACCAGGTCACGGGCCGCCTCGGGCAGGTGGACGCCGTGTGTGGTGCTCAGGGTGCTTGAGGGAGCGGAGGCCATCGGCGACTCTCTTCAGCAGGTCGGGGTCGGACCGTTCGGCGGGCGGGATGGGCGGGCGGGCCAGCACCAGGTCCCGGTCGAGGAGACCGGCGGCCAGCACCCGCACCGCGGAGACCGGCAGGCGCAGCAGCGCCGCCGCCTCCACGACCGTCAGCGGCCCGCCGTCCAGGGCGTCCAGCAGGGCCAGCTGCGCGGCGGGCAGCTCGGCGGGCGGCGGCTCACCGCCGCGGGTGAGCACCGAGAGCCGGTCCAGGCGGTGCCGGCCGGGGCGGGCCACACCGCCGGTGGCCAGGTACGCGGGCACCAGGGGACGGCCACCGGGGCGGCCGGTCATACGGCCGGGGCGCCGTCGGCTCCCCGGGGCGCGGCGGCCATCGCCTTCTCGCCCAGCCGGGCGACCTGCGAGTGGACCCGGTGCGCCAGCAGGTCCAGCCGTACCTGGGGGTCTCCGTGGGCGGCCACGCAGGTGCCGTGGTCCGTCGGCACGATCAGGACGTACCCGTGGTCGGACTCGATGACGACCTGCCGCACCTCGGCCCGGCCCCGGTCGGCGAACGCCGCCGCGGCGGTCCGGCACGCGCCCTGCACGGTGCTGATGATGGCGGCCACCCGCTCGGCCGAGGGCTGGTCGAGCGCGTCGGTGTACCCCTTCACGAGCCCGTCCCGGGTGAGCAGCACGGCGGCCACCACGTGCGGCACCTGGAGAATCGGCTCCAGCACCCAGGCCGTGTCGCCCCCATCGCGGCTGGTCATCGGGCCGCTCCCCCTTCCTCGTGGCCGCTCGGGCCCGTGTCGGTGTCGTCCTGGCCGGTCTCGTCGTGCGCGGCTGCCCCGCCCGTGGTGAGCCCGGTGCCCTTCAGTACGGCCGGAACGCCGCCGGCGTTCGGCTCGGCCGCGGCCCGCGCGGCGGCGGTACCGGACTGCAGGGCGCCGAGGGCGGCGGCGGCCTGCTCCGGGCTGCGCGCCGCAGGCACGGGCGCGGCCCCCTCGGGCGCGCCGGCCCTGCCCCGGCCGCGGCGCCGGCGCTGCGGCAGACCGCCGGTGTCGCGCGGGCCCGGGCGCCCGGAGGCGGGGGAGGGAGCGTCGTGCCCGGAGGCGGGGGAGGAGGCGCCGTCGTGTCCGGAGGCCGGGGAGAGGGCGGTGTCCTGTTCGGTCCCGTAGCCGTGGGACACGGCGGGCCCGGCCGCGGGGGCCGGCTCCTCGGGGACTGCCTTGGGGGCCGGGCGCGGGGCGCTTGCGGCGGGCGGCCGCTCCTCGGGGTCGATCCGGGTCAGCAGGTGGCTGCCGACCCGCAGCACCGCCCGGACACCGCCGTACGGCGACGGCGAGGACAGGTCCACCGCCAGGTCGAACTGCCGGGTCAGCTGGCCGACCGCGGCCAGCCCCATCCGGGGCGGATCACCGAGGTCGGTGAGCAGGACCGGCTCGTCCCCGGCCACCATCCGCTGGGCGCGGGCCCGCTCGTCCGGCGTCATGCCGAGGCCCGCGTCGTCGACGGTGACGCAGACACCGTGGTGGACCTGCTCCAGGTGGACGACGACGTCGGTGTCGGGCGGGGAGTGCCGCAGCGCGTTGTCGAGCAGCTCGGCGACGATGATCGCGACCGGTTCCACGGCGTGCGACACCAGTGCCGTGCCCGGCTCCAGATGGTTGTGGACCTTCACCCGCTCGTAGCCCGCGAGCCGGGCCTGACCCCCCGTCACCGCGTCCACCACGTGGGACTCCTCGCGGGCCAGCCCCACCCACGCCCCGCACACCACCGCGGCGACCTGCGCCCGGCGCAGCGACTGCTCGTTCTCGTGGTCGAGTTCGAACAGGGTCTGGGCCAGTTCCGGGTCGTCGTAGCGCTGCTGCAGGGTGCGCAGCGCGTCCTGCAGGCGGTACAGGGCGGCCTGGATCTCGCGGGTGGCCCCGCGCATCCCGGCCTGCGCGGCGGCGTCGATCCGGGTGCGCTGCGCGGCCAGTTCGGCGCGCAGTCCGTCCAGCACCCGGTCCAGCGCGGCACCCAGCGGCGAGCCGGCGGTCTGCGAGTGCAGCGGTCCGGGCACCGGGACGTGCGGATGGGTGAGCTGCCGGGCGGCGGCGGGCAGGCGCTGCTCCGCCAGATGCTCCACCTCGGCCGCGAACGTCCGTGAGGTGCCGTCCAGCCGGGCGCGCAGCGCGGCCGTCTTCCTGCGCTGCGCGGCCAGTTGGCGCCGGGACCGCAGCAGCCCGCCGCCGAGGGCGAGCGCGGACAGGGTGCCGGCGGCGAGGCCGCCGACGGCCAGGTCCGGCAGTTCGATCATCGAGTCGGTTCCAGGGGTGGTCGGTCCTGGGGGCGGTCCAGGCGTGGTCGGGCAGGGCGCGGTCGGTCCGAGGGCTCTTCGGCGAGGCGCTCGGAGCACAGTACACACCGTCATCGATCGCTCTCGCACGGTGTTACGGCACTTCGTTATGGAAAGTGACCGGCGTCTCTCCGGTTCCGTGCAGCGGATCTCCGGTTCTGTCCCGCTCAGGTGAATTTCCGCACGCGGCGGGCGAGTTGCCCTGTCTGGGCCGGTCCGTCGCCGGACGGCGCGGGCCGGGAGACGGCCGTGTGTGTGCCGCGCCAGGGCGGGTACCCGGCCCGCGCTGAAGAGGTCCCATCCCGGGTGCCGCGGGCCCGGGCCCCGGCACCCGCGGCGAGTACCGCGAAAAGGAGGCCCGCATGACCAGTGAGACCGAGACCGGCGGCGTGACCGGTACCAAGGACAAGGACTACAACCTCATCTGGTACGTCGAGTCGTGCCTGAGCAACGCGCTGCGTCTGGAGCAGTACATCCAGGACGCGGAGCGTGAGAAGGACAGCGAGGTCGCGGAACTGTTCCGCAAGGCACAGGCGGACAGCCGCAAGGGCGCCGAGCTGGGCAAGGCACTCCTGCGCTCGCGGCTGAACGGCGGCTGACACGCGCCGGCCCTCCGGGCCCGGGCACCGTGCGAGCACGGTGCCCGGGCCTTCGCCGTGCCGGTACCCCCTCTCGCGGCGAGCAGCGGTGACGACCGCCCCGGCCGCCGGTTACCGTACGCGTCAGTAACCGGACCGCGCCCGCAGGAGGCCCCCATGCCGCAGCTCGATGTCGACGGAGCCAGACTCACCTACGACGACGAGGGCCCCCGCGACACTGAAGAGGTGCCCCTGGTCCTCGTGCACGGCTGGACGGCCGACCGGCACCGCTGGGACCACCAGATGGAGCACTTCCGTCCGCGGCGGCGGGTGATCCGGCTCGACCTGCGCGGGCACGGGGAGAGCACCGGTGCGGGGGCCCGCACCATCGAGGAGCTGGCGCAGGACGTCGTCGCCCTCCTGGACCACCTCCGCGTCGACCGGTGCGTGCTCGTCGGCCACTCGATGGGCGGCATGATCTGCCAGACCATCGCCCTCACCCATCCCGGCCGGGTCGAGCGCATGGTGCTGGTGAACTCCATCGGCCGCATGACCTACAGCCGCGGCCGCGGCCTGCTCATGGCGGCCTCCACCCTCGTCCCGTTCAAGCTGTTCGTCGCCGCCAACATCCAGCGGGCCTTCGCCCCGGGCTTCCCGCGCGAGGAGGTCCGCGCGTACATCCGCGCCTCGGCGAACACGCCCCGCGAGGTGGTCATGACGCTGTACTCCGCCATGCGGGCCTTCGACGTCCTCGACCGGGTCGCCGAGATCCGCGTGCCGACGCTGATGGTGCACGGCTACTACGACGTCCAGCTCCCGGTGCGCCAGATGCTGCGGATGGCCAAGGCCTACCCGGACGCGGTGATCCGCATCCTGGACGCCGGCCACGAACTGCCGGTGGAGAAGCCCGCGGAACTGACCAAGGCCATCGACTGGTTCCTGGCCCGCTGAGGGCCCGGCCTCGCCGGTACCGGGGGGCGGCCGTGCGGAAGCGGCCGTACCTCTCGACCGGCCCCTGCCCCGCTGCGAGACTTCCCGCACCGGCACGGGGGGAGCGGGGCGATGGCGGCAGCGCGGCGGGGGCCCAGGGAGCGGGACCGCGAGCGCGCTGTGCGGCTGCGCCGGGAGCGGCTGCGGGCCGCCCGGCGTGCCCGGGAGCGGGCCGAGCGCAGGCGGCTGACGGGGGTGACGCCGGCCGAGGCCCAGCGGCACGCACGGGCCCGCCGGCTGCGGGGCTGGGCCGTGGCCGCCGTCCTCCTCGGGGCCGTCCTCGTGGCGCTGGGCGCCCTGGAGCTCGCCGAGGCGGGAGAGCCGGCCGCGGGTCGGGACGGTGCTCAGTCGTCCATGGCGGCGGCCCTCGCCCTGCTGACGGCCGGGTGCTACGGCGTGGGGGCCGGAGCGGTCCTGCTGCGCCGCCCACGCCGGGACCGGCGCAATGCGCTGGGCCGGTACGGCCTGCTGGCCTGGTTCGCCGTCGTCGCCGCCCTGCCCGCCTACGCCTACGGCCATCTCCTCGCGGGGCCGGCCGCCGTCACGGCGGTGTGGATCGTGCTGGTGCTCGTCATGCTCTGGATCGTGCGCCGTGACCGGCGGCTGTGACCGGACATCGGCGTGAAGGCGGGTGAGGGCCGGCGCACGCCCGGGTACCCGGGCCGTCCGCCGTCACCGGCCGGGGCCGCCCGCCGCTGTGTCCGGGCGCCACCGGCCACGAGCCGAAGGAAGCCACTCTATGACGGACGTATCCGGTACCGGCCCCGAGCGGGACGACGGCCGAAAGGTGCTCACCGACCGCCAGGGCCACCCCGTCCACGACAACCAGAACCAGCGCACCATCGGCGCCCGCGGGCCCGCCACGCTGGAGAACTACCAGTTCCTCGAGAAGATCAGCCACTTCGACCGCGAACGCATCCCCGAGCGGGTCGTGCACGCCCGCGGCGTCACCGCGTACGGCTTCTTCGAGGCGTACGGCACCTGGGGCGAGGAGCCGATCAGCCGCTACACCCGGGCCAAGCTGTTCCAGGAACCCGGCAAGCGCACCGACGTGGCCGTCCGGTTCTCCACCGTCATCGGCGGACGCGACTCCTCCGAGGCCGCCCGCGACCCGCGCGGCTTTGCGGTGAAGTTCTACACCGAGGACGGAAACTGGGACCTCGTCGGCAACAACCTGGGTGTCTTCTTCATCCGGGACGCCATCAAGTTCCCCGACGTCATCCACGCCCTCAAGCCCGACCCGGTCACCTTCGAGCAGCAGCCCAGGCGCATCTTCGACTTCATGTCGCAGACGCCCGAGGCGATGCACATGCTGGTCAACCTGTTCAGCCCGCGCGGCATCCCCGCCGACTACCGCCACATGCAGGGCTTCGGCGTCAACACCTACAAGTGGGTCAACGCCGACGGAGACACCAAACTCGTCAAGTACCACTGGATGCCCCGGCAGGGCGTGCGCAGCATGACCGCCGAGGACGCGGCCAACGTCCAGGCGCGCACCCTCGGGCACGCCACCAAGGACCTGTACGAGGCGGTGGAGCGCGGCGACCACCCGGAGTGGGAACTGCTCGTCCAGCTGATGGACGACCACGACCACCCGGAGCTGGACTTCGACCCGCTGGACGACACCAAGACCTGGCCCGAGCAGGAGTTCCCGCCGAAACCGGTCGGGCGGATGGTACTGAACCGGATGCCGGAGAACTTCTTCGCCGAGAACGAGCAGATCTCCTTCGGCACCGGCGTCCTCGTCGACGGCCTGGACTTCTCCGACGACAAGATGCTGGTCGGCCGCACCTTCTCCTACAGCGACACCCAGCGCTACCGGGTCGGCCCCAACTACCTCCAGCTGCCCGTCAACCAGCCGAAGAACGCCGACGTGCGCACCAACCAGCGCGACGGCGCCATGGCCTACCACGTGGACGGCGGGGGCGAGAACCCGGACGTCACCTACGAGCCGTCCCTGCGGGGCGGGCTGCGCGAGGCCGAGCACCCCGCGCACGACGAGCAGGGCCCGGAGATCCGCGGCCGGCTCACCCGCAAGCGCATCCCCCGCACCAACGACTACGTCCAGGCCGGCCAGCGCTACCTGCTGATGGAGGAGTGGGAGCGCGACGACCTGGTGAAGAACCTCGTCGACCAGCTCTCCCAGTGCGACCGGCCCGTGCAGGAACGCATGGTGTGGCATTTCCTGCTGGTCGAGAACGACCTCGGGCTGCGCGTCGGCGACGGCCTCGGCATCGGCCCGCAGGACGTCGCCCACCTCGAGCCGCTGGCGAACCAGGACCTCACCGACGAGGACCGCGAGCGCCTGGCCAACCTCGGCAAGAACCCGCCCCGGGACGTCGAGGGACTCACCATGACCCACTGCGTCCCCGACGCGCACCACGTCGTCACGCGGTGAGACCTCAGCGGCCGAGCGCCTCACGGGCCACCGTCAGGGCCTGTTCGGCGTAGCCGCGGCCGAACAGCACGGCGTGCACCAGCAGCGGGAACAGCTGGTGCACGCCGACGCGTCGCTCCCAGCCGTGGGCGAGCGGGGCCGCCTCCTGGTAGCCCTCCAGCATCTGCTCCAGGTGGGGGCAGCCGAACAGGCGGAGCATCGCCAGGTCGGTCTCCCGGTGCCCGCCGTGCGCGGCCGGGTCGATCAGCCACACCCGCCCGTCGGCGCCCCACAGCACATTGCCGTTCCACAGGTCGCCGTGCAGCCGGGCGGGCGGTTCCGGGGGACCCGCCAGCTCCGGCAGCCGCGCGCACAGCCGCTCGACGACGGGCGCCTCGCCGGGCCGCACGGTGCCCTGGTCGACCGCGCGCCGCAGATACGGCAGGACGCGGTGCTCGGCGTACCAGCGCGGCCAGTCGTCGCCCGGCACGTTGCGCATCGGCGCGAGCCCGATGTACGCGTCGGCCGGGCCGCCCGGCGGCGGAGCCCCGAACGCGGGCGCGCCGCACGCGTGCAGCGCGGCCAGGTCCCGCCCGAAGCGGAGCGCGGCCCCACGGCTCGCCCGCCCCTGCGCGACCCGGTCGGTGACCAGCCAGGTCTCGTCCTCGCCGCGCACGGCCGGGACGCGGACGGCACCCGCCTCGGCGAGCCAGCGCAGTCCGGCCGCCTCGGCCCTGACCGCCCCCGCAGCGTCACCCCGCTTGACCATCACCACCCGGCCGCCGTCGACGCTCACCTCGGCGAGCGATCCGGACAGCGGCCGCTCACCGGTGACGGCAAGTCCGGTGAGCCGGGCCGCGGCGGCCCCCGGCCGCTCGGCGGTCATCGGCGGGCCTGCCCGCATGCGGCCGCTCCGGTCGTGTCGGTCCTGTCCAGTCTGGTGATCGAACGCACGGCCACCACACTACGACCGCGGACCGCACGGCCAGGCCCCGGCGGCAGGCAACGCGGTACGGGTGAAAACCCGCCCCGCGCCGATCGAACGCGCAGGACGCGGGGGACCAGTCGGGGCATGACCAGTTCATCGTTCCCGCGCACCATCACCCTGCCCGCGCCCCTCTGCGAGGAGGCCGTGGAGCACCTCGAACGGGCCGCCCAGCGGACCATCGACGGAGCGGGGATCCCCCTGAAGGCGTTCCGCACGGCCGCCGACCACGACTACGCCCTGCCCGTGTCCGTCGTCGAACAGGCCGCGGCCTGCCTGCTGGTCCTGGCCACCGAGACCGCCCAGTCCGTCCGCCCCTCGGCCCTGCGCGCCACCATCAGCGTCGCCCTGCGGCTGCGCGACGCCGTGGAGGCCCTCCACCAGCCCGCCCTCACGCACCGCTTCTGGTGATCCGCCGGGGCGGGCTGAAGCCACGGTGAGCCGCCGGGCGGGCGCGAGGTGTGGCCGAAGCCACGTCCCCGAGGAGGTCCGGCACATGGTTACGGGCAGGAGGCGGCAGCTACCTTTTTCGGGCAGACCTCCTCCCCAGCAGCTCGGACGGCCCGGCAGTGCAAGCAGATCTCTCCCCGGTCATCGCGGCGACCGCCCAGTGGCTAACGCGCGCCTTCCCCGCCTCCGGCGGGGCGCTGGCCTGCGCCCTGTGCGAGGTGCAGGCGCGGCAGGCCGTGACGGTCGCGGCCCGGCTCAGGTACCCGACGGCGATGGACGCCGCCCTGCTCGGCATGGCGGGCCCCGGCGGCTCCGCCCGGCTCGACTGGGTGACCGGCGCCGACCCGGCCGTGACCGCGGACGCCGACGCGCACGCCTGGCGCACCTGGGTCGACGAGGTCCTCGCGAGCTGGGCGGCCTGCCTGCTCGCCGACCCGGACCTGGCCGCGCTCGCGGTCGCCGCGGTCGCCGAGGGCGGTCACGCCACCGGCACGTCCGCCGGGTTCCGGCGGCTGCTCGCGCCCGACGACAGCGACCGGCGGGCGGCGGCGCTGCTGCGCCATCCCGACCTGCTCGCGCCCGTCGCCGAGCTGCACCAGACCCAGCTCGTCGAGCTGCTCAAGCCGGGGCGCGCGCTCATCGCCTGACACACGGCGCCACCCGGGGCTGCCCGGCGGCCGAGGGCCGTGCGCGGCCGGCCGCTCAGGTCTCCGCGCCCCTTCGAGGTGGACAGCGCGGCGGAGGCCGATCGTGCCGTGACCTGCGCGGCAGTCCCGCGCAACCGTCCGGTCACGCTGCGTGTTTCACCGGTTTGCCGTACGCGACCGTGCCCCGGCCGCGCAGGAGGCGGAGGCTGAGCGTGGGCTCGACGGCCTCCGGCCACCCTCGGCGGCCCGAGGCGCGACCGTCGTGCCGGGCACCCATGCCGCTGACGGAGGAGAGACCGAGATGACCACCGCCCTCACCCGGAGCTGGGAACACGCCGTCGTCACCGGCGGCGCGGGCTTCGTCGGCTCCCATCTGTGCGCCGCCCTGCTGGACGCGGGCGCGGCCGTCACCTGCGTGGACGACTTCAGTTCCGGCCGGCCCGAGAACATCACGCCCCTGCTCGACCGGCCCGGCTTCACCCTGGTGCAGGCCGACGTCACCGAGGGGATATCCGTCAAGCGGCCCCCCGACCTGGTCCTGCACTTCGCCTCCCCGGCGTCCCCCGCCGACTACCTGCGGCTGCCGCTGCACACCCTGCAGACCGGCAGCGTCGGCACCGGCCACGCCCTGGAGCTGGCCCGCACCAGCGGCGCCCGTTTCGTCCTGGCCTCCACCTCCGAGGTGTACGGCGACCCCCAGCAGAACCCGCAGAACGAGCGCTACTGGGGCAACGTCAACCCGGTCGGCCCGCGCAGCGTCTACGACGAGGCCAAGCGGTTCGGCGAGGCGCTGACCACGGCCTACGCCGAGACCCACGGCACCGACACCTGCATCGTGCGGCTGTTCAACACCTACGGCCCCCGCATGCGGGGCCACGACGGGCGGGCCGTACCCACCTTCGTCCGCCAGGCCCTGGACGGCGAACCCCTCACCGTCACCGGCGACGGACACCAGACCCGGTCCCTGTGCTACGTCGACGACACCGTGCACGGCATCCTCGCGGCGGCCGCGCACGGCATGCGCGGCCCGGTGAACATCGGCAACCCGTCCGAGATCACCATGCTGGAGCTGGCCCGCCTCGTCATCGACCTGGCCGGCTCCGACTCGGAGATCCGGTTCATCGACCGTCCGGTGGACGATCCGGCCGTGCGCTGCCCGGACATCACGCTGGCCCGCGACAAGCTCGGCTGGGAGCCGCGCGTGGGCGCCGAGGAGGGCCTGCGCCGCACGATCGCCTGGTTCCGCGAGTTCCGCGAGGAAACCGACCGCTGACCGCCGGAGCGTCGCCGGCCGTGCCCGGGCGCCTGCGCCCCGATTCCCGAAAGGCCCGCCACCCCATGCGCATCCTCGGAATCAACGCCCTCTTCCACGATCCCGCTGCCGCCCTGGTGATCGACGGGCGGACCGTCGCCGCCGCGGAGGAGGAGAGGTTCTCCCGGCGCAAGCACGGCAAGCGGCCCGTGCCGTTCTCCGCCTGGGAGCTGCCCGAGCAGGCCGCCGCCTGGTGCCTGAGGCGGGCCGGACTGCGCCCGCAGGACCTCGACGCGGTCACCTACTCCTTCGACCCGGCCCTCGCCCGGCCCGCCGACGCCCTGGGCCTGGACGACCCCTGGGACCACCTGCGGCTGACCTACGCCCGCGAGGCACCCGGGTTCCTGAAGACCGCGCTGCCCGGCCTGGACCCCGGCATCGTCCGGTTCGTGCCGCACCACATGGCCCACGCCGCCTCCGGCGCCTTCGCCGCGCCGGACGCGGGGAACTCCTCGGTCCTCGTCCTGGACGGCCGGGGCGAGAGCGCCTCCCACCTGGCCGCCCGCCGCGTCGGCGACCGGCTGGAGGCGCTGCACGCCCAGGAACTGCCGCACTCCCTCGGCCTGGTCTACGAGGAACTCACCGAGCACCTCGGATTCCTGCGCTCCAGTGACGAGTTCAAGGTGATGGCGCTCGCCTCCCACGGCCGGCCCCGCATGCGCGCCGGGCTGAGCCGCCACGTGTACCCGACCGGCGACGGCGGCTTCCACGCCACCGGCGTGCCCTGGCGGGAGTTCTGCCCGCCGCGCCGCCCGGACGAGCCGTGGACCCAGGACCACGCCGACCTGGCGGCGAGCGCGCAGGCCGTGCTGGAGGAGACACTGCTGGACCTGGCGCGCTGGCTGCACGGCCGCACCCACGACAGCGTGCTCACCCTGGCCGGAGGCGTCGCCCTCAACTGCGTCGCCAACACGCGCATAGCCCGCGAGGGGCCCTTCGCACGGGTGTGGGTGCAGCCCGCGGCAGGTGACGCCGGTACGGCCCTGGGCGGCGCCCTGCTGCTGTCCGCGACCGGCGGCGACCAGGTCGAGCCCATGACCGGGGCCGACCTCGGCCGGGACTGGTCCGACGCGGAGCTGGGCGCCTGGCTGAAGACGGCCGCCGTCCCCTTCGAGCGGCCCCCGGACATCGCCGCGACCGTGGCCCGCGCCCTGGCGGACAACGCGATCGTGGCCTGGTTCCAGGGCCGCTCCGAGTACGGCCCCCGTGCCCTCGGCCACCGCTCGCTGCTCGCCCACCCCGGGCACGCGGGCAACCTGGAGCGGCTCAACGACGTCAAGGGCCGCGAACAGTTCCGGCCCGTCGCGCCGATGGTGCTCGCCGACCGGGCCGCCGGGATCTTCGACGGGCCGCTGCCCAGTCCGTACATGCTCTTCGTGCACGACGTGGCCGAGGCGTGGAAGGACCGCATCCCCGCCGTCGTCCACGTGGACGGCACCGCCCGCATCCAGACCGTCGACCCGGCGCAGGAGCCGTTGGTGGCCCGGATGCTGGGCGAGTTCGAGAAGCTCACCGGACTGCCCGTGGTCGTCAACACCAGTCTCAACACGGCCGGCCGGCCCATGGTGGACGACCCGCGCGACGCCCTGGAGTGCTTCGGCTCCTCGCCCGTGGACCTGCTGGCCATCGGCCCGTACGCGATCCGCCGCGGCGACCTGTTCCGCTCCGGCGACGCGGGGGGCCCGCGATGAGGGAGGACGACGCGATGAACGGCGACGGCGCAGGCCGCGGGAACCGCAGGATCACCGGGCACGGCGCGATGGGCGCGGGCGACGGTATGAGCACCTACGCGGTGGTGATCCCCACGCTCGGCCGCCCCAGTCTGGGCGCCTGCCTGCGCGCGCTGGCCGAGACCAGCGGGCCGGGCCCGGAGCGCGTCGTCCTCGTCGACGACCGGCCGGACCCGGCCGGCACGCTCGCGGCGGACGTCCCGCCCGCCCTGCGCACCCGCACCATGGTCGTCCCCGGCGGGGGACGCGGGCCCGCGGCCGCGCGGAACGCCGGATGGCGGGCGGCCGGGGACGCGCCGTGGATCGTCTTCCTCGACGACGACGTCGTCCCCGGCCCCACCTGGGGCGACGACCTCGCCCTGGACATCGCCGCGGCGACCGGCTGGACCGCCGCCGTCGGCGCCCGTATCGAGGTGCCGCTGCCCGCCGACCGCCGCCCCACCGACTGGGAACGCACCACGGCCGGGCTCGCCACGGCTCGCTGGATCACCGCCGACATGGCCTTGCGGCGCACGGCGCTGGAAGCCGTCGGCGGCTTCGACGAACGCTTCCGGCGGGCCTTCCGCGAGGACGCCGACCTCGCCCTGCGGCTGCTCGACGCCGGCTGGAGTCTGGCCGAGGGCCGCCGCACCACCCGGCATCCGGTACGGCCCGCCGACCGCTGGATCTCCCTCCGGCTCCAGGCGGGCAACGCCGACGACGTGCTCATGACCCGCCTGCACGGCCGCGCCTGGTGGCGGCGGGCGGGCGCCCCCCGAGGACGCCTGCCCGGGCACCTGGCGGTGACGGCGGCCGCGGTGGCGGCCCTGGGCGGCGCCCTGTCCGGCCGGCACCGCGCGGCGGGTGCCTGCGCCGCCCTCTGGCTGGCGGGCACCAGCGAGTTCGCCCTGGCGCGGATCGTGCCCGGGCCGCGCACCCGCGACGAGATCGCCACCATGCTCCTCACCAGCCTCCTCATCCCGCCCGCGGCGACCTGGCACTGGCTGCGAGGGCGGCTGCGGTACCGGGCGACGCCGCCGCACCGCCCGTCCGCGGCGGGGCAGTGGCCGCCGGAGCCACGCCCGGTGGTCAGGGAACGGCTGCGGTCATGACCCGGCCCGCCACCCCGAGACCCCCGCTGAGCGGCCCCTGGCTGCTCGGCGAACCCGCCCCCGCCTCGCCGCCCGGCGGCCCGGAGGGCACGCTCCCGGCCGCCGTGCTGTTCGACCGCGACGGCACCCTGGTCACCGACGTCCCCTACAACGGCGACCCGGAGAAAGTCGCTCTCATGCCGACGGCCCGGGAGGCCGTGGCCGCCGTCCGGGCGGCGGGCATCCCCGCCGGGGTCGTGACCAACCAGTCCGGCGTCGCCCGCGGCCTGCTGACATCCCGTCAGGTGGAGGCCGTACGACGGCGCATCGAGGACCTGCTCGGGCGGTTCGCCGTCTGGGCGGTGTGCCCGCACGGGCCGGCGGACGGCTGCGCCTGCCGCAAACCCGCCCCCGGCCTCGTCCTGGCCGCCTGCCGGCGGCTCGGGGTGCCGCCCGAACGCACCGTCGTCGTCGGCGACATCGGCGCCGACATGGACGCCGCCCGCGCCGCCGGAGCCCGCGGCGTCCTGGTGCCCACCTCGCTCACCAGCCCGGAGGAGATCGCGGCGGCCGACGCCACCGCCTACGACCTGCTCGGCGCCGTCCGCCTCCTGCTGCCCCCGGCCCTCAGGCACTCCCTCGCCCCGGTACGGGAAGAGGCACGATGAACCGCCGCCGCCCGCCCCGCACCCTCGTGGTCCGCCTGGACAGCGCGGGCGACGTGCTGCTGGCCGGGCCCGCCGTACGGGCCGTCGCGGCCGGTTCGGCGTACACCGCGCTGCTGTGCGGACCGCAGGGCGCGGCGGCGGGGCGGCTGCTGCCCGGCGTGGACGAGGTCCTCACCTACGACGCGCCCTGGGTGGGTCTCGAGCCCCCGCCGGTCACCCGGGCCGCGACCCGGCAGCTGATGGACACCCTGACGGCCGGGCGCTTCGACCGGGCCCTGGTGCTGGTGTCGTACCACCAGAGCCCGCTGCCCGTCGCCCTGCTGCTCAGGCTCGCCGGGGTCGGCTGGATCGCCGCCGACAGCGAGGACTACCCGGGTGCGCTGCTGGACCTGCGGCACCGCCGCCTGCCCCACCGCCACGAGGTCCAGGCCGCCCTGGACCTGGCGGCGGCCTCGGGCTTTCCACTGCCGCCCGGGGACGACGGCCGGCTGCGCGTCACGCCCCCGCCGGACACCACCCACCTGACCGGACCGGAACCGTACGTCGTCGTCCACCCCGGCGCCGCCGTGCCCGCCCGGGCCTGGAGCCCCGGGCGGGCGGCACGCGCCGTGGCCGCGCTGTCCGCCGAGGGCTACCGGGTCGTGGTCACCGGAGGCCGGGCGGAGCGGCGGACCGCCGACGTCGCCGGCCGGCACGCGCTGGACCTGGGCGGCGCCACCGACCTGCCGCAGCTCGCGGGCGTCCTGGCCCGGGCGAGCGTGGTCGTGGCCGGCAACACCGGCCCCGCCCACCTGGCCGCCGCGGTCGGCACACCCGTCGTCAGCCTGTTCGCGCCGGTCGTCCCCGCCGAGCGGTGGGCGCCGTACGGCGTGCCGCACATCCTGCTCGGCGACCAGCGCGCGGCCTGCGCGGACACCCGGGCCCGGCACTGCCCGCTGCCGGGCCACCCCTGCCTCGACGGCATCGGCGACGCCGAGGTGCTCGCCGCCGTCGCGGCGCTGGAGGACAGCCGGGCGGACCAGGGGGAGCAGACGGAGCGAGGAGCTGCCGTATGAACATCCTGCTGTGGCATGTGCACGGCTCATGGACGACGGCGTTCGTCCAGGGCCCGCACACCTACGTCGTCCCCGTCACCCCGGGCCGCGACCCCGACGGCCTCGGGCGGGCCCGCACGTTCTCCTGGCCCGCCTCCGTCCGCGAGGCCACCCCGGAGGAACTGCGCGACACGCCGTTCGACCTGGTCCTGCTGCAGCGCCCGCACGAGCTGGAGCTGGCCGGGCGATGGCTCGGCGGACGGCGGCCCGGCAGGGACCTCCCGGCCGTCTACCTGGAGCACAACGCCCCGGACGGCGACGTCCCCGGCACCCGCCACCCGCTGGCCGACCGCGACGATGTGACGATCGTGCACGTCACCCACTTCAACCGGCTGTTCTGGGACTGCGGCACCACCCGCACCGAGGTGATCGAGCACGGCGTCGTCGACCCCGGGCACCGCTACACCGGCCGCCTCGCCCGGGCCGCCGTCGTCGTCAACGAGCCGGTCCGGCGCGGCCGGTACACCGGTACGGACCTGCTGCCCGGGCTGGCCGAGGCGGTGCCGCTGGACGTGTTCGGCATGGGCACCGAGGGCCTGGCCGGGCACCTCGGGCTTCCCGAGGACCGGTGCCGCACCGCCGACCTGCCGCAGCGGGAGCTGCACACGGCCCTGGCCGAGCGCCGCATGTACCTCCACCCGGTGCGCTGGACCTCCCTCGGCCTGTCCCTGCTGGAGGCGATGCACCTGGGCCTGCCCGTGCTGGCCCTCGCCACCACCGAGGCGGTCGAGGCGGTGCCGCCCGGCGCCGGTGTGCTCTCCACCCGCCCCGACGTCCTGGCCCGCGCCGCCCGCCGCTACCTGCACGAACCCGAGGCCGCGGCCGAGGCCGGCAGGCGCGCCCGGCAGGCGGCCCTCGAACGGTACGGGCTCAAGCGCTTCCTGACCGACTGGGAGCGCCTGTTCACGGAGGTGTGCTCATGACCCCCACCCTCAGCCCCCTCCCCACCGGCCCGCTCGGCGGCGGCGACCCTCTCGACCCGGGCGTGCTGTCCATCGCACTGGTCTCGGAGCACGCCAGCCCCCTCGCCGTACTCGGCGGGGTGGACGCCGGCGGGCAGAACGTGCACGTCGCCTGTCTCGCGGGCGCCCTCGCCGACCGGGGCCACCGCGTCACCGTCTACACCCGGCGCGACTCGCCCGACCCGCCCGGCCGGGTGCCGCTGCGCGACGGCGTCGAGGTGCACCTGGTGCCCGCCGGGCCGCCCGAACCGCTGCCCAAGGACGAACTGCTGCCCTACATGGACGAGTTCGGGCACTACCTCGCGGGTATCTGGCGCAGGCGCGCACCGGACCTGGTGCACTCGCACTTCTGGATGTCGGGCCTGGCCTCGCTGCGCGCCGCCCGGGAACGCGGCCTGCCGCTGCTGCACACGTACCACGCGCTCGGCACGGTCAAGCGGCGCCACCAGCGGCTCGCCGACACCAGCCCGCCCGAGCGCATCCCGTGCGAGATCGAGGTCGGCCTCGGCTGCGACCGCATCATCGCCACCTGCCGGGACGAGGTCATGGAGCTGGCCCGGATGGGCATTCCCGCCCACAAGGCCCTCATCGTGCCGTGCGGGGTGGACACCGGCCTGTTCACCCCGAAGGGACAGGCAGCGCCGCGGGGGCCGTACCGCCACCGGATCCTCCAGCTCGGCCGGCTCGTGCCCCGCAAGGGCGCAGCGGTGGCCGTGGCCGCGCTCGCCCGGCTGCCCGACACCGAGCTCCTCGTGGTCGGCGGCCCCCCGAGGGAGCGGCTCGACGACGACCCGGAGGTGCGGCGACTGCGCGGCATCGCCCGGGACGCGGGCGTCGCCGACCGGGTGCGGTTCACCGGCGGTGTGCCCAGCGACCAGGTGCCGCCGCTGCTGCGCTCCGCCGACGTGGTGGTGTGCCCCGCCGACTACGAGCCGTTCGGCATCGTGCCGCTGGAGGCCATGGCCTGCGGAGTGCCCGTGGTGGCCAGCGCGGTCGGCGGGCAGCTCGACACGGTCGCCGACCCGGGCACCGGACGGCTCGTGCCGCCCGGCAACCCCGAGGCCCTCGCCCGGGCCGTCGCCGGACTGCTCGCCGACCCGGCCGCCCGCGAGGCCTGCGGCGTGGCCGGCCGCCGCCGGGTCCTCAGCCGCTACGGCTGGACCCAGGTCGCGGCGGCCACCGAGACGGCGTACTGCGCGGTCCTCGACGCCGAAACCGCGGCGACGGGGTCCGGCTGACCGGCCAAGGCCCCGGTTCCGTGAGCCGCGGATGTCGCCGGCGCCCGCAGCACGAAGAGCCCGCCGGTACCGGAAGTCCGATGGGTTCGCCGGTACCGGAAGTCCGATGGGTTCGCCGACGCTCCGCGACAGCCGGCACACGAAGGATCCGCCGACATCCACACACGAAGGATCCGCCGAAGTCCGAAGGGAGGTGCGGGTCCCGCCGCCGTCCTGCCGAGGCGGTCCACCCGATCAGCATGACCGAACACCCCGCTCACCTCGCGCTCGATGCCGCGCGCCTGCACTGCCGGTCGCTGGAAGAGGCCCTCGGCCGGCTCCGCGACCAGGGCCTGGAACAGCTCGCGGACTGGGGCGTCCGGCTCGCCGCCGTCCTCACCGACGGCGGCCGGCTGCTCGCCGCGGGCAACGGCGGCAGCGCCGCCCAGGCCCAGCACCTGACCGCCGAACTGGTCGGCCGCTACCGCCAGGAGCGGCGCGCCTACTCGGCGATCTCCCTGCACGCCGAGACCTCCAGCGTGACCGCCATCGGCAACGACTACGGCTTCGACCACGTCTACGCCCGTCAGGTCACCGCCCACGGCCGCCCCGGGGACGTCCTGGTGCTGCTGTCCACCTCGGGCCGCAGCGCCAACCTCATCGCGGCGGCCGTCACGGCCCGGCAGACGGGTCTGCGCGTGTGGGCCCTGACCGGGCGCGGCCCGAATCCCCTGGCCGAGGCCGCCCACGAGGCGCTGTGCGTCGACGCCGGGAGCACCGCGACCGTCCAGGAGACCCACCTTGTCGCCGTGCACCTGCTGTGCGAGGCGTTCGACGCGGTCGTCTCCACACCGGTGGCCCGGCGCACCGTCACCACCCACGGGAGGGCGTCATGACCGCACCCAAGCCGCTCGCCGTCGTCGGGGACGTCCTGCTCGACGAGGACATCGAGGGCGTCGCCACCCGCCTCGCCCCCGACGCGCCCGCCCCCGTCGTCGACGTCACCGCCGACCGCTGCCACCCCGGCGGCGCCGGCCTGGCCGCCGCCCTCGCGGCCCGGGGCGGCCGGGAGGTCGTCCTGGTGACCGCGCTCGGCGACGACGACGCCAGCGAGGCCGTACGCCACGACCTGTACGGCCGGGTCCGGCTCCTGGAGATCCCCCTCAGGGGCACCCTGCCGGTCAAGACCCGCATCCTGGCGGGCGGCCGGCCCGTGGTGCGCATCGACCGGGGCGGCGGCGAGCCCGGCGAACCCGACGACGCGGTGCGCGAGGCGCTGTCCGGCGCGCACGCCGTCCTGGTCGCCGACTACGGCCGCCACACGGCGAACGCGCTGCGCCCGCACCTGGAAGCGGTGGCCCACCGGACCCCGCTGGTGTGGGACCCCCATCCCAAGGGCGACGCGCCCGTGCCCGGCGCCCGGCTCGTCACCCCCAACGCGGCCGAGGCGCTCGCCCTGTGCCCCGGCGACGGCGGAACCTCCCTCGGCGCGTACGCCGAGCGCGGGGCGGCACTGGCGGAGCGGTGGCGGGCGGCGGGCGTCGCCGTCACGCTCCCCCAGCGCCCCGTGCACCAGACCAGCCCTGGCGCC